>NZ_JACHLZ010000001.1:2400000-2749778 GCF_014204755.1 Brachybacterium aquaticum
AATGGGACCGCTTCCTCACCATCGGCACCGTGCTGATCGCCGCCGTGACGGTGCCGCTGCTGCTGGACCGGCTGGTGCTGCGTCGGCGCGCGATCCGCTTCCCGCTGCGCACCGGGGAGCCCTGGTCGCGGGCGGAGCGGGCGTACATGGTCGCCGTGCCGTTCCTGGGCTGGCTGATCCTGCCCTTCTACTTCATCACCTCGGGCGTGTACCGCAACTGGCCGCAGATCTCCGACGGCGGGGAGCTCGCGCGCTTCTTCGTGGGCGTGAACTTCGTGGGCACCTGGGACGAGCTGTTCTTCATCTGCACCTGCTTCGCGCTGCTGCGCCGCCACTTCCCGGTGCGGATCGCGAACCTGCTCCAGGCGACGATCTTCGTGTCGTTCCTGTGGGAGCTCGGCTACCAGGCGTGGGGTCCGCTGCTGACCTTCCCCTTCGCGCTCCTGCAGGGTTGGCTCTTCTCCCGCACCGGCTCTCTGCTGTACGTGCTGATCGTGCACCTGCTGTTCGACGTGGTCGTGTTCCTCGCGATCGTCCACGCTCACAACCCCGGCATGATCCCGATCTTCCTGGTGTGAGGTCGCTGCGCCGGCCCGCACTCCGCCCGCGCACAGCACAGCGCCGCCGGCGCTTCGGGAAGCACCCGACGGGCAGCTTCCCGAAGCGCCGGCGGCGCCGAGGAGGGTTCGGGTCAGCCGGCGGCGCCGGTCATCCCCAGGATGTTCGGCAGGAACATCGAGATCTGCGGGATGAACACGACCAGCACCAGGCCGATGAGCAGCGCCGCGAAGAACGGCAGCATCTGCCGGATCACGGGTTCGACCCGGACGCCGCCCACCTTCGCGCTGATGAACAGGATGTTCCCCACCGGTGGGGTGATCGTGCCCAGCGACAGGTTGAAGGTGATCATCATGCCGAAGTGGATCGGATCCACCCCGAGTTCCAGCGCGATCGGCAGGAAGATCGGCGTGAAGATGAGGATCGCCGGGGTGGGATCCATGAAGGCGCCCACGATCAGCAGGATCAGCATCATCAGCAGCAGGATGACGGTCTTCGAGTCCGCGAGCGCCAGCAGCATCACCACGGCGGTGGTGCGGGCCGAGCCCGCGATCACCGACGGCAGGTTCTTCAGGGTGAGCTGTCGGTAGATCAGGCCCAGGATCAGCGAGTACGCGACCGCGATGACCGCCGATGCGGTGGCGGTGAAGAAGCCGACCAGCAGACCGCCGATGACGACGACGATCATGAAGATCGCCGGCAGCGCCTTGGCGAGGGTCTTCAGGGCGAGCCCCAGCAGGATCCTCTCGCCGCCGGCGCGCATCTCCGGGCGGCGCCGGGAGATGATCGCCACCACCACGATGCAGGCCAGCACCCACACCAGCCCCGGCCCGTAGCCGGCCATGAACAGCGTGGCCACGGAGGTCGAGGAGACCAGCGAGTACACGATGAGGGTGTTCGAGGGCGGGATCATCATGCCCGCCGGGGCGGAGGACGCGTTGACCGCGGCGGACAGCGCCGGGTCCTAGCCCTCGCGCTTCATGCGCGGACCGAGGGCGGAGCCCATCGCGGCGGCGGAGGCATGGCCGCCCCGGAGACGGAGCTGAACAGGGCGTTGCCGACCACGTTGGTCTGCGCGAGGGAGCCGGGCATCCGGCCCACGAGCACCTTCGCGGCGTCGATGAGCCGTTCGGCGATGCCGCCGGTGTTCATGAGCGATCCGGCGAGGACGAAGAACGGGATCGCCAGCAGCGTGAAGGAGCTGGCGCCGGTGAACATGCGCTGGGAGGCGACGAACACGGCCTGCTCGGTGCCGACCACCGCGGCAAGCGCGAGGATCGAGGGCAGGCCGATGGCGATCGCGATCGGTGCACCGATGCCGATGAGGACGACGACTCCGGCGATCAGGATGATCGCGGCGAGGGTTGCGGGATCCATGGCTCAGGCCCCCTTCTGCTCGGCCGCGTCGATGGCGGCCTCGGTCTGGGCGTCGTCGCCGGCGAGCATGTCCTCGCCGCGCGCGGCGCGCACCAGGTCCTCGAGGGCGAACAGGGCCATGAGCACACCCGCGATCGGCAGGGCGAGGTACATCTGCCCCACGGTGACGGGCAGGCCGGGGATCGCCTGGTCCCAGGAGATCGCCATGCCGCGGAGGCCGCCCCAGGTCAGGCCCAGCAGCGCGAAAGCCAGCACCGAGACCTGCGCGCGGATGTTGGTGATGCGCTGGGCGGGACGCGGCATCAGGCGGGCGAAGAAGTCCACCGCCACGTGGCCGCGCTCCCCGAACACCATCGCGACGGCGAAGAGCACCAGCCAGATGAACAGGTACTGGGAGAAGGTGGTGGTCCAGGCGCTCGGGGCCTGCAGCACCTGCCGGGTGAACACCTGCCACATCACCACGACCACCAGCACCACGAACAGCACGATGCTGATCCAGGTCAGTCCCGTGACGAGCTTCCTGCGCGGCTCGCTCATCGCTCCGCCCCCATGTCCTCGGCGAGCGCGCGCACGCGCTCGTACAGGTCCTCGTCCTCCGGGGTGGCCAGGAACGACCGCCCCACCTCCTCGATCGCCGGCCCGAAGGCCTCGCGGTCGGTGTAGACGTGGCGGGAGCCCTGGGTGAAGCCGCCGAGCACGCGCAGGCGCCGCTCGTCCTCGAGGGAGGAGAACAGCTCACCCACGATCGACTCGTCGCCGAGCACGGCGGTCTGGTGCGCGATGTCCACGAACGCGCCGGGAAGGTTCAGTGGTCGGAAGGCCATGGAGAGGTTCTCCACCTGCGGGGCGGAGATGACCGCCATGGCGACGCTGCCGTCGGAGACGAGCTGGACGACCTCCTGCTGCGCGCCGAGCGCTTCGTTGGCGTAGATGCGGGCGCCACAGCGGCCCTCGGTCGCCTCGGCGAGCCGCTCGCCGCAATAGGTCAGCGCCAGATAGCTGGGGTGGGTCTCGGTCTGGTTCAGGGAGACGGTGAGGATGTTCTCGACATCCGTGGCGGCACCGGCGTCGGTGGGCGCGCAGCCCGCCATCGCGAGCGCTCCCGCGCCGAGCACGGGGATGCCGGTGAGCAGCGCTCTGCGTCCTGGTCGTGGCCCTGGTGGGCGTGCGGTCGTCGTCGACCTCATGGGTCCTCCTCCTCGGGGACGCCGAGGAGCGGCGCATCTCGACGTCCTCGGCGGTGCGCCGCCATCCTGTCGTGTCCGACGATCCGGCACCTGCCGTCGCCGAAGGTTTCCTGACTTCTCCCGCAGAGGCGTCTGCTCGTCTGCCTCGCCCCTCCCCGCCCCCCGGACATGACGGGGCCCCGACCCTCCGCAGAGGATCGGGGCCCGTCGAGCGCTCGGGTGGAGCGGCAGGTGATCAGCCGTGAGGCTGGATCACATCATGCCGCCCATGCCCCCCATGCCGCCCATGTCGTCGCCACCGGCGGGAGCCTTGACCGGCTCCGGCTTGTCGGCCACAACGGCCTCGGTGGTGAGGAACAGGCCGGCGATGGACGCGGCGTTCTGCAGCGCGGAGCGGGTGACCTTGACCGGGTCGATGATCCCGGCGGCGACCAGGTCCTCGTACTCGCCGGTCGCGGCGTTCAGACCCTGGCCGACGGGGAGGTTCTTGACCTTCTCCGCAACGACGCCGCCCTCGAGACCGGCGTTGACCGCGATCTGCTTGAGCGGGGCCTCGATGGCCACCTTGACGATGGCGGCACCGGTGGCCTCGTCGCCCTCGAGCTCGAGCTTGCCGAAGGTGTCCGCGCCGGCCTGGAGCAGGGCCACGCCGCCACCGGCGACGACACCCTCGTCCACGGCGGCCTTCGCGTTGCGCACCGCGTCCTCGATGCGGTGCTTGCGCTCCTTGAGCTCCACCTCGGTGGCGGCGCCGGCCTTGATGACGGCCACGCCGCCGGCCAGCTTCGCGAGGCGCTCCTGGAGCTTCTCGCGGTCGTAGTCCGAGTCGGAGTTGGAGATCTCGGTGCGGATCTGGGAGACGCGACCGGCGATGCGGTCGCCGTCGCCGGCGCCCTCGACGATGGTGGTCTCGTCCTTGGTCACGACGACCTTGCGGGCCTGGCCGAGCAGCTCGAGACCGGCGGTCTCCAGCTTGAGGCCGACCTCCTCGGAGATGACCTGGCCGCCGGTGAGGATGGCCATGTCCTCGAGCATCGCCTTGCGGCGGTCGCCGAAGCCGGGGGCCTTGACGGCCACGGACTTGAAGGAGCCGCGCAGCTTGTTGACCACGAGCACCGCGAGGGCCTCGCCCTCGACGTCCTCGGCGATGATCGCGAGCGGCTTGCCGGACTGGATGACCTTCTCCAGCAGCGGCAGCAGGTCCTTGACGGACGAGATCTTGGAGGAGATCAGGAGGATGTAGGGATCCTCGAGGACGGTCTCCTGGCGATCGGCGTCGGTGACGAAGTAGGGCGAGATGTAGCCCTTGTCGAACCGCATGCCCTCGGTGAGCTCCAGTTCGAGGCCCATGGTGTTGGACTCCTCGACCGTGATCACGCCCTCCTTGCCGACCTTGTCGAGGGCCTCGGCGATGAGCTCGCCGATGGCCGGGTCGGCCGCGGAGATGGCGGCGGTGGAGGCGATCTGCTCCTTGGTCTCGATCTCCTTGGCCTGCGCGAGCAGGGTCTCGGAGACGGAGGCGACGGCCTTGTCGATGCCGCGCTTGAGCGCGATCGGGTTGGCGCCGGCGGCGACGTTGCGCAGGCCCTCCTTGACCAGGGCCTGGGCGAGGACGGTGGCGGTGGTGGTGCCGTCGCCCGCGATGTCGTCGGTCTTCTTGGCGACCTCCTTCACCAGCTCGGCGCCGATCTTCTCGTAGGGATCGTCGAGTTCGATCTCCTTGGCGATCGACACGCCGTCGTTGGTGATGGTGGGGGCGCCCCAGGACTTCTCGAGCACGACGTTGCGACCCTTGGGGCCGAGGGTGACCTTGACGGCGTCGGCGAGCTGGTTCATACCCCGCTCGAGGCCGCGCCGGGCCTCCTCGTCGTAAGAGATGAGCTTGGCCATTGTGGAATCTCTCCCGTGTCTGTGATGTCCACCCGGCCCAGTGCCCGCGACGGACGGGTGCCGACTCCGTGTTCATGTCCCACGGCGCCGACGCCCTCACGGGGCCGGAATGTTCAGGTCCCGGTGCGCGGAGGCTGCGAGCGCGGAGGCTGTCACTCCCGAGCACCGAGTGCCAGATCATCATAAGCACTCTGCCCCTGAGAGTGCTAACCGTCCGCTGGGAGCGGACGGCCGGGCCGGGACCGGAACAGCGCGGGGCGGAAGAGCAGCGCGCCGCCCCTCGTGATCGAGGGGCGGCGCGCCGGATGCTGCGGGCGGCCGACGGGGTGGCGCCGTCGGCCGGGAGGATCAGCCCTCCCCGTCGCCCTCTTCCTGGTCGCCGTCACCGGGCTCGGCGACGGCGACGAAGGTGATGGGCGCCTCGTACTCGTCGCTCTGGACCGCGTCCCCGGCACCGACCTGGTCGGCGAGGGCCTGCGCGGTGTCGGCGTTGGCCTCGTCGCGGTAGAAGACGACCGGCTCCTGCTGGGCGTTCTGCGCGGTGGCGATGCTGACGTCCTCCCAGCCCTGCTCCTCGAGGGTGGACTGCCAGGTGCCGGCCAGGCCGTTGATGCCGCCGGCGTTGACCACCTGGACGGGGACGGACAGGTCCGGCTCCGCGGCGGGCTCCTCGGCAGCGCTGGACTCCTCCGCGGCGGCGGACTCGCTCTGCTCGCTCTCGGCCGCGACGGTCGGGTCCTCGGCGCGCTCGTCGCCGTCGCCTCCGACGCCGCCGATCACGAACAGGAGCACCACGAGCATCACCGCGGCAGCGCCGATGATGATGATGTACAGCAGGTTCTCCCGCCAGAAGGGCAGCTCGGCGCGATGGGCGCCGTGGAAGGTGACGGCGTCCGCCTCGTCGTCGAATCGGTCCGGCGGGTAGGGATACTGGGAATCAGCCACGGACCCATTAGACCAGCTCCGGGACTCACGGGCACGGAGCACACGCCTGGTGGCGGAGCGTCTCAGGCCACGCGGTGGTCGTCGCCGGCGGCGGTGTCGCCGTCCTCGGAGGTGCGCCGGCCGCGCAGGCGGTTGACGACGGCGGGGGCGGCGCGCAGGGCCGCGGGCTCGTCGAGCAGGGCGTTCAGCCGCACGTAATAGGCGACCTTGGACATGCCGATCTCCTCGCGGATCGCCCGCTCCTTGGCGCCGACGTAGCGGAAGGCGCGGCTCTCGAGCGCGAGGATCCGCCGGTCGCGATCGCTGAGGCCGCCCTGCGGTCCCGGCAGTGACGCATCGGACATCGTTTCCGGTGCGTCGGCGGCGCCACGAGGACGCGAAGCGGGGGCGGAGGGCATGGAGCGAGGGTACGCGGAGGCTGCGCCGCCGCCCCCCAGGCTCGCCGTCGGGCACCGCGAGGTGAGGCACCGCTCAGCGCGCGGCCCGGTGCCGGGCTCTCCGGAACCGGGGCGGCCGCGACCTGTCGAGATGATTGACTGGCCGCATGCCCGCTGCGCTCAACGAGACCATCGCCGGCGACTGGGCCGAAGCCCTCGCCCCTGTCGAGTCGTGCATCCATGCCCTCGGTGACTTCCTGCGCGAGGAGGTGGCCTCCGGCCGCGGGTACCTACCCCCCGGGGACCGGGTGCTGCGAGCCTTCACCCGGCCGATGTCCGAGGTGCGGGTGCTGATCGTGGGCCAGGACCCCTACCCCACGCCCGGCCATCCCATCGGGCTGAGCTTCGCGGTCGAGCGTGACGTGCGACCGCTGCCCCGCTCGCTCGCGAACATCTACCGCGAGCTGGAGACGGACCTGGGGATCGCCCCGGCGCCGCACGGCGATCTGGGCGCCTGGCAGGAACAGGGGGTGCTGCTGCTGAACCGGGTGCTCACCGTGACCCCGGGCGGGGCCGCCTCGCACCGCCGTCGCGGCTGGGAGGAGGTCACCGAGCAGGCGATCCGCGCCCTGGTCGCACGGGGCGGCCCCTTGGTCGCGATCCTGTGGGGGCGCGATGCGCAGTCGCTGATCCCGCTGCTCGGCGAGGTGCCCCACGTGGCGAGCCCCCATCCGAGCCCGCTGTCCGCCTCGCGCGGCTTCTTCGGCTCCCGCCCCTTCTCCCGCACCAACGCCCTGCTGGAGCAGCAGGGCGCGACCCCGATCGACTGGAGGATCCCCGCATGACCGCACTCACCAGCGCGCCGGATCCCACTGGTCAGTCGGCGACGTCGACGCTGTCCAGGATCGCCTCGACCTCGGGATCCATGGCCGTGGTGCCGACGGTGCGCAGGTGGAACATCAGCACGTCGTCGCCGACGTCGCCGCAGTAGAGCTGCTCGACCGCGTCCTGACCGTCGGCGGTGCCGGTGATCTCCCAGCCCACCAGCTCGATCCCGTCGACGGTGCGGGAGGGCAGCTCGGCGGGATCGCTCTGCTCGTCGAAGCCGAAGCCCATCCGGTCCGACTCCATCTCGCACGTCACCAGCGCATGCACGCCCGGGAGGGAGCCCTGGAACACCGCGAGCTCGCGTGGCGCCGACGAGAGCTCGTCGGCCGGCTCCTCGTCGCGGACGGTCACGTACTGCCCGGAGGCCGAAGGCACGGAACCGGGGGCGTCGACGATCCACCCCACGGGATGCTCGAGCGAGAACACCTCGTTGGAATGCGTCGCGAGCTCGACCGCGGGCGTCGTCGGCCCCGGCGCCGCGCCGCCGCCGGCACGGTCCCGCCACAGCACCACCCCGATCACGCCCGCCAGCACGGAGAGCAGGAGCAGGAGCACACAGCAAGCGCCGAGGAGCATCCACGGCGTGCGCGAGGTCCCTGAGGGAGACGGGCTCCCGGGCATGTTCACAGGCATGTTCTCAGGCATCCGCCCACCTCCAGCTGTCCAGGACCTCGCGCATCCGCGGTGACAGCTCGGTGCCGCCATGGCTCTCGACCACGATCTGCACCACCTCGTCGCCGACGTCTGCGCAGTACATCTCCCCCACCACGTCCTGCCCCTCGTGGGTGCCGAGCGTGCGGTGGGCGGGAAGCTCCCGCCCTCCGAGCTCGACCGGCTCGAGCTCCTCCGGGTCCCCGCTCTCGTCCCATCCGAAGCCCGTCCAGATCGCCTGGGTGCGGCAGGTCATCACGGCATGGAACTCGGAGGCGAAGAGGTAGACGGTGATGCTGTCCGCGGCGTTCTCGTCGAGGTCGGTGGGGTCCACGTCCGCGCTCGCGATCTGTGCGACCACGCCTGCGCCGGACTCGTTCGCGCGCTCGGTGAGATCCGCCCACTCCGCCGGATAGGAGAAGGAGAAGGCCTCGTGGGAGAACGTGACGGGCGGCGGAGTCGTCGGATCCGCGGGCTCGTCGGAAGCCACGGCCCCGGAGCGGCTGCCGATCACGTACATCGCACCGCCGCCGACGCCGAGGACCACGAGCACCACCAGGGTGAGCAGGCAGGCGCCGAGGAACCACAGCAGCGGGCCCGGCCGCCTGGTGCCCTGCACCTGCGGCCCGCTCTGCCCCTGCACTCCGCCCTGCATCGGCTGTCCCATCGCCTCCCCCTCCCGTTGGTCGCCCCGTCGTGCCCCCGCACCCGGCCGCGGCGCGGCCGGGTCACGCGCCATCGTACGGAGCCCGTCGGCCGCGCGGGCCCACCGTCGGCGGCGCGCCCACTAGTGTGGTGCTTCGCCGGACGACCGCGAACGACGCGACCCCGCACGACGCCTGGAGGAACCGATGCCCCTTAACGCCGCCCAGTTCACGCCGCAGGGCCCGGGAGTGGACTACGACCCCCACTGGTATCGCAAGGCCGTGTTCTACGAGGTGCTGGTGCGCGCCTTCGCCGACGGCAACGGTGACGGCACCGGCGACTTCTCCGGACTCATCGATCGTCTGGACTACCTGCAGTGGCTCGGCATCGACTGCCTGTGGCTGCCGCCCTTCTTCGCCTCCCCGCTGCGCGACGGAGGCTACGACATCTCCGACTACGAGGCGGTGCTGCCCGAGTTCGGCTCGATCACCGACTTCGAGCGTCTGGTCTCCGAGGCGCACCGGCGCGGGATCCGCGTGATCATCGACCTGCCGATGAACCACACCAGCGACAAGCACCCCTGGTTCCTCGAGTCCCGCTCGGACCCCGACGGCCCCTACGGCGACTTCTACGTCTGGTCCGACACGGACGAGAAGTACCAGGAGGCGCGCATCATCTTCGTGGACACCGAGGAGTCGAACTGGACCTTCGACCCGGTGCGCCGCCAGTTCTTCTGGCACCGCTTCTTCTCCCACCAGCCCGACCTGAACTTCGAGAACCCGGCCGTGCGGAAGGCCATGTTCGACGTGGTGAAGTTCTGGCTGGACAAGGGGATCGACGGCTTCCGCGCCGACGCGATCCCGTACCTCTACGAGGAGGAGGGGACCGACGGGGAGAACCTCCCGGCCACCCACGAGTTCCTCGCCGACCTGCGCCAGTACGTGGACGCGCACTGGCCCGGCCGCGTGATCATCGCCGAGGCGAACCAGTGGCCCGAGGACGTGGTGGAGTACTTCGGCTCCGAGGAGCGGCCCGAGTGCCACATGTGCTTCCACTTCCCGGTGATGCCGCGGCTGTTCTACGCCCTGCGCGAGGGCAGCGCCCGCCAGATCATCGACATCCTCGAGGACACCCCGGAGATCCCCGCCGGCGCCCAGTGGGGCACCTTCCTGCGCAACCACGACGAGCTGACCCTGGAGATGGTCAGCGGCGAGGACCGCTCGGCGATGCTGGGCTGGTACGCGCCGGACTCGCGGATGCGCGCGAACGTGGGCATCCGTCGGCGCCTGGCGCCGCTGCTGGACAACTCCCGCTCCGAGCTGGAGCTGATCCACGCGCTGCTGCTGTCCCTGCCGGGGTCGCCGTTCCTCTACTACGGGGACGAGATCGCGATGGGCGACAACATCTGGCTCGAGGACCGCGACGCGGTGCGCACCCCGATGCAGTGGACCCCGGACCGCAACGCCGGGTTCAGCGAGATCACCGACCCCGGCAAGCTGTACCTGCCGGTGATCCAGTCGCTCGTCTACCACTACACGACCACCAACGTGGAGGCGCACATGGCGCACTCCAGCTCCCTGCTGCACTTCGTGCGCTGGATGCTGGCGGTGCGCAAGGAGCACGACGCCTTCGGGCTGGGCGTCTACCGCAACGTCCCGGCGGACTCGGACCGGGTGCTGGCCTTCACCCGCACCTACGACGGCTCCGAGCACGGCGAGGAGGCGGAGCAGCACGCGGAGACGCTGCTGTGCGTGTTCAACCTGTCCGGCCAGCCGGTCACCGCGTCCCTGGAGCTCGGCGGCCTCGCCCGGCGCACGGTGCGGGACCTGTTCGGCGGGCACGAGTTCCCGGCGATCGGCGAGGACGGATCGCTGACCCTGACCCTCGGCGCGCACGGCTACTACTGGTTGAAGGTGCGCCCTCTGCACCCCGACGGCGAGCCGATGACGGTCACGACCGCCTTTCCGGTCATCTCGTCCGACGACGACTGAGCGCCGCACACACCCCCGCGCGCCGCGATCGGGATGATCGCCGTCGCCGCCGCGGCCGCGTTCCTCGCCACCTTCGACGAGACGTTCCTGAACGTCGCCCTCACCCCGATCATGGGGACCTTCAGGGTGGACGTCGCCTCGGTGCAGTGGCTGACCACCGGGTATCTGCTGGTCGCGGCCGTGTTCGTGCCGGTCGCGGGTGTCCTCTACCACCGCATCCCGACGCGGCCGCTGTTCGTCGCGGTGGTCGCGCTGATGGTGGCCGGCTCCGTGGTCGGGGCGCTCGCCCCGACCTTCACGGTGCTGCTGCTGGGGCGTCTGCTCCAGGCGGTCGGCACGGGACTGCTCACCCCGATCGGCATGAACATCACCCTCGCCGTCGCCCCGCGGGAGAAGCTGGGCCTGGCGATGGGGATCATGGCCGCGATGACCACCCTCGGCCCCTCGATGGCGATCGTCGTCTCCGGCGCGCTGCTGTCCGTCGCGCCGTGGACCACCCTGATGTGGGTGTTCGGCGGGCTCGCGCTCGCGGTGCTCCTCGCCGGGGCGCTGCTGCTGCGCACGGTCGCCGAGCTCGGCCGTCCCGTGCTCGACGTGCCGTCCTTCGTGCTGGTCGCGGTCGGTCTGGTGGGTCTGCTCTACGGCATATCCACCGCTTTCAGCGGCAGCGGCCTGGTCCCCGCCCTCAGCGCGCTCGCGGGGGTGCTCGCCCTGGCCGGCTTCGTCCTGCGCCAGCGCCGGGCCGCCCATTCCCTGCTGGACCTGCGCCCCTTCCGCTCGGCGCCGTTCGTGCTGGGCGTCTGCATGACCATGCTGGGGCTGCTGTTCGTGTTCGCGATGAACGTGGTCATCCCGCTGTTCCTGCAGTCCGCAAAGGGGCAGACCCCGATGGGCGCCTCCCTCACCCTCGTCCCCGGCATCCTGCTCACCGTCGTGCTCGGCCCGATCGCGGGTCGCCTGTTCGAGCGCCACGGCGGGCGGGTGATGATCCCGGCCGGCTTCACGATCATGGCCGTGTTCACGCTGGTGGTGGGCGTCGCCGCCGGGAACGAGTCGGTGCTGCTGCTCGGCGCGCTGTACATCCCCGCGGTGCTCGCGACCTCGCTCGTCATCGGCCCCTCGCAGACCTTCGGTCTGTCGCACCTCGGCCGTGAGGAGAGCCCCCACGGCGCCACTATCGTCTCGACCAGCTTCCAGATCGCCGGCTGCCTGGGCACCTCGCTCGGCGTGGGCGTCTACGGCGCGGTGACCGCGCTCGGCCTCGAGAGCGGGGCGGAGCAGGACGCCGCCGCGACCTCCGGCTTCCTCTCCGACGGCGACGTCATGCGCTATCTCGCCGCCGAGCACCCGAGCTCCACGAACATCTGGTCGTTCGCGACCGGGGAGTCCGAGGACCTCGACGAGGCGCTGCGCGACCTCGTGTCGCTGCCGGTGATGCGCCTGGCCGCCCGCGAGGTGGTCACGGTCGATGCCGACGCGTCGATCGCCGAGGCGGTCGCACTGCTCTCCGACCAGCACCTGAAGAAGGTGCCGGTGGTGGCGGGCGAGGACGGCCGGATGGTCGAGATCGTGAACCGCTCGGCGATCACCCGCCTGGCGCTCTCGCGCCATCTCGAGGCGCGCGCCGAGCTCGTGGATGCCTGAGGGGCGCCGGCCCCCGAGGCGCACAGTCGTCTGATGCGCACGGGCGTCTGATGCGTCACGGAGGCAGGGGGATCCGCCCGCGGCGGCTCCCCCTGCCTCCTGCGCACGCGGGCGGTGGCCGTTCGCGCAGGTCGATCGGGGGTGCGGGCGGCCGACGGGGGCCGTCGGCCGAGGCGTCCAGGGCCCCGCGCCGCCTGTCCTCTGTGACGCAGGGCATGGGGACTCCAAGGGGCGTGTGTCATTCTCGTGCCTCGGCATCGCGCGTCCCGGTGCGTGCCACGACCCCGCGTCCCGTGTGGAAGGGCCGGGCGGACCCGCGAGGAAGGGAGAGCACGGTGGCAGAGCACCGTTCGACGGCGCAGGAGGCGGAGGACCCGGGCACGAGCCCGGAGCGGCTCCTCGAGCTCACCGAGAAGCACCCTCAGCTGCACCGGCTGCTCGCGCTGAACCCATCGACCCCGGACGTCGCCCGGCAGTGGATCCTCGCGACGAACCCCTGGGCGAAGAAGGCCTACGAGCAGAGCACCGGCACCGCGGAGCCCGAGGTGACCCGCGGGACAGGCGATGCCGGTGCGAGCGAGGAGGCCGACGAGGGCGAGCCCACCCAGGCCCACGCCGTGGTGTTCGACGAGGATCCCTCGGAGGCCGACGAGGGCGAGCCCACGCAGGCCCAGCCGGCCGTGGTCGACGAGGACCCGGAGGAGGGCGAACCGACGCAGGCACACGCCGTGGTCGTCGACGATGACAACGCCGGATCGGCTGGGGAGCCGGCTGGCCGCCCTGACCCGTCGGCCGACGCGGACCCCGACAGCCCCACGGTCTGGGGCGACTACCCCGACGACCTGCTGTGGGGCGGCTCCGCCGCAGCCACCGCCGCAGCGGCCGGCGCAGGGGCCGCGCCGAGCAGGCCGGACGACTCCCCGACCATCGCCCGGCCCTCGGCCACGACGCCCCCGCCGGCCGCGCCCCTGGGGTCCGGGACCTCCCCCGCGGTCCCGGACGAGCACCGGGCCGGGTCCCCCGTCGTCCGGGTGTCCCCGCAGAGCGGGGTCGTCCCGCTCGGCGCCTCCGCCGCCAGTGCGGGCACCCCCGTCACCGCGCCTCAGCGGGTCGGAGCCGCGGGCGGCCCTGCGGCCGGCACCGCCACCGCGAGCACGGGAGCCCCCGTCACCGCGCCCCAGCGGGTGGGGTCCGCGGGCGCAGGTGCCGCGGGCGCCGGCGCGCCCTCCACCACCGCACCCCAGCAGCCGGTGCAGGAGGGCGACTCCTCCTCCAGCACGAAGAAGCTGCTGCTCGCCGCCGGCGGCTGCCTCGTGCTGGGGCTCGTGCTGCTGCTCGTGATCGCTCTGGCCGGGCGTGCGCTGTTCACCTCGGGCGAGGAGGAGTACGAGCGCGACAGCACCACCACCGCTGCCGAGGCCACCACCACCGAGGGCCCCACCTCCGAGGAGGCCACCACCGAGGAGGAGACCCCGTCCCAGGACCCCGTCTCCCCCGCCCCGGAGGACGCTCAGGACCTCGCGCAGGTCGTCTCCCCCACCGGGAACATCAGCTGCGTGCTGGGCGAGGACGGGGTGGGCTGCTCGGTCGTGGAGCGCAGCTTCGCCGGCGACCTCCAGGACTGCGACAGCGGCCCCTTCTCGATCCAGGTCGCGGACGGCGATGCGGCCATGGCCTGCGGCTCCTCGTTCCTCAGCGGCGAGGCGCAGACCCTCTCCTACGGCAGCAGCACCACCGTGGGCGACAGCGCCTGCACCAGCAGCTCCGAGGGTATGACCTGCTGGAACGTCATGACCGGCAAGGGCTTCAGCGTGAACCGCTCGGGATACGAGACGTTCTGACCCACGCTCCGTCGGGCCTCGAGGCTCCCGAACGACGAACAGGCCGCCATGGGCATCCATGGCGGCCTGTTCCCTATCGAGCTGGAGACGAGATTCGAACTCGCAACCACCTGTTTACAAGACAGGTGCGCTACCGTTGCGCCACTCCAGCGGGAGGGACCGGCCGCCGAGGCGACCGGTCCCCATGAGTGTAGAGGCTGAGGCCCGAGCGGGCCCGCTCAGGCGATCAGCCCTGGCCGCTGCCCGAGGCGCCGCCCGCGTCGGAGGCGGCGGACCCGCCCGCGGCGAGCACGGCCTCGCGCAGCGCCCCCTCGGTGCTCCACTGCTCGAACTGGGTGCCGTCGATCTCGATGTACGGGGTGCCGCCGCCGTTCTCCTCGCCGTACGGGTCCGCGACCTGGCGCACCCACGGCTGGTAGGTCTTCGCGCTCATGCAGGACTGCACGGAGTCCGAGGCGCCGGCCTCCTGGGCGTAGCCCCAGATCTCGTCGTCGGTGAGACCCGCGGTGCCCTCGGCGGGCTGGTTGGCGAACATCAGCTGCTGGAAGGGGAGGACGTTCTCGGGGTTGTCCTCGTACACGCACACCAGGGCGTTGGCGGCGCGGGAGGAGTAGTCGCCGGAGGTGGACTGGGTGTCCAGGAAGCGGCGCGGCACGAGGTGGATCGTGGCCTCCTGGTCGTTGACCATGGTCTCGAGGTCGGCACCGTTGATCTGCTCGAACTGGCCGCAGTAGGGGCACATGAAGTCGAGGTGGAGCTCCACCACGGGCTTCCCGGAGTCCTCGGGGGCGCCGAGCACAAGGTAGGGCTGGTCCTCGGCGACACCGGCCGGGGTGGCCACGGGGCCGGCGGGCTGCAGCGAGCGGTAGATGAACACGCCCGCGCCGGCGACGAGCACGAGCGCGACCACGGTGACCGCGGCGATGACGACGGTGCGGACGGTGCGCTGACGCTTGAGCTCCGCCTGCCGCTGCTTGCGCAGGGCCTCGCGCTGGGCTTCGCGGCGCTCCTGCGCCGACATGGAGGGACCGGACGCGGCCATGGGATCTCCTCGCCCCGCGAGGGGCAGCTGTCGATGATGGGGTCGAGGGGAGTTTATCGGTCCCGACCTGAGCGGGCCCGGGGCGCATGGCGCACCTCACGCGTGAAGTCCGCGATCGGGCTCAGCGCCTCCACACGGCGATGTCGGCCAGCCGCGGGCCGTCCGGGAACGGGAAGTAGTCGACCATCCCCTCCCGGGCCACGAGGGCGAAGACGATCGCGCCGAGCAGCAGCAGGAGCAGCACCAGCACGATCGCGCCCCACATCATGTCCGGGGCGGCGGCATCCATCATCCGATGCGCGCCGTTGCGGGTGGTCCGGCTGCCGAGCCCCACCCAGGTGATCAGCAGGGTGATGGCCATCGCGACCGCGAACGCGACCCCGTCGGGCGGAGGTGTGCCCTGGAGCAGCGTCCAGCCGGCGTCGAGGGCGACCCCCACCAGCAGTCCGAGCACGAGGGGCAGCACGGCCTGCAGCGCGATCTCGAGGAGGCCGAGCAGGAAGCGGAAGGGGCTGGCGAGCGCGGCGGCCGCGGTGGGCCCGGAGCCGGTCGCACCGCGCATCCGCTGCGCGGAGACGGCACGGTGCGTGCGCTCCCAGGCGCGGGCCACCGCGCCGAGCAGCAGCATCATCGCGAGCGCCACGTACGGGGCGAGCGCCGCGAGCGCCACGATCAGCACGTGCCCGAGCCACACCAGCAGCGGCCGACGGGGCGGTGGCGGCGCGCCCCACACTCCGGGCGCGATCATCTGGCCGGGGTGCTGACCGGGGTGCTGTCCCGGCATCTGCTGCGGTGCGATGCCCTGCCCCGGCCACTGCTGGGGGGTGTGCTGGACGGGCGCCTGCTGGACGGGCGCCTGCTGGACGGGGGCATGCTGCACCGGCGACTGCGGGGCCTGCGCCCGCGGCCAGGCCGGCTGCGCCGCCGGGCGGGGCGCGGGCTGGGCCCGCTGGACGGGGCCCTGCTGCACGGGGGCCTGCTGCACGGGGATCTGCCGGGTCGGGAAGCGGCTGCTGCGCTGCGGCGCGGCCGGGAACTGTGACTCGCCGTGCTGCACCCCTCCGTTCTGTGCAGTGCCGTGGTGGGAGGCGGCGGGCTGCCCGTATACCGGGCGCTGCGGGGGCAGCTGCTCCGTCGGCGGCTCCTGGGGGGTGTCCCGTCGGCCGACAGGGCCGTGCGGGGGCGGCACGGCCGGCATCGCCCGCGTGGGGTTCTGCACCACCGGGATCACCTCGGTGACGGGCACGTCCGGGGTGGAGATGCGGGGCAGCATCTCGGTGGGCTCCTCGCCGTCGTCGATCACGGGGAGCATCTCGGTCGCCCCCTCGGGCACGGGCCCCGCATCACCCGCGGCGTGTGCGGCACGCGCCTCGTCGGCCCGCACATCGTCGGCCCACGCCTCGTCAACCCACGCCTCGTCGGCCTCGTCGGCCGAGCCGGCAGCCGTCACACCCGCGAGCCCGGCCCCGCTCGCGACCCCGGCCCCACCCGCGACCCCGGCCCCACCGGCGAGGTCCGCCGTGCGGCCGTCCGCGCCCAGCGCCTCGGTGACTCCGGGATCGTCGTAGCGGGTGAGGTCCAGCTCTGCGAGTCGGACCAGCATCTCCTCGGGCTCGGGGCGCTCGGCCGGGTCGGCGCGCAGCGCGGAGCGCAGCCAGTCGGCGAGCTCGGTGGGCAGCCCCTCGACGTCCAGCTCCCCGCGCTCGGCGCGCAGGAACACCAGGTCCGCGCGCCCCGAGCCGAAGGGCTCGCGGCCGGTCGCGGCGAAGGAGAGCAGCGCCGCCCAGGACCACCAGTCGCCCTCCACGCCGGCGCGGTTCGTGCTGACCACCTCGGGGTCGAGATAGGCGGCGGTGCCCATCACGAGCCCGGTCGAGGTCAGGCGCGACTCCTCCGCGGCGATCGCGATGCCGAAGTCGATGATCACGGGGTCCAGCCGGTCCCCGTCGGGGTCGAAGCCCACGAGGTCCGCGTCCCGCGCGCCGCGCAGCAGGACGTTGCTGGGTTTGAGGTCGCGGTGGATCACCCCGGCGGCGTGGATGTCGCGCAGGGACTCCCCCATCGCCAGGCCGATCTCCCGCACCGCCTCGGGGTGCAGCCCGCCGTGGTCGCACACCGCGTCCTCGAGGGTGGGGCCGGGGATGAACTCGGTGACCACGAAGGCGTCGGGCGAGTCGAGCTCCGCATCCAGGATCCGCACGATCGAGTCGTTGCGGACCATCCGCTGGGCGGTCACCTCGCGCGAGAGCCGCTCGCGGGCGCGGGGGTCGTCGGCGATCTCGTGGCGCAGCAGCTTGATGGCCACGTCGTTCCCGTCGGCGTCCTGCGCCCGGTAGACGATCCCCATCCCGCCCGCGCCGATCCGGCCCAGGATCTGGTAGCCGGACTCCTCGGCGAGCGCGCGCAGGCGCGGGTCGGTGGTGACCGGCGAGCGTCGGGGCGTGCGGGACTCGGACATGTCCGCCATGCTACGAGGCCCCGCCCGGGAGCCGCGCTGCCTTCACGGCTCCCGCACAGGCTCCCCTCCAGCTCCCTCCGGGTGGGAAACCCCCTCCCCGCACCGGGCTCCGGCGTGAGACGATCC
Organism: Brachybacterium aquaticum; assembly: GCF_014204755.1. Classification (NCBI taxonomy): domain Bacteria; kingdom Bacillati; phylum Actinomycetota; class Actinomycetes; order Micrococcales; family Dermabacteraceae; genus Brachybacterium; species Brachybacterium aquaticum. Next base: position 2,417,621 of record NZ_JACHLZ010000001.1, read on the forward strand.
GAGCGCGGCGCGGTGGGCGCCGCCCCGGGGCTCCGTCCCGGCCCGCATGCCACGAGGGCACCACGAGGAAAGAGGCGCCATGCGCTCCACCCTGTTCGACGCCGCCAACCATGAGCGCCAGACCAACGAGAGGTGGGCGCTGCAGTCCTCCAAGATGCTGCGCTGCGCGCTGGGTCCGCAGTCGCCGGAGATCATCTCGTCGGCCGGGGCGATGGTCGCCTACCAAGGCCAGATGGACTTCGCCTACCAGGGCTCCGGCGGCGGCATGAAGCTGCTGAAGAAGATGGCCACCGGCGAGGGCGGGAACATGATGCGCACCCGCGGGCAGGGCGAGATCTTCTTCGCCCGCAGCAACAACGAGATCTTCCTGCTCCAGCTCGAGGGCGATGCGCTGACCCTGAACACGCGCAACATGCTCGCCTTCGACAGCTCCATCCAGTGGGACATCCGCTCGGTCGGCGGGGCGGGGATCATGGCCGGAGGACTGTTCAACCTGTTCCTGCAGGGCCACGGCATGGTCGCGGTCACGAGCGACGGCCCGCCGCTGCTGCTGGACTGCTCCCAGCAGCCCACCTTCGTGGACCCGCAGGCGGCGGTGTGCTGGTCGGCGAACCTGCAGCCGCAGATCAAGAACGACTTCAAGATGGGCTCGCTCATCGGTCGCGGCTCCGGGGAGTCCTTCCAGCTGGGCTTCCACGGCCCCGGCTTCGTGGTCGTCCAGCCCTCCGAGGGCCCGGTCGTCGCCGCGTCCGCCTGAGCGCTCGTCCAGCACCGGTCCGTCCGGTCGCGTCTACCATGGCCCGGTGACCATCTCACCCCCGCCGGCCCTGGTCGAGGAGCTCACCGCCCTCGGCCCCTCGGGCCGACGGCGGGCGGCGACGTCGGCCGCCGCCATGTTCGCGGCCGACGTCTCCACCGCCGCGCCCGTCATCGACCCCGTCCCCGTCGTGCTGGACGCCGAGTCCTGGTCGGAGCTGTCCGCCGGACTGCTCCAGCGCGTGCGCTTGCTGGACGCCCTGTACAAGGACCTGTACGGTCCGCGCACCGTGCTCGCCGGTGACATCGCCCCCGTCGGCGCCCTGCTGAGCGACCCCGCCTACCTGCGCCCCGCGGTGGGGATGCCGGCCCGCGGCGCCCACCACCTCTTCGCGGTCACCACGACCGTCTCCCGCACGGCCGACGGCGCCTGGGTGGTCCACGAGGACACCACCGACGTGCCCCGCGGCGCGGGGATCGCGCTCGAGCTGCGGCGGGTGCTCTCCCGCTCCGCGCCGACGCTGTACCGCTCCACCCCGGTGCGCCGACTGCACCCCTACTTCGACATGCTGCGCACGTCCCTGCACCACCGCACCCGCGCCGACGGCCGGCCCGGGCGCACCGTGGTGCTCGCCGACGACTCCGCGGAGCCGCTGACCGCCTTCGACCACAGCTGGCTGGCGAACCTGCTGGGCGCCCCGATGATCTCCGTCGGCGACCTGCGCACCGGCTCGGGCACCCTGACCCTGCGCCTGTCGGGCCTGGCCTCCGATCCGGGCGACTCCGTCGACGCGGTGCTGCGCCTGATCCCCTCGCAGCTGCTGGACCCGCTGGACCTCGGCCCCACCCCGCTCGGCGGGGTGACGGGACTTGTGGAGGCGGCCCGCTGCGGGGACGTCGAGCTTCTGAACCCGCTGGGGGCGGGCCTGCTGGAGAATGCGCAGCTGCGCGAGGCGCTGCCGGACCTGTGCCGGCAGATGCTCCACGAGGACCTGCTGCTGCGCCCCGCGGGCGGCGCGGAGCCCGCCGGCTGGCTCTGCACCGACCCCGCCGGCGGCGACGAGCTCGTGGAGCGGCCGGCGCGCCTGACCCTGCTGGTCATGGCCACCGAGGACGGTTACGAGGTGCTGCCCGGCGGCATCGCCCGCACCGCCGACGAGCACCCCGAGACGCTCAAGGACGTGTGGGTGACCGTCGCCGAGAGCGCCGCCGTGCCCGACGAGGAGCCGGTGCCACCGCGGGCCGCGGACCTGCCGGATCCCTCCCGCGCGGTCGTCTCCTCGTTCCCGGCGATGACGAGGTCGGTCGGCTCGGACCTGTTCTGGTTCGGTCGCTATCTCGAGCGGGTCGACTCCACCGCGCGCCTGCTGCGCACGATCCTGGACACCTCCAACGACCTGGGCTCCGAGCGGGGCCGCAGCGCCCGCACTGCCCGCACCGTGCTTCTGCGCACGGTGACCGAGGTGACCACCACCTATCCCGGCTTCCACGACATGGACCTGCAGGACCCCGAGTCGGTGGGCACCGAGATCCTCTCGCTGCTGACGGACCTGAGCCGCCCCGGCTCCCTCGCGCAGTCCTACGCCGCGCTCGCCCACACCACCCGCACGCTGCGCGAGCTGATCTCCGACGACGTCTGGCCGATCATCACGAGGATGCGCACCCGCGTGGTCACCCTCGCCTCGACCGACCACCACCCGCTCGAGCAGGGGCTGACCGAGCTGATCGACGGCTGCCTGACCCTGTCCGGCGCGGTGGCCGATGCGATGCCCCGCGACCTGGGCTGGGATCTCACGGAGATCGGCCGCAAGATCGAGCGGACCATGAGCCTGATCGCCCTGCTGCGCGCCACCCTCGGCCACCGCCGCACCGGCGCCGCCGAGGTGCGGATCGGCGGCGCGGTCGCGCAGATCACCGAGTCCAGCGCCGCCTACCGGCGCACCTTCCTCGCCGGGATGCAGTCGGAGCTGCTGGTCGAGCTGCTGCTCAGCGACGCCACCCTGCCGCGCTCGATCGCCTTCCAGCTGGACCGTCTCGGCCAGGCGCTGGACCGCCTGCCCGAGCTGACCCCGTCCCCCGAGCTGCGCGCCCCGCTGTCCGAGCTGCGTAGCCGCATCGCCTCCTGGGAGCCGCAGGCGCTGCTGCGCCCGCTCGAGGGCGCCACCGCCCTCCCCGGGCCCGGGGCCGGCGTGCCCACCCCGCTGCTTCAGGAGGCCGACGCCGCCATGGAGTCCCTGCGCGAGCTCGCCACCGCGCTCGAGAACCGCTACTTCCGCCCCTCCGAGGCGACCAGCCGCTGGGGGGTGGACGATGTCTGAGCAGCCTCCGATGCCCGAGCCGTCCCCCGCGCCCGCCCCGTCGGCCGACCGGCGCCGCCCCCTGATCCCGCTGCGCAGCGAGGACGTGCCCGCCGTGGAGCCGGTCCACTACCGGGTCCACCACCTCACCTCGTACCGCTACGCGAAGCCCGTCTCGCGCAACTACGGCCGCGCGCACGTCGAACCGCGCGCCACTCCGCACCAGCGGGTCCTCTCTCACGAGGTCGTCGTCGATCCGGCGCCCGCGCGCCTGACCGCGCACACCGACTTCTACGGGAACTCCTCGACCTACCTGCTGGTCGACACCGCGCACGACCAGCTGGAGGTGCACTCGCACGCCCGGGTCTCGGTGGCCGAGCGCCGCTACCCGCTCGAGCCGATGTCCCGCCCGTGGGAGCTGTGCACCCCCGAGCACTGGGGCCCGCTGATGCCGGGATCGAGCCTGGACTTCGTCCACCCCTCCCCGCGGATCCCCGAGGGCACCGCGGCGCGGGAGATCTCCGCGGAGGTGTTCACGCCCGGCCGCGCGATCGGCGAGTGCCTCGCGGACCTCACGGCGCTGATCCACCACGACTTCACCTACGACTCCGGCGCCACCACCGTCACCTCGACCCTCGACGAGGTCCTCGCCGCCCGGCACGGCGTCTGCCAGGACTTCTCCCACGTGGGCGTGGCGGCGGCGCGCGCTGCGGGTCTGGCCGCGCGGTACGTCTCGGGCTACCTGCGCACGGCCCCGTCGGCCGGGGGTGCGCTCGGCACCGAGCCGGCCGGCGAGATGATCGGCTCCGCCGCGTCCCACGCGTGGCTCAGCGTGCTCGTGCCCGGCACGGGCTGGGTCGACATCGACCCCACCAACCGCACCTTCGTGGACCAGCGCTTCGTCACCACCGCCTGGGGACGGGACTACGCGGACGTGCCGCCGCTGAAGGGCATCGTGGTCGGTCCGCCCGGCGCGACCAGCACCCTGAAGGTCGCCGTCGGCGTGGTCCCCGAAGCGCCCGAGCCGCCGCTCGGCGAGTCCCCCGCCTGAGGATCGGCCGACGGGGTCGGGCGGGCCGGTCGGTAGGCCCGTGCGGGCCGACCGACGGGACGGAATCCTCATTGATCCGGTGCGGGCGAGCGTAGCCTGAGCCCCGACTACCGGTCGGAAACGTCGGCACGCGCAGCGCGCTCCTGTGCCGGCGCCGCCGCCCGCGCCCCCCCCCGCACGCAGAACAGGATCAGCGATGAACGCCTCCTCCCCCGATCCGAAGACGGCCGCCGCCGCGACCCCGCCCTCCACCGTCGCCCTCGCACCCAAGCAGCTGGCCCAGACGCTCGAGGACGGCATGTACGCGAAGGCCACCGCCCCGCTGGGACGGATGTTCCTCCAGACCCTCTCCGGCGGCGCGTTCATCGCCCTGGGCTTCGTGTTCATGGTGACCTCGCAGCAGGGCATGGGCGACTGGCCGATCGGCATCGCGAAGCTGCTCGGCGGCGCGGTCTTCTCCGTGGGCCTCGGCCTCGTGGTCATCAGCGGCTCGGACCTGTTCACCGGCACCACCATGACCCTCGTGCCGCGCCTGTCCAAGCGCATCACCACCGGCCAGATGCTCAAGCACTGGGGCATCTCCGCCGGCGGCAACTTCCTCGGCGCCTTGGGTGTGGCGCTGCTGATCCTGTTCGCGGGCACCCACGCCACCAACGGCTCCGCCTGGGGCCTGGTGGTCCTGAACTCCACTCAGGCAAAGCTCTCCTACGACTGGCACCAGGCCTTCTTCCTCGGCATCCTCGCGAACTTCGCGGTCTGCCTGGCGGTGTGGGCCGCGACGGCCGGCAAGACCGTCGCCGACAAGATCCTCGCCGTCGCCGGCCCCGTGGCCCTGTTCGTCTCCACCGGCTTCGAGCACTCGGTCGCCAACATGTTCATGCTCCCCATGGGCCTGCTGATCAAGTACACCGCCGGTGACGCCTTCTGGCAGGGCGAGGCCATGCGCGCCGCCGGGAAGAGCGTCGAGGACTACGCCTCGATCACCGTGGGCTCCGCGCTGTGGGACAACCTGATCCCGGTGCTGCTGGGCAACATCGTGGGCGGCGCGGTGCTGGTCGGCGCCTACTTCTGGTCGGTCTACCGCCGCGGCGACGCAGACCTCGCGAAGGGCTGAGCGAAGGGCTGAGCGAAGGGCTGAGCGAAGGGCTGATCGCCGCCGTCGGACGGGCCCGGCGGCACTGCGGCCGAACCGTCGGCCGACGGGCCCGCCCCGGCCCCGCCACCCGAGCACGCCCCCTGAGCGGGCCGCGCCGCACCCTGCGGCGTCGGCCCGCTCACACTGTCCCGGGGGCCGGGGAATTCCGCGTATAGAGTGGTGCGGAAATCCGTGCGACCCGGCGCCACCGCGCCACGAGACCGAGGTGAGATGTCCTCCTCCCAGCAGCCCTTCCGCCTGGCAGTGATCGGCTCCGGCCCCGCCGGCGTCTACGCCGCAGAGACCCTGCTGCGCTCCGCGCCGGTCAAGAGCGGCGAGCTCGAGGTGAGCATCGACCTGTTCGACCGGTTCCCGGCGCCGTTCGGGCTCATCCGCTACGGCGTGGCCCCCGACCACCCGCGCATCAAGGGCATCATCACCGCCCTGCACCGCATCCTGGGCCGCGGCGACATCCGCTTCCTCGGCGACGTCGAGTTCGGCACCGACCTCACCATCGAGGACCTGCGCACCCACTACGACGCGGTCATCCTCGCCACCGGCGCCCTCAAGGACGCGGACCTGGACGTGCCCGGCATCGAGCTCGAGGGCTCCCACGGCGCCGCCGACTTCGTCGCCTGGTACGACGGCAACCCCGACTACCCCCGCACCTGGGACCTCGACGCCGAGCAGGTCGCCGTGATCGGCAACGGCAACGTCGCCCTGGACGTCGCCCGCGTGCTCGCCAAGAGCGCCGACGAGCTGCTACGCACCGAGATCCCCGCCAACGTCTACGAGGGGCTGAAGGCCGCCTCCACCACCGACGTGCACGTCTTCGGCCGCCGCGGCCCCGCGCAGACCAAGTTCTCCCCCCTCGAGGCACGCGAGCTCGCCCACCCCAAGGGCCTGCAGGTCGTCATGGACCCCCGCGACCTCGAGCAGATCACCGAGGCCGAATGGGAGACCATCAAGGCCGACAAACGCACCGACCAGGTCGTGCAGACCTTCGTGGGCTGGCTCGAGGAGCAGCAGCGCCGCGAGGCCGCCGGCGAGGAGCCCACCGACCGCGAGGGCAACCCCGTCGAGCGCCGCCTGCACATGCACTTCTGGCACCGCCCCGTCGAGGTCCTCGGCGAGGACGGGACCGTCACCGGCATGCGCTTCGAGCGCACCCGTCTGGATGCAGAGGGCAACCTCGAGGGCACCGGCGAGATGGTCGACTACGAGCTCGGCGCCGTCTACCGTGCCGTGGGCTACCACGGCTCCGAGCTGCCGGGCGTGCCCTACGACGCCCGCCGCGGCGTCATCATCAACACCGCCGGGCGCGTCACCGAGGCCGACGGCACCGTCATCCCCGGCGTCTACGCCAACGGCTGGATCAAGCGCGGCCCCGTGGGCCTGATCGGCGCGACCAAGTCCGACGCGATCGAAACCATCACCTGCCTGCTCGAGGACATCGAGTCCGGCACCCTGGCCTCCGCCCCCGAGCGCGACGACGACGCGATCCTGCGCGTCCTCGACGAGCGCGGCGTGCAGTACACGACCTGGGACGGATGGATGGCCCTGGACGCCCACGAGAAGGCGCTCGGCGCCGCCGCGGTGGACGCCGACGGCGAGCCCCGTGCCCGTATCAAGGTCGTGGACCGTGAGGAGATGGTGCGCGTCTCCCGCGAGGGCGTGAACTCCCCCGCCAACGCCTGAGCGGGTTCTTCCTCCCGGCCACGGTGCCTGAGGCGTCGCTACCCATGCGTGGTGGCGACGCGTCAGGCACCGTGGCTGCAGATTGGCGACGCGCCAGCCCCACTCCCCCGGCCACGGTGCCTGAACTGTCGCTACCCAAGCGCGATAGCGACGCGTCAAGCACCCTGGCTGCGTTTTGGCGACACGTCAGGCACCCTGCTCGAGCCTCAGCGCCGGATGGAGGTGAGGTAGTCGCCGATGCGGTCCACCGCGTAGGCGAGCAGGTCCACGGACGGCAGCGTCACCAGGCGGAAGTGGTCCGGGGTGTCGAGGTTGAAGCCGGTGCCCTGGGTGACCAGGAGCTTCTTCGAGCGCAGCAGGTCATAGGCGAACTGCTCGTCATCCTGGATGGGGTACATCTCGGGATCCAGGCGCGGGAACATGTACAGCGCACCGGAAGCCTTGACGACGCTGACGCCGTCGATGGCGGACAGTCCCTCGTAGGCGACGTCGCGCTGCTCGCGCAGGCGTCCGCCGGGCAGGATCAGCTGGTTGATGGACTGGTGCCCGCCGAGGGCGGTGGCGACCACGTGCTGGGCGGGGACGTTCGGGCACAGGCGCATGTTGGAGAGCACGTCCAGGCCCTCGATGAAGCTGTCGGCATGGTCCTTCGGCCCGTACAGCGCCATCCACCCGGCGCGGAAGCCGGCCACCCGGTAGGCCTTGGACAGGCCGTTGAAGGTGATGGACAGAAGATCGGGGGCGAGCGAGGCGATCGGGGTGTGCACCGCGTCGTCGTAGAGGATCTTGTCGTAGATCTCGTCGGCGAGGATCAGCAGCCCGTGCTTGCGCGCCACCGCGACAATGTCCTTCAGGACGTGCTCAGGGTAGACCGCGCCGGTGGGGTTGTTGGGGTTGATGATGACGATCGCCTTCGTGCGCGGGGTGACCTTGTCCGCGATGTCGGTGACGTCGGGCCACCAGTTCTGCTCCTCGTCGCAGCGGTAGTGCACGGCGCGGCCGCCCGCGAGGGACACGGACGCGGTCCACAGCGGGTAGTCGGGCTGCGGCACGAGCACCTCGTCGCCGTCGTCCACGAGGGCCTGGCACACCATCTGGATCAGCTCGGAGACCCCGTTGCCGAGGTACACGTCGTCCAGCCCGATGCCGGGCATGTTGCGGGTCTGGTAATACTGCGCGACCGCACGGCGGGCCGACGGGATGCCCTTGGAGTCGGAGTAGCCCTGCGCGGTGGGCAGGTTCCGGATCATGTCCACGAGGATCTCGTCCGGCGCCTCGAACCCGAAGGGGGCGGGGTTGCCGATGTTGAGCTTGATGACCTTGTGCCCCTCGGCCTCCATGCGGGCTGCCTCTGCGGGGACCGGTCCTCGGATCTCGTAGCAGACGTCGCGCAGCTTGGAGGACTGGGTGAGGATCATGCGGGGCTCCTGGCCTTCTCGGGTAGGCGGCCAGGGTAGTCCCGCATCGACGGTGAGTGCGCGCAGGTCTCGCCGGACGCGCGGCGGCACCCCGGCACCCCGCCCTCACCACTCCCCGCCCACGTACTCCTGGATCGCGATCACTGCGGCACCGCGGGCCCATTGATCGAAGTCCTCGCCCAGCTCGCGGAGAACGAGGTCGCGCTGGGCGGCGGGCAGGGCGGCGCGCAGGGTGTCCTCGAAGACGCCGCCGGCGGCGCGCACGAGGTCCATGGTCTCCCCGCCCAGCACGACCGCCTCAGGATCCACGACCGCGACCACGGCGGAGGCGGCGCGTGCGAGGAGGCGGGCGAGCTCCTCCGCCTCGGCGAGCGCCCCCGGTTCCCGGTCCCGGACCACGAGCTCGCGGAGCCGGTCGATGCCCTCCCCGGCGCCGAGCACCCCGTGCTCACGGGCCCGCTCCACGACTGCCGCGGTCCGTGCGGCCTGCCAGAACAGCAGCGGCTCGCCGTCGGCCGTGGTGCCGACGGGTAGCCGGCCGGTGAGCCCGGCGAGGTGGGAGCGGCCCTCGAGCAGCCTGCCCTCGACGACGGTCGCGATCGCAACGCCCACGCCGATGGTGAGCACGGCGAAGGTGCGGTGGGCGCGGCCGATCCCGCCCCAGTTCAGGCCGTGGACCATCGCGGCGATGTCGTTGTCGACGGCGACCGGGAGATCGAGCCGCTGCTCGAGCAGGTCCGCCAGCGGCACCGGCTCCTCCCAGCCGAGGATCCAGGAGCTGTCCACGCGTCGACGCTCGCCGACGACGCCGCCGATGCTCGCCCCGACCCCGGCCACGCGCTCGTGACGGCCCAGCAGCTCGCGCACGGGTGCCGCGACGCCGTCGGCGACGGCCTCGGGCGTGGTGCCCTCGAGCGGCACCACGAGGTCCTCGATCGGTTCCCCATGCACGGTGGTGACCACGGCGTGGACCGCGTCGGCAGTGACCTTCGCGCCCACGAACCGCGGGCCGTGCTCGACCTCGACGTCCAGCGGCTGCTGGGGGCGGCCGCGGGCGGGGGAGACCGTGTCGAGCGGCCGCAGATGCCCGGCCTCGAGCAGCTCGCGGGTGGCACGGGTGACGGTGGGCGCGGACAGGCCCAGCCGTTCACCGAGGTCACGGCGCGAGCGCGGTCCGAAGCGCAGCAGATCGCGGTACACGGCGCGGGCTGTGGCGCCGCCGAGATCAGGGACGGCGCTCCCCACCGAGGTGCTCTCCCCCAAAGCGCTCTCCTCCGCCCCGCTCATGCGCCGTGCACCGTGCGGACGGGCCCGGTGGACCCTCGCACCTCCAGATGGATCCCCAGCCACCGCTCCACGGTGGACCCCTCCCCGGCATCCGGCCGCAGCGCGAGGTCCAGCGCAGCCCGTCCCATCTCGCGCATCGGCAGGTGCACGGTGGTCAGCGGCGGGGCGACGTCGCGGGCGACGGTGATGTCGTTGAACCCGACCACGGACACGTCGGCCGGCACGGAGCGTCCCTCCTCCCGCAGGCGGGCGAGGGCCCCGATGGCCATCTGGTCGGAGACGCCGACCAGCGCGGTGATGCCCGGCCGGGCGGCGAGCAGCGCGCCTGCGGCGCGGTAACCCTCGTCGCGCTCGGCAGGTCCGTGATGGACCTCGACGTGCGCACCGGCGGCGGCGAACTCCTCGGCCATGCCCTCCACCCGCTCGTGGCTGGCCAGCAGCGTGTCGGGACCGCTGATCACCCCGATCTCGCGATGCCCGAGCTCGAGGAGGTGGCGGGCGATGAGGCGGGAGCCCTCGCGGTTGTCCACGAGCACCCGGTCGATGTCCACGACGGGCGTGCCGATCCCGACCACCCGCCCGCCAGCGGCGCGGAACGAGGCGACCCGGGCGCTGATCGCGGAGCAGTACCCCGGGTCGGTGAGGCCGGAGCCGGCGAGGATCACCGAGTGCGCGCGGTGGGACTGCAGCATCCGGAAGTAGCCGAGCTCCCGCTCGGGGTCCCGGTCGGTGTGGCAGATGGTGACCAGCAGGTTCGCGGCGGAGGCGCGCTCGTGGATGCCGTGGAGGATCTCGGCGGCGTAGGGGTCGCCGATGTTCCCGACGAGCACCCCGATCGCCCCGGAGTTGCCGCGCAGCATCGCCTGCGCCTGGGCGTTGGGCACGTAGTCCAGCTCGAGCGCGGCGGCGCGGACGCGCTCCTTCAGCTCCTCGAGCACCGGGTAGGTGCTGCCGGAGAGGACGCGGGAGGCGGTCGGGACGGAGACACCCGCGCGCTGCGCCACGTCCTTGAGCGTCACTGCCATGTTCGGAGGATACCCAGCCCACCAGCTCCTGGGCAGGGACGCGCGGCGGTGGAGCCTCACCAGTGCCGTCTGCCGGTGCCGTCTGCCAGGATGGTCGCGACATCCTTCCCGGCTGCCCGCCCGGCGCCGGGGTCCACGACGCCCAGGGGGACCGATGAGCGAGAGCACCGCCGACCACGCCGCCGACCGTTCCGACGCGGACGCGCCCGTCACGATCTACACCGCCTACGAGATCGACTTCATGCTCTCGCTGCGGGACACCGAGAACGCGCGCCTGACCCGTGAGCAGGTGGGTCTGCGCAGGGCCCCGGCGGAGGCGCAGGAGTTCGTCACCGCCGCCGTCACCTCGGGCCTGCGCGCCCGCGGGAAGGTGGAGCGCTCCGGGGACGGGCAGTGGCTGCTGGGCGAGGAGGGCCAGGTCGTCGCGACCGCGCTCACCGCGGCGGACCGCTGGCTCGGCATCGCCCTGACCGAGGGCGATGCGATGCGGATGGCCTTCGTGATCAAGGCGGAGGACGCGATCCTCATGCTCACCCAGGACGAGCTGGACTCGTTCGTGGTCTCGGCGCTGCCCGACTCTGCGCACGTGCCCGCCTCGGTCTCCGACATCGTGCTGGCCTTCCTCGACGGCGGCAACGAGCGCACCGTCTCCCTGCGCCGCACGGACATCGCCGCCCCGCAGGAGCAGGTGCCCATGATGTTCCACGTCGAGGCCGACGGGTCCTGGCGCCTCGGTCACCTCCCGCTCGACGCCGACGGGGTCCTCGGGGTCTCCGACATCACCGCCGCGCAGGTCCCGGGCACGGTGCGGGCCCTGTGGGAGGACGGGCTCAGCGCCGCGCCGGGCGTCTGAGAGGCGCTCGTCCCCGGCCCGGTCGACGGGGGCTTCCGCCGGCTCAGACGGGTCGGCCCGGCTCCCCCTGGGCCCGGCGCGCCCTCGCCTCCTGCAGCCGCGCCCTCAGATCCCGGTAAGCGCGGTGGATCCTGATGATGGCCCAGATCCCGAGGGCGAGCAGGATCAGCGCCAGGATCGCGGCGGCCACGGGCAGAACGAGCACGAGCACGCCCATCACCACCGCGGCGACGTCCTCGCCGGTCGAGACGAGCACGTTGGAGACCGGCTCCGGGGACACGTTCACAGCGGCGCGGGTGGTGGACTTCGCGGCGTGGGAGCCGAAGGCCGCTGCGGCACCGAGCACCGCCATGACGATGGCATTGGTCGTGTCCGTCTCCCCGCCCAGCAGGAACCCGATGGCGCCGCCGGCGATAGGGCGCACGATCGTGTGCAGCTGGTCCCAGAAGGAGTCGAGGAAAGCGATCTTGTCCGCCGCGAGGTCCACCAGGAGCAGGATCCCGGTGATGACCAGCACGTCGGTGCGCTGCAGCACGGCCGGGACCTGCCCGAGCTCGAAGATCCGCCCGCCGAGTCCCAGCAGGAAGATCATGAAGTAGGGCCGGATCCCGCTGACCCAGCCGGACCCCAGGGTCATCAGCAGTGCTTCCATCGCTCCCCGTCTCCTCGTGCTCACCCGCGCGTGCGGAGTGCAGTGCTCCGTCGACCGTGCTCCGTCGGCAGTGTTCCGTCGACTATGTCCTCGCGCCCCGTCTCAGACGGGGCGGCGCGACGCCTTCTGGTGCCGGTGCAGCTCGATGCGCAGCGCCCGCACGTCCTGCCCGGTGGGGCGAGTGTAGGTCCACACAGCCCGATCGAAGGCCGGCATCACCACGCGCGAGCCGTCACGGAGGCGCAGCGCCGCGGTGAGCCAGTGCACCGGATGCACGACGCGGGACTCGATCGCGACGACGTCGTCCCAGGCCACGTCCCGTCGGCCGAGCGCGCCGACCACTCGCAGCCCGCGCTCGGAGATCTCGACCCGGGTGCGAGCGGTGCCGAGCGCGGCGAGGGCGAAGCGCAGCCCCAGCGCGCCGAGCAGCAGCGCGAGAGTGCCGAGAGCGAGCATCACCACGAGCAGCCCCGCCCCCGGGGAGCGGCCGTCGGCCGGCGAGGCCCCGAGCAGCACGACGAGCAGCACCGCGACCAGCGCCGTGCCGAGCAGGCAGGCGGCGACCGCCGAGCGCACGGCCGTGTCCCGAGTGGCATGGGCCGGGAAGAGGGCTCGCACGGAGCCCCCGTCGGCCGAGCCCCCGTCGGCCGCACCCCCGCGAGCCGCATCCCCGCGCACCCCGGCCCAACCCGACGCATGTCGGGCGCCTGGACCGCCCGGCGCCTCGAGCGCCGAGATCATCCGCTCCACCGTCGCGCTGCTGCGGGAGTAGTCGGGCAGGGCGGCGCGCTCGGCGGTCTCGGGATCCAGCCGTCGGGGGATGGTCATGGAGCAAGCGTAGGGTTCCCTCCATGGCCCCGCACGACTCCTCCGCACCACGCTTCCGCCGCCCCGCCTCGCTGTACTCCTCCGTGGCCGAGGCGATCCCCGGCGCGCCGGACCCCGCGACCTCGAGCGACCTCGCGCACGACTCGGCCCGGGCCCTGTTGGACGGGGTGTTCCACAGCTCGGACCCCGAGGTCGTGGAGCGGGTGGTGTCGCTTGCCGCGGAGGACGGGCTGACCGACCTGGCCGCGATGTGGTCCGGGGCGCCCGCGACCTCGCTGCCGGGCGCCCTGTGGCGGCTGTACGTGCTGCACACCTGGACCCAGCGCAGCGGCGACGAGGTCGCCCGACGCTACCGAGCGGGCTCGCGCACCGTGCCGGGGCTGCGCTATCTCGCCGGGTTCGCCGAGCCCCCGGAGGTGGCGCAGGTGCAGCGCACGATGGACGACATCCTGCGCGGCGCCTTCACCGGAGATCTGGGCATGGCGCTGCGCCGTGCCGGGGCGGTCGCCACGATCGTCGCCCACGGCACCGCGCATCTGGCCGACGAGCACAACGGCCCCGAGCGCACCCGCCAGGCGGAGCGCCTGCTGAGCATGGGCGAGGACCTCACCGCCGCCGGGCGGCATGCGGAGGCCGGACAGCTGGACTGACCCGCTGCACGCTCCCTCGGCGCCCCCTCCGGGGGCCCGTGGGCTTCGCCATATCCCCTGTGAGATGCCGGGAGCTGCGGTTGCGCGGCCGGTCCGGCGGTGTTCTACGATGTATCCCGCGTCGGGCCGCGGTTGCCCCGGGCTCCAACATCTGCCGCTTCGAGCGGCCTTCGCGCCGACAGGCGCATCCCGGTCCGGCGCATGAACTTCACGGCTGGAGCATCACGAAGCAGGTCGCGACCGGCGCACCCGGTCCACGACGGTCAGGCGCCGACGGGCGCGAGGAGGCGCGCGAGATGGTGCAGAAGTTCCTGAGCCGCCTGTTCCCCCAGCGGACCGAGCGACCGATGTACGACCTGTTCGCCGAGCTCGCCGAGCTGCAGGTTCAGGCCGCGGACACCCACTCGAAGCTGCTGGGCCACACCTACCGCGAGCGCACCCGCATCGCCCCGAAGCTGCACGAGCAGTCCACGGTCGCCGAGGAGCTGTGCCGCCGCATCGCCCAGCGCCTGGTCCAGTCGCTGATCACGCCCTACGAGGCGGAGCTGCTGTACGACTTCGCGCTCACCCTCGCCGACGCGGTCGACGCGATGGAGCACACCGCCGAGCTGCTGGTCGTCTCCCGGATCGGCACCCTGCCCACCCCGCTGCTGGACGCCGCCAAGGGCATCGAGCGCGCCTCCGAGCTGACGGTCGCGGCGACCTGGAAGCTCTCGGACACCCAGGACCTCGGGGACTACTACGCGCAGGTCCGCAAGCTCAAGCGCCAAGGTGACCGCCTGGTGCGCCAGGCCCTCGGCGAGCTGTACAAGAAGGGCGGCGCGGCGCAGGAGATGCTGCCGCTGCACGACGTGTCCGAGTCCGTCCGCGAGACCATCACCCTGCAGGAGCGCAGCGCGCGGATCACGGATCTGCTGCGGGTCAAGGACGCCTGAGTGACCCCGCTGCTGTTCGCCCTCATCGTCGTCATGGCGCTGGCGATGGCCTACATGAACGGCTTCCACGACGCCTCCAACGCCGTCTCCACCACGATCACCACCCGTTCCCTGAAGGAGTCCACGGCGCTGGGGATGGCGGCGGTGCTGAACCTGCTCGGGGCGATGCTGGGCATGGCGGTGATCGCCGTGACCACCTCCTGGGCGGTCACGATGCTGGGCCTCGGACCGGTGGTCTCCCAGCTCACCGACCGCCCCGACGCCCTGGGGCTCGCACTGCTGTCGCTGATGCTCGCGACCTTCCTGTGGGACCTGTCCACCTGGTGGGTGGGCATGCCGGCCTCGACCTGGCACGCCTTCTTCGGCGCGACGCTCGGCGTCTCGCTCGTGGTGGGCTCCACCGCCGCCTGGGAGCGGCTGGGTCTGCTGCTGGCGATCTCGGTGGTCGGCCCGATCCTCTCGGCGTCCTTCGCCTTCGTGCTGATGGTGCTGATCCGGCGCCTGACCCGCACGGAGCGGGTGCGTCCCGGGCATCTCCGCTTCGCGCAGACCCTCTCCGCCGGCGCGGTCGCGACCGGGCACGGGCTGAACGACTCCCTGCTGCCGCTGGCCGTGGTCGTCATCGCGGTCGGGGCGTCGGGGCTGCCGTTCAGCGGGGAGGCCTCGCTCGCGCTGATGCTCCCGATCGCGATCGCGGTCGCTGCCGGCACCCTGATGGGCGGCCATCGCATCATCCGCACCATCGGTCGGCGCCTCACCGACCTCACCGCAACCCAGGGCCTGGCCGCGGAGACCTCCGCGGCGGTGACGATGAGCCTGGCCCTGTTCGGGCTCGAGACCCCGGTGTCCACCAGCCAGGCGCTCGCCTCCAGCGTGGTCGGCGCGGGCGTCGCCCGCGGTCCGCGGACCGTGCGCTGGAAGGTGGCCCGGGACGTCCTGCTCACCTGGCTGGCCACCCCGATCTCGAGCGCGGTCCTCGGCGCCGCGATCCTCGGCGTGCTGCTGGAGGCGGTCGGAGCCTGAGCCCGCGCGCAGGAGCGACCACTATCCTGGCCGCACCCGATCCGCGAAGGAGCCCTGATGTCCGACGGTGAGTCCACCACGCCCGCCCCGCGCCAGCGGCCGCGCTTCGGGCTGCCGGGACCGACCTCCCCCGCCCCGGGCACGGACGGCGCCGCGAACGGCCGGCCGACGTACGGCCAGCCCTCCCCCGCCTACGGCGAGCCGCAGGGCTACGGCGGTCAGAGCTACGGCACGCAGGGCTACGGCTCCCCGAACCAGGGTTACGGCTCCCCGAACTACGGCACGCAGGGATACGGCTCCCAGCCCCACGACGCCCAGCCCTTCGGCTCCCATCCCGCGCCGGCCGGCGCGGGCTACCCGCAGACCGGCCCCCTGCCCGCGAGCGGCCCCGGATCGACCGGGACGCGCCGCCGGCGCGGCGTCCTGCCGCTCGTCATCGGCCTGGTGCTGCTGCTGATCGTGGCGCCCGCGGCGACGATCATCGGGATCGTGTGGTCGGTGAGCTCGCTGGTGGGCGATGCGACCTCCGGGCCGACGCCGATGGACGGCACCTCGGTGACGATGGAGCTGCCGGCCAACGAGATGGTGATCGTCTACGTCCCGGAGGCGGACACCGGCTCCGCCCAGTGCACCGCCGAGGGTGCCGACCCCGGCGCGATCACGACCGTGCCCAGCACGCCGACGACCACCACCTTCGGCAACGGCGAGGAGTACACGCAGCTCCTCGGCGTGGCGTCGCTCCAGGACACGCAGGTCACCATCAGCTGCACCGGCACCGACGCCCCGGCCTACCTCGGCCCGTACAGCCTGCTGGGGATGATGGCGCCGCTGGTGATCGGTCCGATCATCGGCCTGGTCGCGGGCCTGACGGGCCTGGTCCTCACGATCGTGGGGATCGTGCTGCTGGTGCGCTCGCGCCGCGCCTGATCCCTCGCCCCTGCGCCGGCACGGTCCTCTCTCTCGGGGGCCGTCCCGGCGTGCGGTCCAGGGCCCGTTCCGGGCACCGTCTCACATTCGGTCCGTTCCTCCTCCTCGCCCGGTGCGCTGTCCTAGAGTGGCGATGACACCCTAACTCGAGGATGGAGCGGTGATCATGCACCCTCGCGCAGGCCAGAAGGCACAGCCGGAGGATCTCGTCGACGTCGACGCGCTCCTCGACGCTTACTACGATCTCCACCCGGACGCGAACGACCCCGACCAGGCGGTCTCCTTCGGCACCTCCGGGCACCGCGGCTCCTCGCTGGACACCGCGTTCAACGAGGACCACATCGCCGCGACCACGCAGGCGATCGTGGAGTACCGCGCCGCCCAGGGCATCCGCGGTCCCCTGTTCATCGGCCGCGACACCCACGCCCTCTCCCGCCCCGCCTTCGACACCGCGCTCGAGGTGCTGGCCGGCAATGACGTGGCCGTGCAGGTCGACTCGCTGGACGGCTACACCCCCACCCCGGCGGTGTCCCACGCGATCCTCGTCCACAACCGCGGCAAGGCCGCGAACGACCCCAGCCGGGCCGACGGGATCGTGGTCACCCCCAGCCACAACCCGCCCCGCGACGGCGGCTTCAAGTACAACCCGCCCCACGGCGGCCCCGCGGACACCGACGCGACCGGCTGGATCGCCGAGCGCGCCAACGAGCTGCTGCGCGCGGGCCTGAACGGCGTGCGCCGCCACGGCCGCCAGAAGGCCCTGCAGGACGCCGACCGCTACGACTACCTCCACACCTACGTGAAGGACCTCCCCAGCGTCGTCGACATCGAGGCGATCCGCCGCGCCGGCGTGCGCATCGGCGCGGACCCGCTGGGCGGCGCCGCGGTGGACTACTGGGCCGAGATCGGCGAGATGCACGACCTCGACCTCACCGTCGTGAACCCCGAGGTGGACCCGCAGTGGTCCTTCATGACCCTGGACCGCGACGGCAAGATCCGCATGGACTGCTCGAGCCCGTGGGCGATGGCCTCGCTGCTCGAGAAGCGCGACCAGTACGACATCGCCACCGGCAACGACGCGGACTCGGACCGCCACGGGATCGTCACCCCCGACGGCGGGCTGATGAACCCCAACCACTACCTCGCCACCGCCATCCAGTACCTCTTCGCGCACCGCCCGGGCTGGCCGGCCGGCGCGAAGGTGGGCAAGACGGTCGTGTCCTCGAGCCTGATCGACCGGGTCGTCGCCTCGCTCGGCCGGGAGCTGTACGAGGTGCCGGTGGGCTTCAAGTGGTTCGTCCCGGGCCTGATCGACTCCTCCGTCGGCTTCGGCGGCGAGGAGAGCGCCGGTGCGTCCTTCCTGCGTCAGGACGGCTCGGTGTGGACCACCGACAAGGACGGCATCATCCTCGCGCTGCTGGCCTCGGAGATCCTCGCGGTCACCGGCCGCTCCCCCTCGACGCTGCACGGCGAGCTCGTGGAGCAGTTCGGCGCCAGTGCGTACTCCCGCATCGACGCGCCCGCGAACCGCGAGCAGAAGGCGACGCTCAAGGCGCTGAACCCCTCGCAGGTCACGGCGACCGAGCTGGCGGGCGAGGAGATCGTCTCGGCGATCACCGAGGCGCCCGCGGGCGGGGCGATCGGCGGCGTGAAGGTCTCCACCCAGAACGCCTGGTTCGCGGCCCGCCCCTCCGGCACCGAGGACATCTACAAGATCTACGCCGAGTCCTTCAAGGGCGAGGAGCACCTGGACCAGGTGCTGCAGTCCGCCAAGGAGCTGGTCGACGGGGTGCTGGGCGCCTGAGCCACTCCCTGGGCGAGGCCCCGAACCAGGCCCTGCGCGGGGCCCGATGATTCACCGGAAGTAACTTTCCCGGAACGATCCGAGCGGTGGTGCGAACTCCTCGCACCACCGCTCGGAGCGTTCGGAGAGCGCTTATCCCGGCGTCGACCGGTCGGTAACTTTCACGCTCCGACCTGCCGTTTCGTCCGCACCCCCTGACATCCTCCCGACATTCGCGAGTAAAGCAATGGTCAAGGCGACCCCAAGGGGAGGTCGGTCACGTCCCCGTGGCGCCGTGCACACACCCCTTGCGCGCCGTCACGGGCCGGGCAACCATGGGGAGCCGAAGTAAAGACTCGGTAGGGTAGTGTGCTTCGTCGGACCCACCGGAGACGATGCCGCCCGCCGTTGCCATGTGCGGAATATGAGGAAGAGACAGGAAGGGGGCTATGCCGATGCGACTGCGTACGCGAGTCTGTGCGGCCTCCGCCGCCTTCAGCCTCTCGGCCCTCCCCTTCGCCGTCGCCCCCGCCCTCGCGGACGGCACGAGCACCCAGGACGCGCAGTCGACCACCGCAGTCACCGAGCCCGCGGAGACCACCCCCGCAGAGACCTCCGGCGCCGAGAGCGCCGCGGGCGACGAGAGTACTGAGGGCGACGAGTCGGGCAGCTCCGAGGCCGACGGCACCGACCTCCCCGCAGCGAGCGATCCCGCCACGAGCGATCCCGAGGCGAGCACCGATCCCGTCGAGGAGCCCCCCGAGGACCCGCCCGAGTCGAGCACGCCGACGGAGGAACCGGCCGGGGACCCTGTGGAGGACACGGAGTCCACGCCCCCCACCGAGAGCGAGGAGCCCGGCACAGAAGAGCCCGGCACCGAGAAGCCCGGCACAGAAGAGCCCGGTACCGAGGAGCCGACAGAGGAGCCCACGAGCGAGGCTCCGACCTCGGAAGCCCCCACAAGCGAGGTCCCGACCAGCGAGACCCCCACCAAGGGCATCACCACGGACCCCGCCACCGAGCCCGCCGAGGGCGAGGGCGGCACCTGCGGCACGGACGTCGAGGACAACGCCACCGATGCGACCACCGCCGGCCAGGACACCGCCGACGACGAGCTGGTCCCCCGCCTCCTGACCTACAGCGCCCCGGCCCCCACGAGCCCGCGCAGCAGCACCGAGGCCTCCACCCCCACCGGGGACACCACGGACAGCGCCTGCCCGTGCGGCTGCGACGAGGAGGAGACGGACGGCGAGAGCGCCCCGTCACCGGGCACCCCCGCCCCGGGCGGGGAAGGGACCACCACCTCCCCGTCGACGCCGACTCAGACGCCCACCGGCACGGCCACGCCCGGCACCTCCACCCCGTCCGCGGCCCCGACCGCCTCGCCGTCGACCACGCCCGAGGAGCAGGCCGCTCCCGCCCCGTCAACGCCCGCGACCCCGTCGGCCGATCTCGAGACGGAGCCGGAGCCTGCCGAGGCGACCGCAGCCCCTGCCCCGACGGACCCGACCTCGGCACCCGTCGAGCCGCCCGCCCCCTCGGCCGCCGAGGAGCCGGCGACCCCCACCGACCCGGCGGAGACGACCGAGCCGACCGAGGACGCCCAGCCCACCACGGAGGAGGACTCCTCCGAGGGGACCGAGATCGCGGGCATCGAGACCGACGAGCCGAGCGCGTCGGGCAGCGGCAGCCCGCAGGCGGCCGCCTCCACCGAGGAGGAGGGCGGTCCGATCGTGCGGCTGTTCACCGCGATCACCGACGAGTCCGGCTCCGCCTTCTCCCAGATGCGCCAGGTGCTCATCGCGGCGCTGGGGATCGGCTTCCTCACCACCGCCGGCTTCGTCGGCGCGACCTGGCACTCCCACCGCACCACCGAAGGCAAGCGCTGAGCCGAGCGGGTCAGCGCGCCGCGAGCACCTCGCGCACGTGCGCGATGATCCCGGGCACGGCCTGCTCCATCTGATGCACGGTCCGGTCGAAGGCGGCCTGCCCCTCGTACCAGGGATCCTCCACCGCCAGCTCGATCTCGGGCAGCGCCTCCACGCCCGGCTCGAACCGCCGCCACATCTCGATCTCGGGCACGCCCTGCTCCCGTGGCACCTGATCGGCCATCCGGCGGATGATCTGCGCGTGCTCCGGCGTCATCGCCAGCACGAGGTCCCACGTCATCAGCTCGGTGAGGTGGATGGTGCGCGCGGTGTGCTCGAAGGGCCGCGGGTACCCGGCCCGCTCGAGGGAGAGCTCGATGCGCTCGTCCATCGGCATCCCCTCCACCTCCCAGGTGGTGCCGGCCGACCCGACCTCGACCTGCGCGCTCAGGCCCTCCAGCTCGATGGCGCGGCGCAGGATCACGGCAGCGGCCGGGGAGCGGCACACGTTGCCGGTGCACACTGTCAGCAGACGTAGAGGCGACATCCCCCTATTGTGTCAACGTCGGGACGCTGTGGGCACCGGTCGGCGGTGGAACGTACACTGTCGGGGGGAGCGCCTGCGTCTCGCGGGCCTGAATGCACGTACGACACTGCACGCACGACCACGCCACCACGAACGTCTGGGCGCCACAGCCCGCCCACCACGCCACGACGGCTCAGGAGGACACCCATGGCCGACATCATCCGCGCTCACGAGGACGACTGGCCGCTCGTTCGCGAGATCCGACTGCGGTCCCTCAGCACGGATCCCTCGGCCTTCGGGCAGAGCTGGGAGAAGGAGTCCACGTACGAGGACTCGGTGTGGCAGCAGCGCGTGAGCGATGCCGCCTGGTTCCTGGCGGTCGAGAAGGGCCAGCCCGTCGCCGTGGTCGCGGTGCGCCACGAGGACGACTCCCCTGCCAACGAGCGCGAGCTCCAGGCCATGTGGGTCACCCCCACCTCCCGCCACAGCGGCATCGCCGCGAAGCTCGCCGAGGCGGTCTTCGACTGGTCCCGCGAGGACGGGGCGGACACCATCACCCTGTACGTCGGGCCCAAGAACACCGGCGCCCGCGCGCTCTACGAGAGCCTGGGCTTCGTGGACACGGGGGACCGCTGGGAGGTCGTCGAGGACGACCCCGACGGTGCCTGGCTGAAGATGGCCCGCGGCCTCTGAGGCCCGTGGGCATCCCCTCGCCCCTCTCCTCCGCCCTGTCCGCGCTGCGCTCCCCCGGGGCGCGCACGGACTCGGATCGGCCGCACCTGGCGGCCCGCGTGGAGGACGTGAAGAACGCGGTCGTCGGCGGTGTGCTGCGCGGCCTGAACTGGGATCTGCGCCTGCAGCCCTTCCACGGCTACGGCTCGGGGCGCGGCGTGCGGGTCCTCGCGAAGGTCCTGTATGCCTCCCCGCGCACCCCGGCGGACTTCCACGACCAGCCCGTCCACGACATGCGGACGATGGCGGTGCGCGGCTGGCGCAACTTCGCCGGGCAGGTCGCCCCGAACCGGACCGTGCACATCCTGCTCGGCGGCGAGCAGTTCACGGTGCGCGCAGACCGCTCCGGCATCGTCGACGCCACGCTCCAGGTGTCGCTCCCGGCCGGCCGCCATCAGGCGGTGCTGTGGACGAAGCCGGGCAACGAGGTCACGGCCGACATCACGGTCGTGCCGCCCGAGGAGCGGATCGGCCTGGTCAGCGACATCGACGACACCGTCATGGTCACCTGGCTGCCGCGCCCGCTGCTCGCCTTCTGGAACGCGTTCGTCATCCACCAGTCCTCCCGGCAGGTCGTCCCCGGCATGCCGATGCTCTACCAGCGCCTCATGCGCGAGCACCCGCAGATGCCGGTGGTGTACCTGTCCACCGGCGCGTGGAACGTGTTCCCGGTGCTCAAGCGGTTCCTTTACCGCAACGGCTACCCCGACGGTCCGCTGCTGCTGACCGACTGGGGCCCCACAAACACCGGCTTCTTCCGCTCCGGGCCCGAGCACAAGACCCGCTCCCTGGACCGGCTGGCCGCCGCCTACCCCGACCTGCGCTGGATCCTGGTGGGCGACGACGGCCAGCACGACCCGTCCCTGTACGCGGCCTTCGCCCAGCGCCACCCCGACAACGTCGAGGCGGTGCTGATCCGGCAGCTCACCGAGTCCGAGCAGGTCCTCGCCCACGGCTCGCGCCGCCCGCTGGAGAGCTCCCGCTCCGGGCCCGACGGGCCGCCCACCCTCAGCGCCCCGGACGGTCACGGCCTGCTCGCCGCGCTGCAGCGCGAGGGGATGCTGCCGTGACCGCGGAGCACTCGACCCATCGAGCTCCCGCCCCCACCCCTGCCCTCACCCTGCGCGAGGCCCGCGAGGAGGACGTCCCGGCGATCGTCGAGGTGACCCAGGCCGCCTACCGCGGCGAGGGCGGATGGACGACCGAGGCGGACCTCGTGGACGGCCACCGCACCGATGACGACGGGGTGAGCGCCATGCTCGCCGACCCCGCGGTCGTGCTCCTGGTCGCGGCCGACGAAGCGGGCGCGGTGCGCGGCTGCTGCTACACCCGCCGTGCGGCGCCGGAGGCGGACGGCCGCGTGGTCGCCGAGCTCGGGCTGTTCGCCGTGGACCCCTCGCTGCAAGGCGCCGGCCTCGGCCGCCGCCTGCTCGAGGCGCAGGCGGAGCAGCTCGCCGCGCGCGGCGTGGACGTGCTCATGATCCAGGTGCTCCAGTCGCGCCCGGAGCTGCACGCCTGGTACGAGCGGCGCGGCTTCGTGCGCACCGGTCGCACGAACCCCTTCCCGGTGGATCCCTCGCTGCTGAAGGTCCCCGGGCTCGGGATGGACGTCATGGAGCGCCCGCTGCCGCTCGTCTGAGACACGTCGGACAGGGTTCTACGGGGGCCGGACGTGGGTCGGCCGGGGGTCGCCCGCGGGCCAGGCCCGCAGGGCCCGTCGGCCGACGAAAAGACCCGCCGACCTGCGATGGTCCCGCCCCCGCGCGCGTGATCCCCGATACGCTCGGGGCATGAGCATCGACGCCTGGTCCCCCTCCCCCTCCCGCTACGACCGCACCCCCTACCGCCGCGTCGGACGGTCCGGAGTCCAGCTGCCCCCGATCTCCCTGGGCTTCTGGCAGAACTTCGGCGAGAACCGCGACCCGCACACCCTGCGCGCCATCGTGCGCCGCGCCTTCGACCTCGGCATCTTCCACTTCGACCTGGCCAACAACTACGGCCCCCCGCCCGGCTCGGCCGAGACCCACGTGGGCCGGATCCTCGAGCAGGACTTCCGGCTTCACCGCGACGAGCTGGTCATCTCCACCAAGGCCGGGTACCGGATGTGGGACGGCCCGTTCGGGGACGGCGGCTCCCGCAAGTACCTGCTGAACTCGCTGGACCAGTCCCTGACCCGCCTCGGCCTGGACCATGTGGACATCTTCTACCACCACCGCGAGGACTCCGAGACCCCGCTCGAGGAGACCATGGGCGCCCTCGCCCAGGCGGTGCGCAGCGGCAAGGCGCTGTACGTCGGCATCTCGAACTACTCCCCCGAGCGCACCCGTCAGGCCGCGCGGATCCTCGCCGACCTCGGCACGCCGCTGCTGATCCACCAGCCCTCCTACTCGATGTTCAACCGACACATCGAGGACGGGCTGCTGGACGTCGTCGACGAGCTCGGCGTGGGCCTGGCGGCCTTCTCCCCGCTGCAGCAGGGCCTGCTCACAAACCGGTACATGTCCGGGGTGCCGCAGAGCTCCCGCGCCGGCGGCGACTCGAGGACCCTCACCGAGCGCCAGGTGAAGGACCGCGACTACCAGGCGCGCGTGCGGGGGCTGAACGACATCGCCCATGAGCGCGGCCAGAGCCTCGCCCAGCTCGCCCTCGCCTGGGCGCTGCGCCACCCGCAGGTCAGCACCGCCCTGGTGGGCGCCTCCTCGGTGCACCAGCTCGAGCAGAACGTGGACACTCTGAAGAAGCTCTCGTTCACCGACGAGGAGCTGCGCCGCATCGACGAGTTCGCGATCGACGGCACCGCGAAGCGCTGAGCCGTCCCGGGAGCTGCTGTCCCGGGAGCCGCCGGAACCGGAAGTGCGCCCTCCCGGTCGATGCGACCAGTCGCATCGACCGTGAGGGCGCACTCGTCGGTGCGGGCGGGGATCAGCCGGTGTTCTTCAAGCCCGCGGCGACGCCGTTGATGGTGGTCAGCAGGGCGCGCTGCAGCTCCGGGGAGAGCTCCTCGCCCGCCTCCGCAGCGGCGCGGGCGCGCTGCAGCATCGCCACCTGCATGTAGGAGATCGGATCGAGGTAGCGGTCGCGCACGGCGAGGGTGCGCTTGAGGATCGGCTGGTTGTCCAGCAGGTCCAGCACCCCGGTGAGCCGCTCGATCTCGGCGACCGACAGCTCATACTCCTCGCGGATGCGGTCGAAGAGGTACCACAGGTGCTCGGGCACCAGCGAGTGCACGTAGTGCGCCGCGATCTGCATGTCCGTCTTCGCCAGCGTCATCTCGACGTTGCTGATCACGGTGCGGAAGAAGTGCCAGCAGCGGTACATCTCGTGGAGGTCGGGCTCGAGGCCCGCCTCGCGGGCGGCCTTCAGCCCGGAGCCGGCGCCGAACCAGCCCGGCACGATCTGGCGGGACTGGGTCCAGCCGAACACCCACGGGATGGCGCGCAGGCCGTCCAGGCCCTTGTCCGAGGTGGTGCGCTTGGAGGGGCGCGAGCCGATGTTCAGGTTGCCCAGCTGCTCCACCGGGGTGGAGGAGACGAAGTACTCCGGCAGGTTCTCGTCGTCCACCAGTGTGCGGTAGCGGGTGAACGCCGCGTCGGAGACCGACTGCATGACCTCGCCGAATCGCTCCAGGGTCTTCTCCGGGGTGCGCGGGGCGGTGTGCAGGGCCGAGCCCTCGAGCACCGCGGCCAGCGACAGGTCCAGGTTCTCCCGCGCGAGCGAGGGGAGCATGTACTTGTCGGAGATGACCTCGCCCTGCTCGGTGAACTTGATCTCGCCCTCGAGGACGCCGTAGGGCTGGGCGAGGATCGCGTCGTAGGTGGGGCCGCCGCCGCGGCCGACGGAGCCGCCGCGGCCGTGGAACAGGCGCAGGGTCACGCCGTGGCGGGCCGCCACGTCGCGCAGCGCGCGCTGGGCCTGGTGGATCTCCCACTGGCTCGTGATCACGCCGGCGTCCTTGTTGCCGTCGGAGTAGCCGAGCATGACCTCCTGGCGGTCGCCGCGCAGGCGCACGATCTCGCGGTAGGAGGGGTCGCTGAGCAGCTGGTCGAGGATCTCGCCGGCGTGGCGCAGCTCCGAGACCTCCTCCAGCAGCGGCACGAAGCCGATGTCGGCCCGCTTCTCCTCGCCGCCGGTGAGGCTGAGCAGCCCCGCCTCGCGGGCAAGCAGCGCGGCGGCGAGCACGTCGTCGGCCCCGTGGGTCATCGAGATGATGTAGCTCTCGATGACGGAGGTGCCGTACAGGCGGTGCGCGTCGCGGATCTCGCGGAACACGTTGTAGGTGACGCGGGTGGCGTCGTCGAGGATCGAGGGATCCTCGGTGATCGCCGAGCCGACCAGGGGCCGACGGCTGCCGAGCTCCCGGCCCAGCACCGTGGTGCGCTCCTCGCGGCTGAGCTCGCCGTAGGGGCGGTCCAGCTCGCCCACGCGGTCGAACAGCCGCGCCAGCACCTCGTGGTGCTTCTCGGAGTGCTCGCGGACGTCGAGGGTGGCGAGGTTCAGCCCGGAGGCGGACAGGACCTGCTGGGCGATGGCGAGCGCCCCGTCGGCCGCGCGGACGCCGCCATGGCGGCGCAGCGTCTCGCGCAGGAGGTGGAAGTCCTCCTGGACCTCCTCGCCGGAGGCGTAGTCGCGGCCGTGCTCGTGGGGGGCGCCGGTGCGGATCCGCTCGCGGGTGGCGTGGAGCTTGGCGCGCATGGCACCGAGCTTCAGGCGGTAGGGCTCCTCGTGGTACAGCTCCTGCTGGACCGGGTCGAGGTCGCGGGGGTCATGCTCGAGGTCGTCGGCGAGGCTGGCACGCAGCTCCTCGTCGTCGCCGGTGAGCTCGCTGGAGACGGACAGCTCCAGGATCAGCTCGGAGACGGCCTCGAGGGCCACGTCGATCGCGGTCTCGGCCTGCAGCTTCAGCACGTCCCGGGTGACCTCGGCGGTCACGTACGGGTTGCCGTCGCGGTCGCCGCCGATCCACGAGCCGAAGCGCAGCGGGACCTGGCCCTCGCGGAGGTCGGCGCCGTGGGCGCGCAGCTCGTCGCGCAGGTCGTCGAGCATCCCCGGCATGGTCTGGCGGAAGATCTGGCGCAGGTAGTACAGGGCGTTGCGAGCCTCGTCCTGCGGGGTGGGGCGCGAGCGACGCAGCTCGTCGGTCTGCCACAGCGTCTCGATGAGCTCGGCGAGGTCGCGGTCCTGGCGGCGGCGCTCGGCCGTGCCCTCCTCCGTCTCCTCGGCGAGGATGTCGGAGATGCGGCGCAGCTTGGTCAGCACGGCGCGGCGCGAGGCCTCGGTGGGGTGGGCGGTGAAGACCAGGCGCACGTCCAGCGAGTCCACCGCCTTCTGCAGCCCCTCGGGGCCGAGCTCCTCGGCGACGGCCCGGACGGTGCGCGGCACCCAGGAGTCCTCGGAGGAGCGCTCATCCAGGGCGCGCACGCGGTAGACCTGCTCGGCGGCGTTCGCGAGCAGGAAGTACTGGGTGAAGGCGCGGGTCAGCGCGGTCGCCTGCTCGAGCGGCAGGGCGGCGAGGAAGGACTGCACGTCCTGGGCGCTGGCCTCGGAGTCCTGGGACTTGGCCTCCTTGGTGGTGGTGCGCACCTGCTCGACGAGGTCGAGCAGCTCCTGGCCGTGCTGGTCGGCGAGGGTGCGACCGAGCAGCGTCGACAGCCGGCGGACGGTCGCCCGCAGCGGGGCATCGATGTGGGGGTCGTCGCCCACGACGGGGAACTCGCTCGTCAGGGTCGGGACGACGAGGGCGTCGGAATCTGGCACTGGGCCTCCTGGGGTCGGCACGCCGCGGTGCGGCCGCCGCCGACATGCAGGGGCGACCGCCACGGCGCGGAACGAACGGGCACAGACTACAGCGGGTGGGCGTCGGCGCCCTCGGGTCGACAGTCCGCGGACTGTCGTGGACAGCTCAGAGCACGGCGCGCAGGAAGTCCTGGGTGCGCTGATGCTCCGGTGCGCTGAAGATCTTGTCCGGCACCCCCTGCTCCACCACAGAGCCCTGGTCGAACATCATCACGCGATCGGAGACGTCGCGGGCGAACTGCATCTCGTGGGTGACGATGAGCATGGAGATGTCGGTCTCGGCGGCGATGTCCTTGAGCACGCCGAGCACCTCCCCCACCAGCTCCGGATCCAGCGCGGAGGTGACCTCGTCCAGCAGCAGCACCTCCGGGTCCATCGCGAGCGCGCGGGCGATCGCCACGCGCTGCTGCTGGCCGCCGGAGAGCTGGGACGGGCGGGCGTCCTTCTTCCACGCCATGCCCACCTTCTCCAGCAGCGCCTCGGCCCGCTCGGCCGCCTCGTCCTTGCCGAGCCCCATCACGTGCACGGGCGCCTCGATGATGTTCTCCATCACCGTCATGTTGGGGAACAGGTTGAAGTGCTGGAACACCATCCCGATCTGCTGGGTGGTGCGGCGGCGACGCTTGTCGGAGATCCGCACCCGGCGCCCGCCCTGCTCCTCGTACTGCAGCGGCACGCCGCCCACGTGGATGTACCCGCCGGTGAGCTCCTCGAGGGTCATCACCAGGCGCAGGATCGTGGTCTTGCCGGAGCCGGAGGGGCCGATCAGCGTGACCCGCTCGCCCTTGCCGACGGTGAAGTTGAGATCGTCCAGCACGGTGTTGCTGCCGAAGCTCTTGACCACGTCGCGGAACTCGATGTGGGGCTGCCCGCCGCTGCCGGCGGAGCTCTCGGTGTTCTCAGGCAAGTTTCTTCTCCAGTCGTCGGATCAGGACGGAGGTCGGATAGCTGGCGGCCAGGAAGATCAGGCCGGCCAGGGTGATCGCCTCGGTGTAGCGGAAGGTGCCCGCGCCGTAGGTCTGGGCGTTGCGCACCATCTCCCCCACGTAGATCACCACGAGGAAGGGGGTCTCCTTGAACATGGAGATCGCGTAGTTGCCCAGGGCCGGGAGAGTGTTGCGGATCGCCTGCGGCACCACCACGGCACGCCAGGTGCGTGCCCGCGGCAGGGAGAGCGCGGTCGCGGCCTCCCACTGCCCCTTGGGCACCGAGTCGATGCCGGCGCGGTACACCTCGGCCATGTAGGTGGTGTAGTGGATGCCGAGCACCCAGATGCCGATCATCAGGGTCGAGTCGAAGTACGGCGAGAGCACGAGGTTGGCG
The DNA here is from genome assembly GCF_014204755.1 of Brachybacterium aquaticum. NCBI lineage: Bacteria > Bacillati > Actinomycetota > Actinomycetes > Micrococcales > Dermabacteraceae > Brachybacterium > Brachybacterium aquaticum. Next base: position 2,446,181 of record NZ_JACHLZ010000001.1, read on the forward strand.
AACACCAGCTGCACGACCAGAGGGGTCATCCGCACGAACTCGACCACCCAGGTGAAGGGCGTGGCGATGATCCTCGGCGCGCTGCGGCGGATCATAGCCACCAGCAGGCCCAGCACCAGCGCGATGAGGGTGCCGAGCACCGTCGCGAGCAGCGTGTACCGGAAGCCGTCGAGCAGCGTGGGCAGGGCTGCGGCCGCATGGCTCCAGTCCCACCAGGACGGGTTCTGGTTCATGGCGTGCCACCTCCTGCACTCGCGGTGGCCGCGCGGGCCGCCGCCTTGTCCTTCACCACACGCAGCGACCGCTTGCCGGCCGGGGTGGTGCCGGGCGCCTGGAACAGGGCGCGCCAGTTCTCCGTGAGTGCCGGGCCGCGGCCGATGCGGTGCTTGGCACGGACCTCCAGCCCGTTCATGAGGATCACGATCAGCCAGGCGAGCAGGTAATAGGCGAGCAGCGCGAAGAGGTACGCGAACCAGGTGCCGGTGCGATCACGCAGCTGCTCCACCTGGAAGAACAGGTCGTACAGCAGCACCGTGTTCACGATCGCACTCCCCTTGAGCAGCTGGATCCACAGATTGGACAGCGAGGGGATCATCAGCGCCCAGGCCTGCGGGATCACGACGCGGAACATGCCGCGGGCCGGGCTGAGGCTGAGGGCGCTGATCGCCTCGTACTGGCCCTTCGGCACCGAACCGATCGAGCCGCGCACCACCTCGGCGGCGTAGGCGCCGTAGTTCAGGCCGAGCGCCAGCACGGCCACCAGCATTGGCTCCAGCTGGAAGCCGAGCGGGTAGGGCAGCTGCGGCATCACGAAGGCGAGCCAGAACAGCTGCACCACCAGGGACGTGCCGCGGAAGAACTCCACGAACACGCGGGCGACGACCCGCACCACCAGGAGTTTCGAGATCTGGGCGAGGCCGAACACGAAGGCGATCACCAGCGCCAGCAGCGCACCGAGCACGGTGGCCTGCAGTGTGGTGATCACGCCGTCGACGATCATCGGCATCCGCTCCAGCACCAGCTGGAGGTTCGGGCCCAGATCCTCGACGAAGCCGATCACTCCGTCCATCGGGACATCACCTCTCGAACGCTCGGCACTCCGGCGCACCCCGTGACGGGGTGCGCCGGAGCACTATCGATGGGAGCGAGTGTCACTGCAGGGAGGAGAGATCACCGGAGCAGAGGATCTCGGTGGTCATCTCCGACGGGGGCAGCTCCCCCTCGGTGAAGCCGAAGTCGCCGACGATGGAGAGGTAGCGATCGGGATCGGCGATGATCTCGTCGAGCTTCTCGTTGTAGGCGTCCAGCAGGGAGGTGTCCTCCTGGCGGAACACGGTGCCGCCGGCGCCGTACTGCTTCACGCCGTCGATGTCCGCGACGAAGCTCGCGGTCACCTCGACGCCGTCGACGGTGTTGTCCGCCAGCCAGTTCAGCGAGATGGCGGTGAGGGCGAAGGCGTCGGCGTTGCCGGCCTTCAGGGCGTCCACACCATCCTGGGGGCCGCCCACCTCGATGCCGTCCAGGCCCAGGGACTCGACGTAGCCGGCCTCGACCGCGCCGGACATGGTGGCGACGGTGAGCCCGGAGTCCACGAAGGACTGCATGTTCTCCAGGCCCTCCGGGTTGCCCTCGGGCACCATCAGCGCGGTGGTGTACTGGAACTCGGGGTGGCTGAAGGCGGCCTGGGCGCAGCGATCCGGGAGGATCGACATGCCGGCGCTGACCGCGTCGAACTGGCCCGCGTTCAGGCCCGGGATCAGCGAGCCCCAGTCGGTGAGCTTGCCCTCGACGGTGTCGATGCCCAGCTCGCCGAAGATTTCGCGGTGCATGGCGACGGTGGCGCCGGTGAGCTCGCCGCCGTCCTCGAAGCTGTAGGGCGCCTCGCCGGCGAAGCCGACGGTGATGGTGCCGGCCTCCTGCAGCTGGCTGAGGAGATCGCCCCCGCCGCCGTCGCTGCTGCCGGACCCGGAGCCGCCGCCGGAGCTGGTGCTGGTGCGGCTGCAGGCGGCGAGGCCGCCCAGCGCGGCGGCCGAGAGGACGAGTCCGCTTCCTCGGATGAAGCTGCGGCGGTTCTGCATGGAAGATGCTCCCTTGGCGTCGGTGTCTGCAGTGACGGATGTGCCCCATGACACTACACGTGTCGGACAATCCGACGATCTGCGGATCGGATCACGGCCCACGCTAGCGACTCCGCCAGTGCGGTGACGGGTTCGCGGGCAGTTCGTGATGGGGTCGTGATCAGCCCGGGCCCCCTGCGACGGGCCCGTGCCCGACCGCGGACCGGCACGCCGGACCCTCGTCTCCGACGCCCCGCAGGGGCAGAATGTGAGCGCGATGACTCCCGACGGCCCCGGCATAGGCCCCTCGGCAGGGGATGATGGGTCGTCGCCCCGCGCGTGCGCGCCCGAGCCTCGCCCGAGCCCAGGAGGATCCCCATGAGCCCCCGCCAGGAAGCGGTCCGGCTGCCGATGATGCAGCCGCTGCGCCGGCCCTCGATCATCGACCAGGCCGAGCTGGAGCTGCGCAATGCGATCTACGTGGGCGACCTGCGCCCCGGGGACACGATCCCCGAGGTGCAGGTCTCCAAGCAGATGGGGATCTCCCGCTCCTCGTTGCGCGAGGCGTGCCAGCGCCTGGTGCGCGACGGCCTGCTCACGCAGATCCCCGGGCGCGGCCTGTTCGTCACCACGATGGACGCCCGCACGATGTCGGACTTCATCGACTACCGCCTGGGCATCGAGATGCAGTCCGCCTCGATCGTCGCCGATCGGGTCGCGGGCCTGCGAGCCGGGGGCGACGACGCAGGCGTGGCGGCGCTGCTGGCACCGCTGCGCGAGACGCTCGAGCGCACCCGTCGGGCCCTGGAGGCCGAGGAGGTGATCGAGGCCGGCAACGCGGATCTCGACCTGCACCTGCAGATCGCCGAGATCACCCGCAACCGCTTCCTGATCTCCTCGATGAACACCATCGTGATCCTCACCCGGATGGGCAGCTTCTCGGATCCGCTGGGCTACGGCGTGCGCGCGGATCTCACCGAGGCGAACGCGCGCCTGCTGGATGCGCTGGACGCCGGGGACGACTCCCGCGCCCGCGCCGTGCTGCGCGAGACCCTCAAGGAGCTCGCCGGCCGGCTGCGCAGCGGCAAGACCCATCAGGAGCTGGTGCGCGACCCGGACCTGCTGGAGTCCGACGGCCCCGAGTGGACCACCCTCGGCGAGGAGTGACCCGGACGCGGAACGGGCCGCCGACCAGGTTCTTCACCTGATCGACGGCCCGTCCGTGCGGCGGAGACGAGAGGATTTGAACCTCCGAGGCGATTTTGGTCGCCTACTCCCTTAGCAGGGGAGCGCATTCGGCCGCTCTGCCACGTCTCCTGGCGCCGGGCTTCCGCACGGCACGCCGATCCAGCATACGGGAGCGGACGGGGTGCTCCAAAAGCTGGAGCGCGCCGATCACGTCACAGTCCGAGCTTCTCCTGCAGCAGGGAGATGTGCTTCGGGGTGCCCACGCGGTACTTCACGAAGCTCAGCACGCCCTCGGCGTCCACGGCGAAGGTCGAGCGGATCACGCCCTCGACAAGCTTGCCGTACATATTCTTCTCACCCCAGGCGCCGTAGGCCTCCATCACCTGGTGGGACTCGTCGGAGGCGAGGTCGTAGGGCAGGTCCTGCTCGGCGGTGAAGCGGTCGAGCTCGGGCACGGGGTCCGGGGAGATGCCGATGACCCGGTAGCCGGCGTCGAGGAACATCTGATGGTTGTCCCGCAGGTCGCAGGCCTGCTTCGTGCACAGCGAGGTGTTCGCCGCGGGGTAGAACCACAGCAGGGCGGGGGCGCCGCGGAGGTCCTCGAGGGTGACGCGGCCGCCGCCCGCGAGCGGCAGGTCGAGTGCGGGGGCGGGGTCGCCGACGGCGAGCTTCACGGGGGTGGGCATGGTGCTCCTGACGGGGGTGAAGGGTTCGGCGCCACTGTACGGGCCGGTTCTGGGACGCCGGATCACGGAATGATCACGGAACCCTTCAACGCTGTTGCTCAGCGCGCTACAGGCGGACAGTCCCGTCCTGACCACGACGGCGTGGCCGCACCCTCCGGCCGAGCCCCGCACCGCGGCACCCGGCACCCTCCCATCGGAAGAGGACCGCCATGTCCACCGTCTCCCCGCCTGCGACGGAGTCCGTCGAGGTCGACGACCTCACCACCCCGATCCCCGAGTCCCAGCGCACCACGAAGGTCAGCCGCCAGTTCTGGATCTGGGCGGGCGCGAACATCGCCCCGATCAACTGGGTGCTCGGCGCGCTCGGCGTCTCCATGGGCCTCTCCCTTGTGGACACCATGCTGGTCCTCGGCCTCGGCAACCTGATCGGCGTGTCCGTCTTCGGCGCCTTCACCGTGCTGGGCCGGCGCACGGGGCTGACCTCGATGGTCATGGCCCGCGGCGTGTTCGGTCGGCGCGGGGCCTATCTCCCGGCCGTGGTCCAGATGATCGTGGTCATCGGATGGTGCGCGGTGAACACCTGGATCGTGCTCGACCTGGTGATGGCGCTGCTGGGCACGCTCGGCTGGGTCGATCAGGCCGCTGCGAACCTCGCCGCCCGCATCGCCGTGGGCGCACTGATCATGGCGATCCAGGTCGTCATCTCCTTCTTCGGGTTCCGCGTGATCAGCGCCTTCGAGCGCTGGACGGTGCCGCCCACCCTGCTGGTGCTGGTCGCCATGTCGGTCGCGGCCTGGGGCTTCATGGACATCGACTGGTCCTACCCGGGCGCGGGCCTTTCCGGACACGAGCGCCTGGTCGCCATGAGCCAGGTGATGACCGCGATCGGCATCGGCTGGGGCCTGACCTGGCTCACCTATGCCGGGGACTACTCCCGCTTCGTCTCGCGAGCCGTGCCGCGCCGCCGCCTGTTCCTCGCCTCCGCGCTCGGCCAGCTGATCCCGGTGGTGTGGCTGGGCCTGCTGGGCGCGAGCCTCGCCACCCGCGGCGGGGACATCGACCCCGGCGCGATGATCGTGGACAACTTCGGGGCGCTCGCGATCCCGGTGCTGCTGCTCGTCGTGCACGGCCCGATCGCCACCAACATCCTGAACATCTACTCCTTCTCGGTCACCGCCCGCTCCCTGGACCTGGACATCTCCCGCAAGGTGCTCAGCATCGTCGTGGGCGTGCTCTCCCTGATCGCCGTGGTGGGCTTCGTGTTCTCCCACGGCATCGCCGAGACGCTCGACGCCTGGCTCGCCGGGGTCGTGGGCTGGACCGCCACCTGGGGCGCCGTCGTGTTCGTCCACCACACCTTCCTGGACCGCCGCACCACCGACTTCTCGGCGCTGGCCGATCCGGTCGGCACCACCCGCGTCGCGGCGTTCAACCCTCGCGCGATCATCGCCTTCCTCGCCGGTGTCGCGATGACCTGGATGTTCCTCTACGGCATGGTCCCGGCGCTGCAGGGCCCGATCGCGACCGCGATGGGCGGGCTGGACCTCTCCTGGCTCGCCGGAGCCGTCACCGCCGGGACTCTGTACTACGTCCTGCAGAAGGGCCGCAGGCTGCCGCTGCGCAGCGCGGGTCTCGGCGGCGCGTCCGCCTCGATCCCGGCACCGGCGGCCCCCGTCGCCGTCCCGGTCGCGGCAGCGGTCCCCCCGGTCCCGGCCGCCGCGGCCCCGACCGACGGCCCCGCCGCCTGATCCCCGCCGCTCCCCCTCCGCACCGCATTCCAGGAGACCCTTCCATGCTCATCACCAACGCCCGCCTCCGCCACCGGGGCGACGCCCTCCACGACGTGGAGACCACCGACGGCCGCATCGCCGCCGTGACCCCCGCCGCAGGCACCGCGGCACCCGGCCGGGACGACGTCCTGGACGCCGACGGGGCGCTGCTGATCCCGCCCTTCGTGGACGCCCATGTGCACCTCGACTACGCCAACACCGTCGGCCAGCCGCGGCACAACGCCTCCGGCACCCTGTTCGAGGCGATCGACATCTGGGCCGACCACAAGGCGGAGGGCTACGTGACCAGGGAGGCCGTGCTCGAGAACGCGACCGCGGCGGTGCGGGCCGAGGTGGGCAACGGCGTGGGCTTCCTGCGCACCCACGTGGACGTCACCGATCCGGACCTCACCGCCCTGGACGCGGTGCTGGAGCTGAAGGACCGGGTCCGCGACTGGTGCGAGCTGCAGGTCATCGCCTTCCCGCAGAATGGGATCCTCGCCTACCCCGGCGGGGCGGACCTGATGGCCGAGGCGATGCGGCGCGGGGCCGACGTGGTCGGCGGGATCCCCCACTTCGAACGCAGCCGGGAGTCGGGCGTCGCCTCCCTCCACCACGTCTTCGACCTCGCCGAGCGGCACGACGCCCTGATCGACGTGCACTGCGACGAGATCGACGACGACCAGTCCCGCTACCTCGAGGTGATGGCGGAGCTCGCCGTGGAGCGGGGATGGCAGGGCCGGGTCACCGCGAGCCATGCGGTGGCGATGGCGTACTACTCCCCCGGCTACATGGCCAAGCTCCTGCCCAAGCTGGTCCAGGCCGAGATGCGCTTCGCCGTGAACCCCACCGAGAACCTGCAGCTGCAGGGCTGGGGCCAGGCGGCGCCGATGGCGCGCGGGGTCGCCCCGATCAAGGAGCTGCTCGAGGCCGGGCTGAACGTCGCCCTCGGCCAGGACTCGATCGCCGACCCCTGGTACCCGATCGGAGAGGGCGACCTGCTGCGGGTGCTGGAGAGCGGCCTGCACGTGGGCCACCTGCTCTCCGAGCCGATGCTGCAGCGCTGCCTGGACCTGATCACCGTCAACGGCGCCCGGAACCTGGGCCTGGACCTTCGGGACTACGGCGTGCACGTCGGCGCCGAGGCGGACCTCGTGCTGCTGGACGCGAGGGACGACAAGGACGCCCTGTGGCACCACGCGGACGTGCTCGCGAGCGTGCGCCGCGGCCGACTGGTGTTCCGCCGCCCCCGGCGCGAGTTCACCGAGGCGATGGAGGGCTTCCTGCCCGAGCGACCCGCCGCCCGCCTGGCCGCCTGACAGCTACGGGCTCCGTCGCTCGGCGGGAGCGCCCCCGTCGGCCGACGGGCCCTCCGGGCCGGGCGCGTCAGCGCGTCCCGGCCCCCGCGAGGCGCTTCCGCGAGTACGTCTCCCGGAAGCGCTTCTCGGCATGGCGGTCGCCGAGCAGGAGGAGGGAGCAGGCACCGGCCGGGGGCTGCGCCTCGGCGTCGTGCAGCACGCCGTGCTCGTCGACCACGGCCACGAGGTGGCAGCCGGTGCGACGACGCACCTCCTCGGCCCGCGGGGCGCGGCGGCCCAGCGCCGCCGGGCGCGGCACGAGGTACAGCTCGCTGCCCTCGGCGACCAGCACGCGATGGCTGAGCCCGGCGTGGTTCCACAGGTCGGTCGCACCGATGGTCGCGTAGGACAGCACCGAGTCGGCGCCGGCGCGGTAGAGGGTCGCGACGTTGCGCTCGTAGGTGGCGCGCGAGACGACCTGCAGCTCGGGGCGCAGGCGCCGGCAGAACAGTGTGAGGTACACGTTCAGGTCGTCGTCGCGCGGGGTGACGAGCACGGCGGAGGCCTGGTCGAGGCCCGCGCGGCGCAGGATCCTCTGGTCGGCGGCGTCGCCCTCGACCACGACGTAGCTGGCGGTGCCCTCGAGGACCGAGTAGGAGGTCTCCACCCGCCCGGGCAGCAGCTCCACGATCGTGTTCGGCACGCCCTCGTCGCTGAGCGCACGGGAGGCGGCGCGGCCCACGCGGCCGCCGCCGAGGATCACGACCGGCTCCTCGGGCCGACCGCCCACCTGGAACTGGTCGTCGTAGCCCGCCAGCGCGTCCGGGGAGCCGGCGAGGACCAGCACGGTGTCGGCCGTGATCGGCATGTCGTCGGTCATGGGGCGCAGGCGGCCCTTGCGCAGGATCGCGAGGATCCGCACAGGGGCGCGCAGCGAGGCACGGGCCTCGCCGAGGGAGCGGCCCACGAGCTCGGTGCCGCGCGCGGCGGCCTCGGCGATCCGGGTCGAGCCGAAGCTGCCGATGACGTGGTGGCGACCGGTCGAGCCGAGCACGCGCGAGGCCATCTCCCGGCCCAGCACCGCGCCGAGCTCGAGGACGTGGTCGGCGCCGGCCAGGCCCAGCACGTCCACGGACACGGGCTTGGAGGCGGTGACCGCGATCGGCACCTCGGGGGCGACCTGGCGCACGGTGAAGGCGACATTGGTGTTGGCGGTGTCCGAGAGGGTGGAGACCACCATCCGTGCCCGGGCGGCGCCGGCGTTGCGGTAGGTGGCGGCGGAGTCGAGGGGGCCGACGACCACCTGGCGGCCCTGGTCGTGCAGCTCGCCGGCGAGGGTCGCGTCCTCGAGCACCACGACGGCGGGCACGAGGGACCTCTCGGCGCGCGCCCCGAAGGCCTGGGTCACGGCGTCCGCGCCGACCATCAGCACGTGGTCACGCAGCTGGGGCGGCACCTTGCGGGGCGTGCGCGAGGCGCGGCGGCGGTCCAGCCAGGGCGTGACCACGTACTGGGTGACGAAGAAGGGCAGCAGCACCAGCAGGTACACCACCCCGGACAGCAGCACCCACAGGGAGAACAGCCGTCCCGCGTCGGTGTCGAAGGTGATGTCCCCGTACCCGAGGGTGGACATCGTGGTGACGGCCCAGTAGATCGCCGAGAGGAAGGAGTGCTCCTGGCCCTCGTGGCGCATCAGGAGCACGAACGCGGCGGCGTGGGTAAGCACCATCACCGCTCCGAGCGCCAGGATCAGGATCCCGGCGCGGGAGCGGCGCCCGCCGATCAGCTGCTTCAGGGCGCGCTTGGGCCCCGACACCTCTGTGCCCATCGCTCAGTCGTGTCCCTGCATCAGCCGCGCTCGCCCTCGGGGGCAGGCCCGTTCTCCCAGCAGTGGGCGACGAGCTCGGCGAGCACGTCCTCGTCGATGTCCTCGAGCTTCCGCACCCACACGCAGCCGGCGCCGCGGCGGTTCTTCCCGAGCCGCTCCAGCAGCTCGTCGGAGCGGGGGAAGCCCTGGATGCCGTAGAGCGCGAGCTCGGCCTTGCGGGGGCTGAAGCCGATCTGGAAGGTGTCGCCCTCACGGCCGGTGGCGTAGCGGTAGTGCACCTCGCCGTAGCCGATCATGCTCGCGCCCCACATGGTCGGCCGCTCCCCGGTCGCCTCCCCGAAGATCTCCAGCAGGCGTGCGCCCTCGCGGCTGCGGCGGGCGTCGAGCCCGGCGACGTACTCAGCGGGGTCGACGTCGGTCGCGGCGGTCTTGATGTCCTTGGCGACCTTGCCGGTCGCGCCCTTGGTCACGCGGTCCTCGCGCTTCTCCGGGGCGGGCGGGTTCAGCATCCCGGCGCCGTGCTCCTCGAGCCGGGCCTGGAGGCGGCGCCCGGCGGCGGGGCCGACGCCGTGCAGCTGGGCGAGCTCGGCCCAGTCGCGGCCGTCGAGCTGGGCGAGGGTGGTCAGCCCCTGCACGGCCAGGGCGCGGGCGGCGGGCCGGCCGACGCCGGGCACGTCGCCGATCAGGGTCTCCGGAGCGGTCATGGCGCGAGACTAGTCGACCCCGGGCCCTGCCCGGCACCCCGGACGGGGTGTCGAGCGACACGGCCGACAGGCCCGCGCGGGCGGGCACGGGACGCGCCGCGTGGCACGATGAGCGCTCGTCCGTGCGGGAGGAGAGATGCGGGAGGAGAGACGGGAGGGAGCGGTGTGCTCGGAGCTCTGGCAGTGATGATGCTGTGCACCGTCGCCTGCGCTGTCGCCTGTGCCGTCACCGTCCGCCGCGACCCGCGGCGCCTGGGCACGGGCGCGCTGCTGCTCGGTGCCCTGGTCGCCGCGCTCGCGGCACTCCTCGTCGGGCTCGTCCCCGCGCTCGGGCCGGTGCCCGCGCTGGTGCTCTCCACCGTGCTGTGGGGCCTGCTCGGGGTGCTGGTCGCCGGGCTCGCGATGTGCTGGACCGGGCTGCGAGCGGGCCGGCCCGAGACCCCCACGCGGCCGACGCTGCTGACGGGCCTCGGCGGCCTCGCCCTGCTCGCCGCGCCGCCGCTCGCACTGGCGCTCTGGCACACGGAGGCGGCCCGGGCTCTGATCGTGGCGGCCCCGCTGCTCGGGCTCGCCCTGCACACGGGACTGACCTCGGCCGTGTTCCTCGGTGCCGCGCTGCTGCACGCCCTGCCGCGTCCGCGCCCCGACGCGAGCGGCGTGATCGTGCTGGGCTCCGCCCTCGTCGGCGGCGAGCTGTCCCCGCTGCTGCGGGCCCGCCTGGATCTCGCGGCGGCGGAGCGGGAGCGGCTGGGCGGGCGCGGCGTCGACGCACTGCTGGTGCCCTCGGGTGGGCGCGGCCCCGGAGAGTCACGCGCGGAGGGCACGGCGATGGCCGAGTACCTGGTCGAGACGGCGGGCATCCCGGCGTCGGCGGTGCGGGCCGAGACCCGGGCGCTGACGACGGAGCAGAATCTTCATCTCTCGTGCCCGCTGCTCGCCGCGGCCGGGCTCGAGCCCCCGTACACCGTGTGCACGAGCGGCTACCACGCCTTCCGCGCAGGCGTGCTGATGCGCCGGCTCGGTGTGGACGACACAGGGATCGGCGCGCCGACGCCGCTCGCGGACCTGCCCGCGGCCGCGCTGCGGGAAGCGCTGATCCTGCTGTCCTATCGGCGCTGGTGGTGCCTCGCGGCAGCGCCGCTCACCGCGGCGATCGTGCTGGCGCTGCCCTGGGCGGTCGCGGCGCTGGGGTGAGCCCCGGGGTGAGCGTAACGCCCGCAGGCGGTGCCGCTCAGCGACGCGCGTCCAGGGCGCGCACGCCCTTCCACGCGGCGGGGATGAGCACCGCGGCGAGCACGGCCTTGACCAGGCCGCCGGGGACGAAGGGCCACAGGCCCGCGGCGAGCACGGCGCCGAGCCCGGCGTCGGCCCCGAGGACCGCGTTCATGATCATGGCGAGGTAGGGCAGACCCACGAGGAAGGGCACGGCGCTGGCGGCGACGAAGCCGATCATCGCGAGCACGGGGCGCCGGTCCCAGGCGCGCTCGGCGAACCAGCCGGCCACGAACGCGGCGGGCACGAAGCCGAGGGCGAAGCCGAAGCTCGGCGCGAGCAGCATCGCCGGGCCCCCGGAGAACTCGGCGAACACAGGCGCACCGGCGAGGCCGATGAGCAGGTAGGCCGCCATGGAGAGCGCGCCGCGGCGGGCGCCGAGGGCGGCGCCCACGAGGATCACGCCGAGGGTCTGCCCGGTGATCGGCACGAGCGGCAGCGGGATGGTGACCTGGGCGAGGAGCGCGACCACGGCGGCGCCGGCCAGCACGAGACCCGCGTCCAGGACGCGGGAGCGGTGCGGGGCCAGGGCATCGGCCAGGACGGGGCGGCGGGCCGGGACGGCGAGCGCGGACATGGAACTCCTCGGGGCTGAGCGGTGGGACTGCAAGGGCCAGGTTACGCACTGTCCGCAGGTGCGTCTGCCCCCGCCCGACGGATGGAGGGTGCCGCCGGGCCCGTTCGACCTGGGTATGTTCGGTGCAGGGACGGCCCTGTCCCGCTCGCCCAGGGAGGAGAACGATGAAGTCCATCCAGGTCACCCGGCCCGGCGCCGTCACCGTGGCGGAGGTCGACGCACCCCGGCCCCGGGCGGGCGAGGCGCTCCTGCGGGTCTGCTACGCCGGGATCTGCGGGTCCGACATCCAGACCTTCCGGGGCACCCAGCCCTTCGCGAGCTACCCCCGCGTCCCCGGGCACGAGTTCTCCGCGGAGATCGTCGAGTTGGGCGGTGCCTCCGAGGACTTCGCGGTGGGCGATGTCGTCACCGGCGTCCCGTACTTCCAGGACGGCACCTGCTACTCGTGCCGCCGCGGACTGATCAACGCCTGCGTGCACAACGAGACCATGGGCGTGCACCGAGACGGCGCGTTCCAGGAGCTGATCACCATGCCCCTGGACCGCCTCCACACGGCGGACGGGGTCGATCCCCGCGACCTGGCCCTGGTCGAGCCCTTCTCCATCGGCTACCACGCCGTGCTGCGCGCCGATGTCGCCGAGGGGGTCCGGGTCCTCGTGCTCGGCGCCGGCGCCATCGGCCTGCTGACCAAGCTCTCGGCCCTCACCCGGGGTGCGGAGGTGTGGATCGCGGACGACGTCGTCTGCGAGGCGACCGGTCTGCCTGTCTCGTTCCTCAACGCCGTCGAGGCCTCCGCCGTCGGTGCGCGCATCGTGCTGATCGGGAACGGCACCCGCGAGGTGACCTTCAACCAGTCCACGCTGATCAAGAAGGAGCTGACCGTGCTCGGCTCCCGCAACAGCGCCGGGGTGTTCGACACCCTCATCGACCTGCTCGCACGGAAGGTCGTCGACGTCTCGCCCCTGCGCACGAGGATCGTGCCCCTCACCGGCGCCGCGGAGGCGCTCGAGTCCGCCGCGCAGGGGGCGAGCGGAGAGATCAAGGTCCTCATCGAGTTCCCCGCGGGGAGCTGACCCCGCTCACCCCCGCAGCAGCGGCCACATCGTCACGCCCGCCCACCACGTGCACAGCCCCAGCACGAGGGCGAAGCTCACCGTCCACACGACCGCCGGCAGCGGGGTGAGCTGGGCGAGCTGGCCGGGGTCGTCGGCGCGGCCTCCCCGCCGGGCGACGGCGCCGAGGTGCCGCCACGCGCCCAGCAGCAGGAACACCCCGGCGGCGAGGGTGAGCAGCGCGGTCAAGGCGGGGCTGCCCCACCACCACAGCGCCCCGATCCCGGCGGCGGTGGCGAGGACGGCGAGGACCGTGTGCCCGGAGCGGGTGAACACGAGCGAGATCACCAGCACCACCAGCGCCGCGAACAGGGCGGTGCGGGACCAGCCGTGCAGGGCGATCTGCATCAGCAGCGCCCCCACCACGGCGGGGGCGGGGTAACCGGCCCAGGTGGACAGGATCCGACCGAGGCCGCGCCGGGGGCCGACGGTGACGGCATGGCCGGACATGTCCGCGCTGACCACGAAGCCCGTGAACCTCCGCCCCATGAGGATCCCGACCAGCGCATGGCCGAGCTCGTGGACGATGGTCACCCCCGGGCGCAGCAGCCGCCACAGCGGCGGCACCGCGACGGCGAGCGCGGCGATGAGCAGGGCGAGCAGCACCCACCGCCCCTGGGCCGGGGCGGCCACGGGGCCGGTGCGCTCCCCGATCCCACCGAGGATCTCGCGGAGGATCTCGCCGATGTCCATCGGCACATGGTGGCACCCGTGTCCTGGCCGTGCCTGGGAGGGCGCCCGTGCCAGACTGGACCGATCCGCGCGAGCGAGCGACGAAACAGGAGACACGGATGGTCGGCATCTCCTCCTCCCTGGCGCGCTGGATCACCGCCCCGGGCCCGGACCCCCAGAACCCGCTGCTGCGGCTCGGCCTGGACCTGCCCGCCCCGCCCGTGTCCGCCACATGGCTGGTGACGGGGCTGGGCACCTTCCGCGCCCATGTGAACGGGGTCGAGGTCGGGGAGGGCCGTCTGGAGCCGGGGCTGACCGACCCGCGCTCGCGCGTGCAGGTGGTCGAGCTGGAGATCGCCACGCTGCTGCACCGCGGCGAGAACGTGCTGGGGATCGAGCTGGGCCGCGGCTTCCACACGATGACCACCCCGAACGAGTGGCGGTGGCACGAGGCGCCGTGGCGCTCCCCGGTACGGGCCTGGGCCCTGCTGCGCCTGCACCTCGCCGACGGCTCCTCGCGCGCCGTCGCGACCGGTGAGGACTGGCGCACCCGCCCGGGGCCCGTCACGTTCGACTCGATGTACGAGGGCGAGACCTTCGCGCCGACGGAGGACCCCGCGGCCTGGACCCGTCCCGGCTACGACGCCGCGGACTGGGAGCCGGTGCTGGTGGCCCGCACCTCCCGGAGCGCGCGGCGCCGGGCGGAGCTGCCGGAGCCGGTGATGCAGCGCCGCGTCCAGGAGCCGGTCGTCGAGCAGGACGAGATCGTGCCGGAGCTGGTCTCCTCCACCCTCACCCGCGCCGTGCTGGACATGGGGCGGGTGATCGCCGGCTGGTGCGAGTTCTCCCTCGCGGACGACGTCCCCGCCGACGCCCCGCCACTCGAGCTGGTCGCCCGCCACGCCGAGAAGCTGCGGGAGGACGGACGGGTCGACGCCGCGAACCCGCACGTGCACACGGACCGGTTCCAGGAGGACCGGGTGCTGCTCCATCCCGCTTATGCCCGCTCCTTCGCCCCGCGCCACAGCTACAAGGGCTTCCGCTACGTCGAGGTGGAGGCGGCGCCCGGGGATCTCGCCCGCCTGCGCGTCACCGGGTTCCTGGCCCACGCCGACCTGCGCGCGGCCAGCACCCTCACCAGCGCCGACCCGTATCTCCAGCGGTTCGACGCCGCGATGCGCGCATCGCTGCTGAACAACATGCACCATGTCCCCACGGACTCGCCGAGCCAGGAGAAGAACGGCTGGACCGGGGATGCGTTGACGGCGCTCGCGGCGATGACCACGTCCTTCGACATGCGCCGCATGCTGCGCAAGTGGCTGGACGACCAGGTCGACGCCCAGCGCCCCGACGGGTCCCTCGCGGTGATCTCTCCCAGCCCGGGCTGGGGCTACGAGGAGCTCTCCCCCGCCCCGGAGTGGACCTGTCTGCTGCCGATGCTGCTGGAGGAGATGGTGGTCGAGCACGGGGAGGCGGACCTCGTCGCCCGCCACGCCCCGGCCGCCGGCCGGTACCTCGCCCATGAGCTGGGCCGGCGCGACGGCGACGGGCTGATCGGCGGGGTGCTCGGCGACTACCTCTCCCCCGGCAGTCCCGGCCCCGCCCCGGAGGACCGGCGCCTGTCCGCGACCCTCCATGTCGCCCGCGCCCTGCGCGCCCTCGCCCATGCGCTCGAGCTGGCAGGGGAGGAGCCGGCGGCCGACGGGAGCGCACTCCTGGATCCCGCCGGGCTCCGCGCCGAGGCGGAGGCGCTCGAGCGGGCGGTGAACACCGTCTTCCTCGACCCCGAGCGCGGCCTCTACCGCGATCCGGACCCCGACTCCCCCGGCTCCCGCGCCTACCGCCAGACCTCGAACATCCTGCCGCTGGCCTTCGACGTGGTCCCCGCCGAGCACGTGGACGCCGTGGTCGCCCATCTGGTGGAGGACATCGAGGCGCGCGGCGACCACCACGACTGCGGCCATCTCGGGGTGCGGCACCTGCTGCCGGTCCTGTCCCGTCACGGCCACGGGGCGCTGGCCCTGCGGGTGCTCGAGAACCCCACCGCGCCGGGCTGGCGGGCCTGGCTCGAGGCCGGGAACGCGACCCTCGCCGAGAAGTGGGAGGATCCCCGTTCCCACTCCCACTACTTCATGGGCACGCCGGTGACCTGGATCCACGAGCATGCGCTCGGGCTGCAGCGCGGGAGGGACGGCTGGCAGGAGTTCCGGGTCGCCCCGGATCCCGACGTCCCCGTCGGCCGCCTGACCATGACCCGCCGCACCGACCTCGGCGAGATCGTCCTCAAGGTCGACCGCGACGCCCGCACCCTCTCGCTCACCGTGCCGGACGGCACGAGTGCGCAGGTCCTCCTTCCGGGCCTCGAGCGTGATCTCGGCCCCGGGGAGCACGTGCTGACCTGGTGACCGTCCCCAGTCGTCCTTCCCCCGACGCATGACGACGCCCGCCGCACCCGGCAGGAGCCGGGGCGACGGGCGTCGGAGATCAGGGGCGGCCCAGCGGACCGCGCCGCGCGCGAGGCGCGCGGATCAGCAGATCAGAGAGCGCGGATGTTGGTCGCCTGCAGGCCCTTGGGGCCCTGCTCGACGTCGAACTCCACGCGCTGGTTCTCGACCAGGTCGCGGCGGCCGGTGCCGACGATGGCGCTGAAGTGCGCGAACACATCGGCGGAGCCGTCCTCGGGAGCGATGAAGCCGAAGCCCTTGTCGGAGTTGAACCAGCTGACGATGCCAGTAGCCATGGGGTGTTTTCCTTCGTTGTCGTGAGTCACAGGACGTGACCCGTAGAGATGCGCTGCCCGGAGGCGGCGCGGACCACCGCCGACGACGGGACGTCGCCGGTGCGGTCGGAATGTGGGGCCGGTGCGGCCGGGGCGGAGGAGGTGATGGGACCCTTGTCTTCTCGGTGTGTCTGCGCGACCGTCGTCGGTCGCCTCCGAGGGAGGCATCCTGCGCCGTGCGTGTCGGCGCACCCACCGCCGGGGGGCGGGGCCGTGCGGCCGACATCGACCACCCTACGGCATCGCGGGCCAAGGTCGTTCCCGGGAGACCCACCGATGTGATCCAGCGGACCTCGCGGGTCCGGCGCGCTAGGGTGCGGGGAGAGAACCCCGGCGGCCCGGGGGCGGGTCCTGGTCGATCCCCGCTCCGCGGCCCCGCGAAGGAATTGCCGCACCGCGAAGGAAATGAGGCCCCGTGTCCGACGCCGCCGTCTCCCCCCGCTTCCACTGGTTCCTGCCGCCGCGCGGCGACGCCATGGCCCCCACCGCGGTCGCCGTGGAGAACGCCGAGCCCGCGGACCCGGCGCAGCTGATGGACTTCCAGACCGAGGTGGCACTCGCCGCCGAGCAGGGCGGCTTCACGGGAGTGCTCACCCCCGTCGGCATCAACTGCCCGGACCCGTGGGTGGTCTGCTCCGCGGTCGCGGCCCGCACCTCCACCCTCACTTTCATCGTCGCGCTGCGCCCGAGCCTCGCCTCGGCGACCCTCGTCGCCCAGCAGGCCGACACCTTCCGCCGCCTCCACCACGGCCGGCTGATCCTCAACATCGTCACCGGCGGCAACCCCGCCGAGCAGGCCGAATACGGCGTGCACGTCCCCCACGACGAGCGCTACGACATCACCGACGAGACGCTGCAGGCGATCCGCCCTCTGCTGGACGGGGGGAAGGTCGACTTCGAGGGCCGCCACCTCCACCTCGTCGGCGCGCAGCTGCCCGAGCCCACCACCCAGCCGGTCCCGATCTTCTTCGGCGGCGCCTCCGCCAAGGCCGTCGAGGTCGCCGCCGCCCGCGCGGACACCTACCTGCTGTGGGGCGAACCGCTCGCGGACATCGCCGCTCGCCTCGACACCGTGCGCAAGGCGGCCCGGCAGGCGGGGCGGGAGCTCTCCTACGGCCTGCGCATCCACGTCATCTCCCGCGACACCTCTGAGGAGGCGTGGCAGGTCGCCGCGGACATCCAGTCCGGCTTCGACACGGACTCCGTCGCCGAGGTGCAGAAGCTCAAGGCCTCCATGGACTCCGTGGGCCAGGCCCGCATGGGCGCCCTGCACGGCACCGAGATCCCCGGCAGCGTGCAGGACCTCGTGGTCGGCCCGAACCTGTGGTCCGGGATCGGGCTGATGCGCGAGGGCGTCGGCACCGCGCTCGTCGGCTCCCACGACGAGGTCGCCGACCGGCTCGTGGAGTACGCCGACCTCGGCATCGACGAGTTCATCCTCTCCAGCTACCCGCACCGCGACGAGGCGCTGCGGGTGGGACGCGAGGTCCTCCCCCGCGTCCGCGAGCGGCTGTCCGGCCGCGACAGCGCCCAGTCCTCCGCCGTCGGCGCCTGACCCCGCCGCTCTCCCCTCCCCCCCTCACGCAACGGAGCCCGCCATGACCACTCGCCGTGCCCACTCCCCCCGCGCTCTCACCTCCCGCGGCGCCGGGCCCTCGCGCCGCGCGCTGCTCTCCGCCCTCGGCGCGGGCGGTGCCGCCGCCGCGCTCGCGGCCTGCGGCGGCCCCGGCTCCGGCGGCTCGGACGAGCCCGCGGCCGCGCCGTCGGCGGGCGGCGACCTGTCCGGGAGCGTGAACTTCTACCACTGGCGCAGCGAGGACAAGGCGGTGCTCGACGAGCTCGTCGCGACCTTCACCGAGCAGACCGGGGTCGAGGTCGAGCAGACCATCGACCCCTCGGAGCAGTACCAGTCCACCGCCGCCCAGAAGGCGCGCGGCGGGGACATCGGCGATGCGCTCACCGCCTTCCGCGGCACCCAGCTGGACCAGTTCGCGGAGCTGGGGATCTTCACCGACCTCGGCGACGCGGAGTACGTCGGCAACTACGAGCCGAACCTCATCACCCCCGGCGAGCACGACGGAGTGCAGCTGGGCCTTCCCTACCAGCTGGTCTTCAACATGCCGCTGCTGAACACCGACCTGGCGGAGCAGGCGGGCCTCAGCGAGGTCCCCGGCGACTGGGACGCCTACCTCGACATGCTCGACAAGCTGCGCGGCCTCGGCGTCACCCCCATCGCATGGCCGGGCAACGACCCCGCCAACGCCTTCCAGATCATCAACTCGCTGGCCATGAACAACGGCCCGGACGACCAGATGTTCGCGAAGATCGAGACCGGGGAGAACAAGGCCACCGACGACTGGTGGATCAGGAGCCTCACCCAGTTCCAGGAGCTGTCCGGCTACTTCCAGGACAACTTCGCCGGCTCCGGCGTGGACGGGGTGCTGTCCCTGTTCAGCCAGGGCGAGGCGGCGATCCTGCCCACCGGCAGCTACCAGATCGGGCAGGTCCGCGAGGCCGGCGGCGCGTTCGGCCTCGACTTCGCGCCGGTGATGACCAATGTCGCCGGGGAGGAGCCCGCCTATGAGGGCATCTTCAACTCGACCTTCATCCTGGGCGTGAACTCCGCCGCCCAGAACCCCGAGGGTGCGGCGGCCTGGATCGAGTTCCTCTCCGACCCGGTCAACGCCGCCGCCTACGGCGACGGCACCTCCCAGCACGTGACCGTCGCCGGGGTCGAGTACGAGAACCCGGACCTGCAGGCCCTCGCCCCCTGGCAGAGCCGCAACACGCTGCTGGCCCCGCGCTTCCAGTTCATCAACCTCGACATCCGCTCCGCGATCGAGAACTCGCTGGTCGCCGTCGCCACCGGCAAGAGCCCGGAGCAGGCGGCGGAGGAGGCGCAGAAGCTGGTGGAGGAGCAGCTCTGAGCGCCGGCACCACGGCGACGGCGGGCAGCCCGCAGGCGGCCGTCGCCCCGCCCCGCCGTCGGCGCCGCCGCCGGATCGACCCGCTCCTGCTGCTCTTCCTGGTCCCCGCCGGGGTCGTCTACCTGTGGTTCGTGCTGTGGCCGACGCTGCAGGCCTTCCAGTACTCGGCGACCGACTGGAACGGGCTCTCGGCGGACTTCAACTGGGTCGGGCTCGGGAACTACGAGAACCTCGCCACGAACGACTCGGTGTTCCGCAAGGCCTTCGGGAACTCGATCTCGTTCATGCTCGTGGTGGTCATCGGGCAGACGATCCTCTCGCTCGCCCTCGCCCTCGCGCTGCTGCGCAGCTCGCGGATCTCGATCCTCCTGCGCGCCCTGTTCTTCTTCCCCACGGTGCTGAGCTCCGTCTCGGTGGCGTTCATCTGGTCGTTCATCTACGACCCGAACTTCGGGCTCGCCAACCGCGCCCTCGCCGCGGTGGGCCTCGGGTCCCTGCAGCAGCCGTGGCTCGGGGACCAGCAGATGGCGATCTTCTACCTCGCCATCGTGCAGATCTGGTTCCACTCGGGCCAGATGATGGTCGTGTACATCGCGGGGCTGCAGCAGATCCCGCAGGAGCTCTACGACGCGGTCGCGCTCGACGGTGCGGGGCGCTGGCAGACCTTCCGATACCTCACCTTCCCGCTCGTGCAGCCGGCGACCGTCATCGTCGTCGCGTACACGACGATCCAGTCGTTCAAAGCCTTCGACCTGATCATCGCGAGCACCGGCGGCGGCCCGAACAACGCCACCCAGATCCTCGCGACGCTGATCTACCAGACGGCCTTCCGCAACTTCGAGATGGGCTACGCCGCCGCGCAGTCGGTGATCTTCATGGTCGTGATCGCCGTCATCACGATCCTGCAGCGCAAGGCCGTGTCCCTCGCCTCCGGAGGGAGCGACCGATGAGGAGGAGCACCCGCTGGGACTGGTCCGAGCTGCCCCGCTGGGCGCTGCTGACCGTGTATGCCCTGATCATCGCGGTGCCGCTGGTCGTGGTGGTGTTCACTGCCTTCAAGACCTCCCAGCAGATGTACCGCGACCCCTTCGGGCTGCCGCCCACGCCCACGCTCGACAACTTCGCGGAGCTGTGGGCCGGCGGCCGGATCGGCACGAGCTTCCTGAACTCGGTGACCGTCACCCTCGTCTCGGTGACGGTGACGCTGCTGGTGGCGAGCCTCGCCGCGTTCGCGATCGCACGGCTCGGCGGCCGGCTCGGCACGATCGTGTTCGCGCTCTTCAGCCTGGGCCTCGCCGTCCCCGCCCAGGTGGCGATGATCCCGCAGTACGTCATCTTCGATCAATTGGGGCTGACCAACTCCCTGCTGGGCCTGATCCTCATCAACATCGCGGTCACCTGCTCGGTGGCGATCTTCATCCTCACCGGGTTCTTCCGCACCCTGCCCGGGGAGCTGTTCGAGGCGGCAGAGATCGACGGGGCGAACACCTGGCAGCTGTACTGGCGGATCGCGCTGCCGCTGTCCACGCCGTCCCTCGCGGCGGTGGCGATCTTCCTGTTCGTCATGCACTGGAACGACCTGCTCTACCCGCTGCTGTTCATCACCGACCCGGACCTGGCCACGCTCCCCAAGGCGTTGCTGGACTTCAAGGGCGAGTACACGACGAACTTCCCGGTGCTCTTCGCGGGCGTGGTCATCGCGTCGATCCCGATGATCGTCGCCTACGTGCTGCTGCAGCGCTGGTTCGTCGCGGGCATCACCGCGGGCGCTGTGAGGGGCTGAGCGCACGGCTGAGCGCGGGGATGGGGCAGGATGGGGCACTCACCCCCGCCTCCACCGAAGGAGACTCCATGACCGTCGTCGTCACCGCCGTGTTCCAGCCCAAGGACGGCAAGCAGAAGGAGCTCGCCGAGGCGATGCGCCGCGGCATCGAGGCCGTGCACACCGAGCAGGGCTGCGAGCTCTACGCGATCCACGAGGCCGAGGACGGCACGATCACCATGATCGAGAAGTGGACCAGCGCGGAGGACCTCGACACCCACGGCGACAGCGACCAGGTCAAGATCCTGCGCGCGGACATCGCCGACCTGATCGAGGGCCCCGCGACCGTCACCCGCATGACCCCGATCCCCGCGGGCACCGCGCAGCAGGGCGCCCTCTGAGCACCGCCGACGCCCTGGAGCCCCAGGAGGAGCGCCCGCCCCGCGAGGAGCGCGACCGCACCCCCTGGGGCTCCGTGCTGCGCAACGTCCTGCTGGTCGTCGTCGCGGCGGTGATGCTATGGCTCGCCCTGAACGTGCGCCTGCCCTCGCTGTCCGAGCTCCGGGGTGGGATCGAGGACCTCGGCGCCTGGGCCCCGCTCGCCTTCATCGCGCTGTACGCCGTGGTCGCCCTGACCCCGATCCCGGTGACGATCATGGCCGTCGCGGGCGGGCTGCTGTTCGGGGTGCCGCTCGGGACGGTGCTGTCGATGGTGGGCGTGGTCACCGGCTGCGTCGGCGCGTACTGGATGGCGCGGGGGCTGGGCCGCGAGACGGTGATGCGGGCGCTCGGCTCCCACCGCGAGATCGTCGAGGACCGGCTCGAGGGCGGCGGCTTCTACGCGGTGTGCACGCTGCGCCTCATGCCGGGCATCCCCTTCTGGCCCGTGAACTACGGCAGCGGGGCGCTCGCCATCCCCTTCCGCGAGTTCCTCCTCGCCACCGCTCTCTCGGCCCTGCCCGGCCAGGTCTCCCTCATCGCGATCGGCGCGTTCGTCGCCTCTCCCTCGGTTCCCGCGGGCGCCGTCGTGGTGGTCTCCTGGATCGTGGTGATCGCGCTGACGATCGCCTCCTTCCGGCGCTGGCGCGCGACCCGCGCCTCCGCGCCCACCTCGCACGACGCCGGGCCCGGAGTCCCTGACCAGGGCCCGGTTCGGGACTAGACTTCGGGGCACGCCGACGGCCCGTCGGCCGCGGCGGGGCCCTCGCCCCGCGCCGCTCGCCCCGAGGACCAGGTCCGTGGTCCCGCACCCGAGTGAGGTTGGCCCATGACCACCACGACCGAGGCCACGAGCGGGTTCAGCCCGCGGGTGGCACTGCAGAAGGTCGGCACATCCCTGTCGAACATGGTGATGCCGAACACGACGACCTGGACGAGAAGGCCTTCTTCGCCAACACCGCGGTGGACCGCATCGTGCCGGTCCAGGCCGAGGGCTCCGGGCTCGACGTCGTGGTGGAGGACTTCCACGAGTGGGCCGTCGAGCGCGGCCCCTTCGACGGCGCGGAGCCGGACGTCCCGGGCATCACCTGGGTGGACGAGCTCGGCCCGTACATCGAGCGGAAGCTGTTCACGGTGAACACCGGCCACGCGACCACCGCCTGGCACGGCGCCCGCACGGGCCATGCCACCATCGCCGAGGCGATCTCCGACCCGGAGGTCTCCGCGCAGGTGACGGCGGTGCTCGAGGAGACCTCCTCGCTGCTGGTCGCCAAGCACGGCTTCTCCGAGGAGGAGATGACGAGCTACCGCACCAAGGTGCTGGGCCGCTTCGCCAACGCCTCCCTGCCCGACCCGGTGGAGCGCGTGGGCCGCTCCCCGCTGCGCAAGCTCTCGCGCGAGGACCGCATCATCGGCCCCGCCGCCGAGCTCGCCGAGCGGGGACTCGGCCACGAGGCGCTGCTGAACGCCCTCTCCGCCGCACTGGTGTTCACGCCGGAGGGCGACGAGGAGGTCGACCGCCTCCAGGAGATCCTCTCCTCCTCCGACCCCGATGCGGCCACGGCCGAGATCACGGGCCTGGAGCCGTCCCATCCCCTGTACGCCGAGGTGCGCGAGCGGATCGCGTCCCCGGTATATTCCCGTCACAGCGAGTGACCCGACGTCCCAACCCCGGGACAGAACCGAAAGGCACACCACCATGGCAGAGCGCACCGTCAAGATCGCCAGCTCCTCGGGCCTGCACGCCCGTCCGGCCGGCATCTTCGCCCAGGCCGCTGCGGAGCAGCCGGCGTCCGTCACCATCGAGAAGGTCGGCGGCAACGCCGTCCAGGCCTCGAGCATGCTCATGCTCATGACCCTCGGTGCCGGTCACGGCGACGAGGTCACCCTGCGTGCGGAGGGCGACGGGGCCGAGGAGTCGGTCAACGCCCTCGCGGACCTGCTCGAGAAGGACCTCGACGCGGAGGGCTGATCCTCCCCGACGTCCCGGCACGAACGACGAGCCCCGCCCCTCCCTTCCGGGAGCGGCGGGGCTCGCTGCGTGAGGGCTCAGCGCCCGAGGGTCAGCGCGGGCTCGTCAGAGCCCCAGCTCCCCCAGGATCGGCAGTCCGGCGCGGATCGCGCTGACGGCGTCCTCGGAGGTGCGGGCGGCGAGCGCCTGCGCGGCCAGGTCCTTGGCCTGCTCGAGGGTGACGGTGGAGAGCACCTTCGCGACCGCCGGCAGGGAGCGCGGGGTCATGGAGAGGCTGTTCACGCCGAGGCCCACGAGCACGACCGCCAGGCCCGGGTCGCCCGCGGCCTCGCCGCACACGCCGACGGGCTTGTTCGCGCTCTCCCCGAAGGCCTCCGGGTCGTCGCCCGCGGTGCGGGCGCCGTCGCAGGTGGCCTTGACCAGGGCCAGCACGGCGGGCTGCCAGGGGGAGTTGAGGTGGGCGAGGGAGCCGAGCTGGCGATCCGCCGCCATCGTGTACTGGGTGAGGTCGTTGGTGCCGATCGAGGCGAAGTCGCACTCGGTGAGGTGGCGGTCGGCGATGATCGCGGCCGACGGGGTCTCGACCATGATCCCGGCGGGCTCGAGCCCGCGCTCGCGGCACAGCCCCACGAAGTCCTCGGTCTCGTCGACGGTGGCGATCATCGGCGCCATCACCCACGGCTTCGCGTCGGTGGTCCTCGCCGCCGCCGCGATCGCGTCGAGCTGGTTGGTCAGCACCGAGCGCTTCTCCCAGGAGGTGCGGTAGGCGCGCACGCCGAGCGCGGGGTTGGGCTCGTCGGCGTCGGTGAGGAAGGGCAGAGGCTTGTCCGCGCCCGCGTCGATGGTGCGGACGACGACCTTCTTGCCGGGGAAGTGGGTGAAGGTCTCCTCGTAGGCCGTGGTCTGCTCCTCGACGCTCGGCTCGTCCTCGCGGTCCAGGAACAGGAACTCGGTGCGGAACAGGCCCACGCCGTCGGCGTTCGCGGCCGCGGCCTTGGCCGCATCCTTGGCGCCGCCGATGTTGGCCAGCAGCTGCACGCGGGTGCCGTCGGCGAGCACGCCGCCCCCGCCCTCGTAGGTCAGGGGGTTGCGCTGCAGCTCGGCCCACGCCTCGGAGAGTCGGTGATGCTCCTCGGTGACCTCGTCGGTGATGGTGCCCAGGCCCGAGTCGACGAACACCTCGGTGCCGTCGGAGAACTCGTGGATGCCCTTGGCGGCGACGATCGCGGGCAGTCCGAGCTGGCGGGCGAGGATCGCGGTGTGCGACTGGGGGCCGCCGTCGGAGGTGACCAGGGCGATCACGCGGGTCGGGTCGAGGGTCGCGGTGTCCGCGGGCGCGAGGTCGATCGCGGTGAGGATGAACGGCTCGTCCACCTCGGGGATGCCGGGGGCCTGCTCGCCGCGCAGCTCGGCGACGATGCGGGCGCGCACGTCGCGCACGTCGGTGGCGCGCTCGGCCATGTACCCGCCGAGGCTCTCGAGCATGGAGGCGACCTGGTCGCCGGCCTCCCACACGGCCCGCTCGGGGGTCTTGCCGCCGGAGAGCACGAGGCCCTGCGCGGTCTGGCTGAGCGAGGGGTCCGCGGCCATCTGCGCGGTGGCCTCGAGGATCTTCTTCCCGTCCCCGCTGGCGCGCTCGGCGAGGCGGGTGAGGGTCGCCTGGACGGCGGCGGCCGCGGCGGGGATCCGCTCGGCCTCGGCGCTCGCGTCTGCCCCGTCGGGGAGGACCTGGTCGGCAGCGGGCTCCTTGACCGGCGGGGCCATCGATCGGATCGTGCCGATCACCCGTCCGGGGCTCACTGCCACACCTGTGTACTGCGCCATCGTCGTCATCTCCTCGGTCGTGGCCGGGTGGTCATGGTGCCGCACAGCCTACGCGGCGGAGGACCCCGCCGCGCCGCCGAAGGTCTCCCCGCGGCCGTGACGCCGACGATGACCGCGGATGACGCCCGCCTCGACGCGACCAGGGCCGGAGGGGCAGACTGCAGGGCATCGCCACGACTGCTCCCCCGCCCGCCGAGGAGGCCCCATGACCACCGCCGCCGCTCCCGCCCCGCAGGACTTCACCGACTTCCGCGCCCGCCGCGACGCCGGCCTCGCCGATCCGCACGGGATCCTCTCCCAGGTGGCCCTGCACTGGACCGACCCGGCCGACGGCGCCCACACCCTCGAGGGAGTGCCCGGCACGTGGAAACGGGAGGGGGACGTGCTCGAGGGCGTCTGGGAGGACGGCGAGCTCGAGCTGCTCGCGGACGCCCCCGAGGTGCTCGTCGAGCAGCGGGACGGCACCACCCGCGTGACCGTCGGCGCGGCCGGGGACGTGCGCCTGGCCCGCTTCGGGAACGATGTCCAGTTCGACGTGATCCGCCGCGGCGATCGGATCGGGCTGCGTGTGCTGGACCCGTCGGCCCCGCGTCTGGCCGCCTTCGACGGCGTGCCCACCTACGACTACGACCCGCAGCTCGTGCTGAGGGGCACCTTCACCCCGCGCCCGGAGGAGGTCACGGTCGGCTCGGCCCTGCCGTGGCTCGAGCAGCGCCTGCCCTCCCCCGGTGTCGCGACCTTCGAGGTCGACGGCCGCGAGGTGGAGCTCGTGGTCACCGGCCGCGCCACCCTGTCCTTCACCGACGAGACCTCCGGGGGCGACAGCGCCGACTGGCGCGCGGCCGAGGGGGTCATCGACGGGCACCGCATGGAGGTGGACCTCAACCGGGCGGTCAACTTCCCCTCCGCGTTTAGCGCCTGGGGCACCTGCCCGCGCCCGCCGGCGGGCAACCACCTCCCCGTCGAGGTGCGCGCCGGCGAGCGCAAGGTCGAGCGCACGGAGCGCTGAGGGCTCCGCTCAGGCGGTGCGGCGGCGACGTCCCCGCACCGCCGAGAGCCCCACCAGGAGCGCGCCGAGCACGGCCCAGCAGGCGAGCACGAGGATCGGCCGCGCGGCGCCGTGCCCGTCGAAGAAGGCGACCGAGCGCACCAGCGTGCCCGAGGCGCCGATGGGCAGCAGCTGGCCGATGAGGCCCCAGGGGCTGGGCAGCCACTGCCAGCCGGTGGCCATGCCGGAGAGCGGGTTCGCCACGAACATCATGAGGATCGCGCCGATCCCGAGGCCGGGGTAGCCCAGCAGCGACTCCATGCCGAGCACGAACAGGGAGATCACGGAGGTGCCCAGCGCGAGCGCGAGGGCGGACTTCGCCGAGCGAGTGCTGGCGATCGTCGCCGCCCACCTCGAGCGCTGGGAGGCGGATCCGGAGGCGGCCTGGCGGGGCTTCGTCCATGAGATCGCGGAGCTCGGCTTCGGGTCGATCGCCTACCAGCTGGGTCCCTTCGCGAAGCACTCCCCGGGCCTTTTCGCGCAGGCGATGGAGCGCCGGGAGAAGGTCGCGGACGCCCTGCCGCCGCTCCTCGAGGCGGCCAAGCGCGCGGGCCTGCTCGCCGCGGACACCGACCCCGAGCGGTTCCTGGTGGGGCTCGCCGTGCTCACCCGTCCGCTGCCGGACGCGGTCGCCGCGCGGATCCCGCAGCAGCGCGAGTGGATGGTCGACGTCTACCTGCAGGGGCTGCGGCCCGGAAACTGACGGGCCGACGGCGGAGGGTGCGGGATTCGAACCCGCGGTACAGGGTCACTGCACAGTGGTTTTCAAGACCACCACATTCGGCCGCTCTGTCAACCCTCCTGGTGCCCGGAGGCACCCGGAGGATTCTACCGTCGGCGGCGGAGCGCCTTGTCGACCTCGACCACGGCGAGCACCACCACGCCCGCGCCGAGCGGGATCAGCCAGCCGGCCCAGCCCACGGCCGCGGAGCCGAAGGCGGTCTGCAGGAGCGGCAGGTACACGAAGGCGGCCTGGAGCAGTAGCATCACGGCGATGCACAGCCAGGAGATCGGATTGGTGGTGAAGAGCTCCTTGCGCAGGCTGGTGCCGGCGCTGAAGCGGGAGGCGAGCAGGTAGAAGATCTGCCCGACCACGAGGGTGTTCACGGCCGTGGTGCGGGAGACCTCGAGGGCGACGCCGGCGGACTGTCCCCCCAGGAACACGGCGATGGTGATCGCGCCGAGCAGCACCGAGACGTAGACGATCCTCGTGATCCCGGCGCCGGAGAGGATCGATCCGCCGGGCCTGCGGGGCGGGCGGTCCATGATGTCGGGCTCCCCGGGCTCGAAGGCGAGGGCGAGTGCGAGGGTGACGGCGGTGATGGTGTTGACCCACAGCACCTGCACGGGGGTGAGCGGCAGCGTCATCCCCAGCAGCACGGCGACGAGGATGACCAGGCCCTGCGCACCGTTGGTGGGCAGGATGAACACGATCGCCTTGCGGAGGTTGTCGTAGATGGTGCGGCCCATCTCGACCGCCGCGCCGATGGTCGCGAAGTTGTCGTCGGCGAGGACCACGTCGGCCGCCTCCTTGGTGGCCTCGGTGCCCTTGATGCCCATGGCGACGCCCACGTCGGCCTTCTTGAGCGAGGGGGCATCGTTGACGCCGTCGCCGGTCATGGAGACCACCTCGCCCTGCTCCTGCAGGGCGGTGACCAGGCGGAGCTTGTGCTCGGGGCTGGTGCGGGCGAAGACGGTGCGGGTGCGCGCGAGCTCGGCGAACTCAGCGTCGTCCGCGGTGTCGAGCTCCGCGCCGGTGACCGCACCGAACTCGTCGGTGATGCCCATCTCGCGACCGATGGCGGTGGCGGTGCCGGCGTGGTCGCCGGTGATCATGAGGACCCGGATCCCTGCGCGCTGCACGGTGCGGATCGCCTCGATGGCCTCCTCGCGCGGCGGGTCGATGATGCCGTAGAGGCCGCGGAAGGTGAAGCCGCCCGCATCCACGTCCTCCGTGGTCAGGTGCGTGCTCTCGCTGCGGGCCCGGCGGGTCGCGGCGGCGAGGACGCGCAGTCCCCGGCCGCTCAGCTCGTCGATCCGCGCCTCCCACGCCGTGCGCTCGTCGGCGCTCAGGTCGCAGCGCTCGAGCAGCCGGTCCGGGGCGCCCTTGAGATTCACGATCCGGCCGATGCCCTCGATCTCGTCGAGAGTCGCCATGTACTTGTACGCGGAGTCGAAGGGCACCACGGCCAGGCGGTGCGCGTCGTCGCCGTCGATCCCGGCCTTCATCGCGAAGGTGCGCAGGCCTCCGTCGGTCGGCTCGCCGGAGAGCACCCAGGCGTCGCCCTCGCGGGAGACGGTCGAGTCGTTGGTGCGGGCGGCGACCTCGGCGAGGAGGTGGAGGTCCTCCTGCCCGCGCACGTCGTCGACGCGGCGTCCGTCGCACCGGATCTCGCCGTCCGGCGCGTATCCGGTCCCGGTGACCTCGTAGGCCCCGTCGGCCGTGACGACCGTGCGCACGGTCATCTCGTTCTTCGTGAGCGTGCCGGTCTTGTCCGAGGCGATCACCGTGACGGAGCCGAGGGTCTCCACCGAGTTCATGCGGCGGGTGATCGAGTTCCGCTTCGCCATGGTCTGCACGCCGAGGGCGAGGGTGATGGTGAGGACGGCGGGCAGGCCCTCGGGGATCGCGGCGACAGCGAAGCCGATCGCGGCGAGGACCAGCTCCCCGAGCCCGTAGTCGTACATCACCCCGCCGAGCACGAACATCACCACGGCCGCGGCGACGACCACGAGGGAGAGCTTCGTGGAGAAGGCGCTCATCTGGCGGGTCAGCGGCGTCTCCATCGACTCGACCTCGCCGAGCAGGGAGGTGATGTGACCGATCTCGGTGCCGGTGCCGGTCGCGGTGACCACGCCGGTGCCGGAGCCGGAGGCGAGGGTGGTGCCGGAGAAGGCCATGGCGCTGCGGTCGCCGAGCGCGGCCTCGGCGTCGACGGGCTCGGGTGTCTTCTCCACGGCGAGGGACTCGCCGGTCAGCGCGGACTCCTCGGCGGAGAGGTTGCTCGCCTCGAGGATCCGCACGTCGGCCGGCACCCTGTCCCCGGCGGCCAGGCGCACCACATCCCCGGGCACGAGCTCCTCGGCGGGGACGGTGCGCCAGGCGCCGTCGCGGCGCACCTGCGCGTCCAGCGACAGCATCGAGCGGATGCTCTCGAGCGCATCGGCCGCCCGCCCCTCCTGGACGTAGCCGATGATCGCGTTCACCAGCACCACGGCGAGGATGACGATCGTGTCGACGACCTGGCCCATGACCGTGGTGAGCACGGCCGCGCCGAGCAGGACGTAGATCATGGGGTCCTTGAACTGGCGCAGGAAGCGCACCAGCGCGGACTCGCTCTCGCCCGTGGGCAGGGCGTTCGGACCGTGCCGGTCGAGCCGGGCGGCGGCCTCGTCGGCGGTGAGGCCCGTGGGGTCGGTGCCGAGGGCGTCCAGCACCTCGGGGCCGGGACGGGCATGGGGATCGGGAACGGTCTCGGTGGGCGTCCGGTTCTCGCTGCTCATCGTCGCCCCATCCTCTCCCCGCCCCCGCCCCCCTTCCCGGGACCTCGGTCACCGGGTCTAGGCTGGTCCCGCCCTGCCCGACCACCTGGAGGTGCCCCTGTGCGCGCGATCCTGCTCGAGTCGAAGGGCGCCCCGCCGCGCCTGCTGGAGGATGCGGACGAGTCGCTGCTCGACGGCGAGGTCGCCGTCGACGTCACCCACTCGTCCCTGAACTACAAGGACGGGATGGCGCTCGCGGGCCGCGGCATCGCCCGCACCCATCCGCTGATCCCCGGGATCGACCTGGTGGGCGTGGTGACGGAGTCGGCCGACGGGCGCTTCGCGCCGGGCGAGGCGGTCGTGCTGAACGGCGACGGCCTCGGGGAGACCCGCCACGGCGGCTTCGCGACCCGTGCCCGGGTGCGCCCCGACGCCCTGGTCCGCCTGCCGGAGGGCATGACCCCGGAGCGCGCCGCCGCGATCGGCACCGCCGGGTTCACGGCGATGCTGTCGGTGCTGCGCCTCGAGGACGACGGGATCACCCCGGAGAGCGGGGACGTGCTGGTCACCGGCGCGTCCGGCGGGGCCGGCTCGATCGCGGTCGCCCTGCTCGCGGCGCGCGGGTACCGGGTCCTCGCCGCGACCGGCCGGGCCGAGGAGAACGGCGACTACCTCCGCTCCCTCGGCGCGGCGGAGCTCGTGGACCGCCGGGAGCTGTCCGAGGAGGTGGGCAGGCCGCTGCAGTCCCAGCGCTGGGCCGCCGCGATCGACGGGGTCGGCTCGACCACGCTCGTGAACGTCCTCGCCGGCACCCGCGCGCTCGGCACCGTCGCCGCCTACGGCCTCGCCCAGGGCCCGGACCTGCCCGCGACCGTGCTGCCCTTCATCCTGCGCGGCGTCACCCTGGCCGGCATCAACTCCGTCGAGTGCCCGACGGACCGGCGCGAACGGGCCTGGCAGGTCCTCGCCGCCGAGCTGGACACCGACCTGCTGGCCTCCATGACCACCACGATCGGCCTCGCCGACACCCTGCCCGCGGCCGAGCGGATCCTCGCCGGGCAGGTGCGCGGCCGCACGGTCGTGGACGTGACCCGATGACCTGCACCCGATGAGCGAGAAGAGGACCATGCGCGCGATCACCATCGCCGGGACGACCCAGCTGGAGCTCGCCGAGCTGCCCGAGCCCGTCGCAGGAGAGGGCGAGGTGCTCATCGACGTGGTCGCCGCGGGCGTGAACCGCGCCGACCTCGCCCAGGCCGCCGGCTCCTATCCCCCGCCGCCCGGCGCCTCGCCGCTGCCGGGCCTGGAGGTCTCCGGGCACCGCCGCGACACCGGCGAGCCGGTCGTCGCGCTGCTCGCGGGCGGCGGCTACGCCGAGGTCGTCGCCGTGCCCGGGGGACAGGTCCTCCCCGCCCCCGAGGGGCTCTCCCTCATCGATGCGGCGGGCGTGGTCGAGGCGGCCGCGACCGCCATCTCCAACCTCGTGCTCGAGGCGGGCCTGCGCGAGGGCGAGACCGTGCTGATCCACGGCGGCACCGGCGGGGTCGGCACCCTCGGCATCCAGATCGCGACGTTCCTCGAGGCGCGGGTGCTCACCACCGTCGGCTCCGACGAGGCCCTCCCGGTCGTCGCCGAGCTCGGCGCGGCCGAGGCCTGGAACCGCCGCATCATCGACCTGCCGGACGCGGTGCGCAGGGCCGGCGGCGCCGACGTCATCCTCGATGTGGTGGGCGGCTCCGCCCTCGCGGACAACCTCGCGATGCTGAACCCGGGCGGCCGCCTGGTCATCATCGGCACGCTCGGCGGTGCGAGCGGCGAGCTGCCGATCGGGCAGCTCATGGCCAAGCGGGCCCGCGTGATCGGCTCGACCCTGCGCTCCCGCCCGATGGAGAACAAGGCCTCGATCCTCGAGGCCACCCGCTACCTGGTCTGGCCGCAGCTCGCCTCGGGCGCGATCCAGGTCCCGATCCATGCGCGGCTGCCGCTCGAGCAGGCGGCCGACGCCCACGCGATCCTGCGGCAGGGCGGCCACATCGGCAAGGTGATCCTCGAGGTCGCTCCCCCGTCGGGCGACCACCGCCGGGGACGCCGCCGGAAGGCGTGATCCGGGGAAAGGTCACGGAATGATGAACCGGGCGAATCGGACTTGACCGATTCACCCCGTTCGCGGAGTCTGTCTGCACCCACACATAATGCGGGACGGACCTCGGTCCGGATCGGGCATCGCGGCCTTGCAAGGCCCGATCGCCCGCCGGCCAAGAAAGCTCCCATGCCCCGTTCCGCCCACGATCTCGCCTCCGTAGACCGCTTCACCCCGGTGAGCCGCCGCGCCGCGGCCACCGACCGGTTCTCCCCCGTGATGATCCTGCTGACGCTGCTGGCCACGGTCGGCTGCCTCGCCTACGGGGTGTTCCTCCTCCAGCCCTCGCACCGCGGCGACCTGATCCCCTGGCTGCTGGTCATCGTGTCCGAGGCGATCCTCGTGCTCCACGCGCTGTGCGCCATGTGGACCGTGCTCGCCGGCACCCGGGACGTGCGCGACCACGAGTACTGGCGGGCGCGGGACGACCTGTACCTGCTCTCGCGGCTGTCCCAGCGCGGCGACCCCTCCCGCTGGCCGCTGCAGCTGAACGGGCGGCGGGTCGACGTGGACGTGCTGATCACGGTCTTCGGCGAACCGCTCGAGGTGGTGCGCCGCACCGCGACCGCCGCGATGGCGATCCGCGGCCGCCACGAGGTGTGGATCCTCGACGACGGGCGCAGCGACGAGGTGCGGGCGCTGGCGGCGCAGATCGGCTGCCGGTACGTGCGCCGCCTCAGCGGCGGCGGGGCGAAGGCCGGGAACGTCAACCACGCCCTCACTCTCGCCAAGAGCGAGTTCTTCGTGATCCTCGATGCGGACTTCGTGCCCCTGCCGGGACTGCTCGAGGAGACGCTGCCCTTCTTCACCAACGAGACGGTCGCCTTCGTGCAGACCCCGCAGACCTACGGCAACCTCCACAACGTCATCTCCCGCGGCGCCGGGTACATGCAGGCGATGTTCTACCGGTTCATCCAGCCGGGCCGGAACCACTTCAACGCCGCGTTCTGCGTGGGCACGAACGTGGTCTTCCGTCGGCGGGCGATCGACGACATCGGCGGGATGGTCACGGACTCGAAGTCCGAGGACGTGTGGACGTCCCTGACCCTCCACGAGCGCGGCTGGCGCTCGATCTTCCTGCCCACGACCCTCGCGATCGGCGACGCGCCGGACACGATCGTCGCCTACTCGAAGCAGCAGCTGCGCTGGGCGACCGGCGGCTTCGAGATCCTGCTGCAGGCCAATCCGCTGAGTCCTCGGCGGCGCCTGAGCCTGGACCAGCGGCTGATGTACTTCATCACCGCCACCCACTACCTCACCGGCATCGTGCCGGGCGTGCTGCTGATGGTCCCCGCGCTCGAGGTGTTCTTCGATCTGCGCCCGGTGTCGATGGACGTGGGCTGGGGCACCTGGGTGGTGTTCTACGGCGGCTTCTACGTGCTGCAGATCGTGCTGGCCTTCTTCACGCTCGGCTCCTTCCGCTGGGAGGTGCTGACCCTCGCCGCCTGCTCCTTCCCGATCTACACGAAGGCGCTGGTGAACGCCGTGACCGGCCGTGACCAGGCGTGGTCGGTGACGGGCGCGCAGAAACAGGTCTCCCCCTTCACGGTGATGGGCCCGCAGGTGTGCATGCTCGTGTTCCTGCTGTGCACCACGGCGGTCGGGATCTGGCGGGACACGATGCTGGGCCGCCCCTCGATCGCCACGCTCTGGTGCGCGGTGAACTCCGCGGTGCTGCTGATCCTCGTGGTCGTCGCCCTCGGGGAGATCCGCGCGGCCCGCACCGGCTCCCTCGCCGCCCGCGCCGACCGCGCGAAGGTGCTCGCGACCTCCGCGGCGCTCGCCGCCCCGATGCCGCTGTCCACCCCGGCGGACGCCGTCGCGGCCCGTCACGCCCGCACCCGACTGATGAGGACCACTTCATGACCTGGATCGCCCGCCTCCGCCTGCTGACCTCCGTCCTGCTCGTCCTCGCCCTCACCGCGGGACTGACCCTCGTGTTCAACCAGCGCCAGCGCCAGAGCGCCTCCGTGAGCGCCGCCATCGTCCAGCCCCGCTACGCGATCGCGGCGGTGGCCCCCGGGGTCGTGATCGACATGGCCGTGGCCCTCGGGGACGAGGTCTCCGCCGGGGACGTCCTGTTCACGATGGCCAGCGTCGAGCTGCAGCAGGACGCGGTGCACGGCCTGGCCGCCAGCTCGAACGACGCGATGGACATCGACCCGGTGACCGGGGTGATCGTCTACCGCGCCACCGCCGACGGCCGGGTCACCGAGCTTTCCGCCACCCCGGGCAACTACCTGGGCGCCGGGGCGGCGGTGGCGACGATCGTGCGCTCCAGCCCCCGCGCGGTGGAGGCGCAGTTCCTGCTCACCTCCCGGGACTACGGACGGCTCGAGGAGGGCGCGCGCGCCGAGATCCTCCTGCCGGACGACCGCACCGTGGTCGGCGACGTCGTCTCCGCCTCGGTCGTCACCGAGAACGGCAAGGCGGTCACCCGGGCGCTGATCACGAGCGAGGAGCTCGAGGGCGAGGACCTGGACCTCATCGCGACCGACGGCGCGCCGGTGTCGGTGCGGGTCGAGCTCACCGACGACGGCGTCCTCGCCGGCCCGACCGATGCGCTGATGGACTTCCTGCGCAGCGTGGGTCTGCGATGAGGCCCGCGCGCCGCACGATGCTGGCCGGTCTGCCGCTCGGGCTGCTCGCCGCGGGCATGACAGGATGCAAGGACCGCGGTGCGGCCTCCGCGCCGAGCAGCCCCGCCTTCACCGCCGAGGAGGTCGACGCGTCGATGACCGCGCTGCCCCCGCTCCCCGAGCCCGCGGACCTGCGTGCTCTGCGCCTCGGCGAGGGCCTCGTCCCGCCGACGAACCGCTGGTTCTCCGGACTCGTCTTCGGCGAGGAGCCCCAGCCGGTGCACCCGCTGCCGCTGTCCTTCGCGCTCGTGGACGGCGGGTTCACCCTGGGCCTGCCCACCGTCGTCACCTCGGAGCGGACGCTCATGGGCGGCAACTCCCCGGAGCTCGAGGTCGCGGTCGACGGTGCGGAGTCCGCCCTGGTCACCGCCTACGACGAGGCCTCGGTGACCATGACCCTGCGCGACGGGTCGGGCATCGACCTCGCGACCGTCACGATCGCCGAGGGCTGGCCCTGCGTCGCCCTGCGCGCGAGTACGGGCCTGGACCTCACCCTCTCGGCGCCCTTCGCGGGCGAGGACCCGCCCACCCTCGCCGTCGGCCCCCACACCTACGCCCTCGCCCTCGAGGACGGGTCGCTCGACGGCGCCGCGTGCCACGTCGCCTCCGGGGGCACGGCGACGTTCCTCGCCCTCCCGGAGGGCGCCGACGCCGCGCACCTCGCCACCCTCGCCGTGCCGCTGGAGAGCACCGCCCTCACCCGCTCCCTCACCGAGGACGCGGCCACGACGACCCTCACCTACACCACCGCCGGGAACGGGCCGACGGCCATCGCCGCGATGCCGCACCACGGCGCGGACCCGTCGGCCGACGACGTGCTCGGCACGTACCCGAGCGTCTACGGCACCCTCGTGCTGCGCGAGGCGACCGAGCTCACCTGGTCCGCGCCGCGGCGCGAGGCCCGTGCGGCACTGGATCTCTCTGGCCTGGACGATGCGCAGCGGGAGGAGCTCGCCGCGCAGGTCGCGCTCGACGTCCCCGCCCTGCTCGACTACCCGGCCGACACCTACTTCGGCGGGAAGGCCCTGCACCGCGACGCGCAGCTCCTCGCGATCGCGGAGCAGGTCGGGGCCGAGGGGCCCGCCGCCGCACTGCGCGAGCGGGTCCTCACCCAGCTGCGCCGCTGGACGGAGGTGGGTGCGGCGGCGGAGCGCGATGCCTTCTGCTTCGCGTACGACAGGACGAACCGCGGGGTCGTGGGCCTGACCCCGTCGTTCGGTTCGGAGGAGTTCAACGACCACCACTTCCACTACGGCTACTTCCTGTACGCCGCGGGCACCCTCGCCGCGGACGACCCGGAGCTCGCCGAGGAGATCGCGCCGGTGATCGACGCCCTCGCCGCCGACATCGCGAGCGACGCGGCGACGGACATGCTGCCGGTGCGGCGGGTGTTCGACGCCTACGCCTCGCACTCGTGGGCGTCGGGCACCTCCCCCTTCGCTGACGGCAACAACCAGGAGTCCAGCTCGGAGGCGACCACCGCCTGGGCGGGTCTGCAGCTGTGGGCGCGGGCGCGCGGGAACGCCGAGCTCGAGGAGCTGGCGGCCTGGCTGCTGGCCCATGAGGCCCTCGCGGCGCGCACGTACTGGACCGACTTCGACGCCGCGGACCCGGTCTACGACGGCTTCGCGCATCAGGTGCTGCCGCTGCAGTTCGGCGGCAAGCGCGACTACGCCACGTGGTTCTCCGCGGAGCCCGCGGCGGCGCTCGCGATCCTGGTGCTGCCCCTGTCGCCGAGCTCGGACCACCTGGCCGACGACCCGGAGCGGGTGCGGCGGAACGTCGCCGAGGGCACGGCGTCGGGCGGGTTCGATCAGCAGTACGGGGACTGGCTGCTCATGTACTCCGCGCTCGGCGGGGACGAGGAGCGGGACGCGGCGCTCGAGGCGGCGCGGGACCTGGCCGACGAGCACCTGGACGATGGGAACACCCGCAGCTACCTGCTGGCGTGGCTCATGACGAGGTGATGCCGGGGACCCCGGGGACCCCGGGGACGGTTCAGCCGAGCACGCCCTCGAGCACCAGCACGGTGCCGTCCTCGTAGATCGACTCGGTGACGACGTCCGCGACGGCCTTCACGCCCTGCGGCGCCTGCCCCATGGCGACGCCGACCCCGGCCCAGGTGAGCATCTCGGTGTCGTTGAAGCCGTCGCCGACGGCGACCGTGGCGAGTCGCTCGATGCCGAGCCGCTCCCGGATCGCCTCGAGGGCGCTGGCCTTGGAGATGCCGGGCGCGGCCATGTCCAGCCACGCGGTCCAGCCGATGGAGTACTCGACCCCGTGCACGCCTGACTGGGCGATGACCTCGGAGAACTCCTGTGGGGAGAGGTCGGGGACGTGGACGACGACGCGCACCGCCTCGAGCTCCATGAGCTCGTCGAGGTTCGCCTCGGTCGCCTCGACGCCGAAGCTGGCGTCCTGGAAGCCGGTGGTGGAGTGGAAGGCCCCATCGGCCGTCTCGACCGCGTAGTGGGCGTCCGGCGCGACCTCGCGCAGGGTGCGCAGCGCGTGACCGGGCTGGAAGGAGCGGGTGTCGACGATGCGGTGACCGCCCTCGGCCTCGGGGTCCATCTGCACGGTCACCGCGCCGTTGGAGCACACGGCGTAGCCGCGGGTGATTCCGGCGGCCTCGACGATCGGCAGGGTCGCGCCGAGGGAGCGGCCGGTGGCGATGACGACGGTGTGCTCGGTCGCGGTGCGGCGCAGGATGTCGCGCATGGAGGAGGACATGGTGCCGTCGTGGTCGACGAGGGTGCCGTCGACGTCGAGGCCGATCAGCAGGTCCTTCCCCTCCAGCGGCGCGAGGCGCTCCTGCAGGCGCGCCCGGGTGGCCTCGCGGGCGGCGGTCGCGGACTCGGCGGTGGAGGTGCTCATGGCGGGCAGTGTGGCACCGCCGCGCGACCGTGGGGTGAACCGTCGGTGACGAAGCGCCTCGAGCAGGCGGTGGAGGGGTCGGGGGGAGGGCATCTCAGGCAGCGCCGCCCGCGACCTCGAAGACCTCACGACCGCCGAGGTACGGGCGCAGCCCCTCGGGGACCACCACGGACCCGTCGGCCTGCTGGTGGTTCTCGAGGATCGCGGCGATGAAGCGCGTGGTGCCGAGGGTGCCGTTCAGCGTCGCGACAGGGCGCAGGCCGTCCTCCGTGCGCTCGCGGATGTTCAGCCGCCGCGCCTGGAACTGGGTGGTGTTCGAGGTGGAGGTGAGCTCGCGGTAGGTGTCCTGGCTGGGCATCCACGCCTCGCAGTCGAACTTGCGGGCGGCGGAGGTGCCGAGGTCGCCGGCGGCGGTGTCGATGATGCGGTAGGGCACGTCGATGCGCGCCATCATCTCCCGCTCCCAGTCCAGCAGCCGCTCGTGCTCCTCGTAGGAGTCCTCGATGCGGCAGTAGGAGAACATCTCCACCTTGTGGAACTGGTGCACGCGGATGATTCCGCGGGTGTCCTTGCCGTAGCTGCCGGCCTCGCGGCGGTAGCAGGCGCTCCAGCCGGCGTAGCGCTTGGGGCCGTCGGACAGGTCCAGGACCTCGTCCTTGTGGTAACCGGCCAGCGCCACCTCGGAGGTGCCCACGAGGTACAGGTCGTCGCCCTTGTCCAGGTGGTAGACCTCGTCGGCGTGCTCGCCGAGGAAGCCGGTGCCCTCCATCGCCTCGGGCAGCACGAGGGTGGGGGTGATCATCGGGGTGAACCCGGCGCGGGTGGCCTGGTCGATGGCGGAGTTGAGGATCGCGAGCTCGAGCTGCGCGCCCACGCCTGTGAGGAAGTAGAAGCGGGCGCCGGAGACCTTCGCGCCGCGGGCCATGTCGATGGCGCGCAGCCCCTCGGCGATCTCGAGGTGGTCCTTGATCGGGAAGTCGAAGGTCGGCGTCTCGCCCACGGTCTCGCGGACCACGAAGTCGGCCTCGAGGCCCTCTGGGGCGCCCTCGGCGAGGTTCGGGATCTCCCGCAGGGCGGCGTCGCGGGCGGTGAGCGCCTCGGCGGCCTCGCCCTCGAGCCGCTTCACGTCGGCGGCGAGCTGCTTCACCTCGGCCAGCAGCGCCTGCTTCTCCTCGCCCTTCGCCTGGGCGACGCGCTTGCCGAAGGACTTCTGCTCGGCGCGGGCGGACTCGAAGGCCGCAGTGGTCTCGCGCCAGCGGGAGTCCGCCTCCAGGACGGCGTCGACGGTGGAGGCGTCGCGCCGCCGCGCCCGCTGGGCGTCTCGGACGACATCGGGGTTCTCTCGCAGCTGGCGCAGATCGATCATTGCTCCAGGGTACCTGCGCAGGCGGGCCCGATAGTCTTCCGCCATGGACATGACCCTGCTGGTGCTCAGCATCGCTTCTGTGGTGACGACCGTCGTCACGATCGCCCTGCTGGTGGTCGTGCTGCGCCGCCTGGGGCGGCATCGCCGGGAGATCTCGGCCCTGCACGCGGCCGCCGAGGCGCGCGCGTCGTCGCTCGGGAGGTCGGCCGACGGCGGCACCTCCGAGGGCGGGGACGGCTCCGGCGGCGCGGAGGGCACCTCCGCGGCCGAACGCTCCCCCGGGGATCCGGACCGGGTGCGCAAGGTCGCGGTTGTGCTGAACCCGTCGAAGTTCGACGAGACCGACTCGATCCGCCGCCGCCTCACCGAGGTGGTCTCGCGCGTCGAGGGCGCCGAGACGGTGTTCTACGAGACCACCATCGACGACCCCGGCAAGGGGCAGACCGAGCAGGCTCTCGCCGACGGCGCGGACCTGGTGATGGCCGCGGGCGGCGACGGGACCGTGCGCATGGTCGCCTCGGTCCTCGCCGGGACCGACACCCGCATGGGCATCATCCCCTCCGGCACCGGCAACCTCCTGGCCCGCAACGTGGACATCCCGCTGGAGGACCCGGGCGCGGCGATGGTCGCGGCGCTCACCGGCTCCGACCACCAGGTCGACGTCGGCTGGCTGCGCCACGGGGACTCCCCGTCGGCCGCGCTGGCCGCCCCGCGCCAGATCTTCCTGGTGATCGCGGGCTTCGGGGCCGACGCGGAGATGATCGGCTACACCGATCCGGGGCTGAAGAAGCGCCTCGGCTGGGTCGCGTACGTGTTCGGCGGGGTGCGCACGGTGCTGGGCCGCCGCTCGGTCGACGTGATCGTGGAGCTGCCCGACGAGTCCCGTCACGCGCACAAGGCACGCACGGTGCTGCTGGGGAACGTGGGCAAGCTGCCCGGCGGCTTCGTGCTCATGCCGGATGCCACGATCGACAACGGCAAGCTCGAGGTGGTCGTC
The DNA here is from genome assembly GCF_014204755.1 of Brachybacterium aquaticum. Classification (NCBI taxonomy): domain Bacteria; kingdom Bacillati; phylum Actinomycetota; class Actinomycetes; order Micrococcales; family Dermabacteraceae; genus Brachybacterium; species Brachybacterium aquaticum. The sequence continues at coordinate 2,485,593 of NZ_JACHLZ010000001.1, forward strand.
GCCGGCTGGCGCGGCGCGGCCGGGTTCAGCCAGGTCGCCACCCAGGTCATCAATCCGAAGCTCACCCCGAAGGTGGGGCCGAAGCTGTCCTCGATGGAGCGATACCTCACCACGGGCGTGCGGGTGACGACCACGAAGGCGCAGCCGGTCCAGCTGGACGGCGACACGGACGTGGAGGCGACCCACATGGTCGCCACCATCGATCCGGGCGCGCTGCGCCTGCGGGTCCCGGAGGGGGCGAAGACCTCGGAGGTCTCGGGCGTCTCCTGACCGTCACTCCCGGAGCTTGCCGCTGCGGGCGAGCTCGGGATCGGTGCAGGAGGACAGGTCGAAGCAGCAGGGGCGGCGGGAGCCCTTGCGAAGCTTGTCGACGGACACGTCCACGCGCTTGGCGCGGGTCTGCGCGGAGCGGGTCGCGCCGACCCAGCGCACCCACTCCCAGCGGGCCATGGGGGTGATCGCTTCCCACTGCTCCCCCACCTGCTCCTCCGCCGCGGTGAGCGCGGCGCGGAGGTCGTCGGGGACCTCGGGCTCGGGCCACTCGGCGGCGGGGGTGAGGGTCAGTTCGACGGTGTCGCCATCCTCGAGGGCGAGCGCGGTGCGCAGCTCCTCGTCGACGTCGAGCCAGTGGCCCTTGCGCCCGTCGGGCTCGACGACGACCTGGAGCTCGTGGCCGCCGATGACGGCGTCGGCCGCGACCTGACCGCGGGAGGGCAGGCCGGCGGAGACGTCCTCGGCGAGGGCGATGATCAGCCGGTCGTCGATCGCGCGGACGCGGCCGGTGCCGGAGACGGGGTCCGTGGAGCGCGCCGCCATGTCATGCCCCTGCCGGCGGGGTGATCATCGCGGTGAGCTGGTCGACCCATTCGCGGGACTGGTCGTAGGCGTCGTCGGAGAAGTCCTCGCGGATCTCGCTGCCGGTCCCGTCCACGCGCGGGTAGGAGCCGAGGTAGTGGACGACGGGGCACAGGCGGTGCAGGGAGCGCAGCGCGGCGGCGACGCGGCGGTCCTCGATGTGGCCCTCGAGGTCGATGGAGAAGGAGTACCGGCCCAGGAAGTCGCCGACGGGGCGGGACTCGATGCGGGACATGTTCACGCCGTTGGAGCCGAGGATCTCGAGCGCCTCCAGGAGGGCGCCGGAGCGGTTGTGGGGCAGCTGGATGACGACGGTGGACTTGTCGGTGCCGGTGCGGGCGGGGATCCGGCCCTCGCGGGTGACGAGGACGAAGCGGGTGATCGCGCCGTCGTAGTCCTCGATGCCCTCGGCGAGGACGGTGAGGCCGAAGTGCTTCGCGGCCAGCGGCGAGCAGACGGCGGCGCGGCCCCAGGCCTCGTCCTCGCTCATGGCGGCGAGGTCGCGGGCGGCGCCGGCGGTGGAGGACGCGGCGGCGATCTGGGCGTTCGGGGTGTTCGCGCGCAGCCAGCCCTGCACCTGTGCCTGTGCGTGGGGGTGGGAGGCGACGGAGGTGATCTGCTCGAAGGGGGTGACCTCGCGGGCGGCGAGCACGAAGGTGATCTGCACGGTCTGCTCGGCGACGATGGTGATGGAGTCGGTCGCGGCGAGCACGTCGAGGGTGCCGGAGACCCCGCCCTCGACGGAGTTCTCGATGGGGGCCATGAGCGCGTCGATGTCCCCGGCGAGGAGGTCGGTGGTGGCGGTGGCGACCGAGGAGAAGGGCACCAGCTCCGGCTCCTCCGCGGCGAACTCCTCGGGGGTCTCCGCGAGGGCCTGTAGAAGGGCCTGGTGAGTGAAGGTCGTCTCGGGGCCGAGGAATCCGTACCGCATGCAGGGAAGGGTACTGCCCACGTCAGGAAGGCGTCGTTCAGAACGGTGGCGCGGACGCCCAGGGCGGGGGCTGGTCGATCCCGGCCTCGCGCTTCTTCGCCGCTTCCTCCTCGGCGACCTCGGCGAGCAGCTCGGCAGTGCCGGGCGGGTCGCCGAAGTCCTCGTAGGCGGGTCCCCATTCGCGCATGAGGCGGTCGACCTCGCCGCAGGCCACCATCGCCTTCCAGTCCTCGTCGGCGCGGTGGATGTCCCACTGCTCCATGAGCCACCCTGCCATCTCGGGGGTGGCGAGGTCGCGGTCGGGGGCGACGCGGGTGCTGACGAGGGGCGGGGAGCCGACGGTCCATTCGGTGGTCCCGTCGGGGTGGCGCACCGGGTCGATGTGCCCCGCGGTCTTCAGGTCGTGGTGGCCGAAGTGGAGGCGGTGGAGGTTCGCGAGGTGGGTCGGGCCGCCGCGGGCGGGATCCTCGTGGTCGAACTCGTGGATGTGGTCGGTCTCCGCGTCGTCGGTGGTGGAGCGGGTGCAGCCGGGGACGGCGCAGCTGGCGTTCCGCAGGCGCAGGTGCTCGACCATCGCGGGGGTGGGGGTGTAGCGCTCGGCGGGCAGCGGGAGGAACTCGCCGGTGACGGGGTCGGTGAGGACCCGGTGCCAGACGGGCTCGGCGGCGGCGAGGTCGCGGGCCAGCTTCGCCGGGATCGGGGTGCGGCCGTCGAAGGTGGCGGGGGTGTCGGCCAGGCCCATCATGGTCAGCGCCGGGACGGTGACATTGACGCGGTAGCGCGGGGCGGGCACCTCGACCCCGGCGGTGTCCAGCACGGTGCGGGTGATGATCGCGTAGCGGAGGGTGGCGAGGGACAGAGCTCTCCCCGTGGTCGTCACCGCGTCGTCGAGATCGAAGGGGATCGGGGCCCCGTCGCGGACGGCGTGGCGCTGCGCGGCCTGGACACTGCGCGCGGAGCTGTCGAGCCGGCGGGCGAGCGCGAGGATCTCGGGGATGGGACCGGTGATGCGCAGGCTCGCGGTGCCGTCGTCGCGGAAGCCCTTCTCCAGCTCGACGCAGCGGGACTGCACAGGATCGGGTGCCGCGTCGCGGGAATCGCACCAGGCGACGAGGGTGCGCAGCTCGGCGAAGAATCGGTCCGACGGGATCGAGGCGAGATCCCATGCCCCTATTCTCTCGTCGATCTCTCCGCGCCGGAAAGGGGTCATGTCACGGGTGGCGTGGAGCATTCTCTCGTGCCATTCCACGGGCATCTCACCGCGGGCGAGCCGCTCGAGGGTGCGCGGCATCTCGGTGTACGCGATGTGGGCGTCGAGGATGAGCCTGCGCGCCTTGTCGGTGGTGGTGCGCAGCGCGATCGCGACGGCGAGGGTGTGCTCCTCGCGCTCGAAATCGTCCTCGGCGACGTGGAACGCGGCGAGCCGCTTCAGGTGCAGGGCGTGCCGGCGGGAGTCTTCCTGCACCGCGTGGAGCAGGCGCGAGGCGGTGGTGGCGTCCGCCGAGGCGGGCTCGAGGCCGCCGCGGCTGACCAGGGAGTCCTCGGTGAGCGGGGCGCGGGCCTTCACGCGCGGACGCGGCATGCCGAGGTCGAGCGGGAGGGTGCCGTCCGCGGTGACGCCGGAGGCGGACGCGGGGTCGAGGGCGCCAGGAGCGGCGGGACCAGGAGCAGCGGAGGCGTCGTCGCGCCGCGATGCAGGTTCTGCGATGGCAGCCATCGGACCCTCCCCCTCTCCTCGTCGAACGAGCGGGGATCGACCGATGGACGACGGGATGGATCACCCCTCGCGCCCCGGAGATCCCCCTCCCGGAACACCCTTGAATTCTACTCCCGCGACCCCCTCAGCACCATAGCTGGGGTATTTTTCTCGGAAATCTGTGGATAACTTCGACTGGGGAGGAACGGTCGCAACAGAAAAGGCGTTCGTCCACATTTCCTCCCCCATGTATCCACATTTTCGACGGGGCCTTGACACCCTCACACCACACCCCTCACCCCCTCATCGCACCCCCAGCTCCCACCGCTCCACCGCACGTCGCCCGTCGGCCGGGTGGCGCTCGACCGCCCCCGTCGACTGCGCCCCGAGCCCCCGCGCGACCGCGAGGGACCCCGCGTTCCCCGGGGCGATACGCAGCACGAGCCGGGCGATCCCCGCGTCCGCCCGCGCCTGCGCGACCAGCAGCGCCGCGATCGCGTGCCCGAGGCCCCTCCCCCGACACCCCTGGAGCACCCAGTAGTTCAGCGCCGTCTCACCCCGCGCGAGACCGGGAGCAAGGAGGTGCAGGCCGCCCCCGCCCACCAGCTCCCCATCCACGAGCGCCGCGTACTCCCGCACCGGCCCGTCGGCCCGCCAGCGCGAGGCGCGATCGAGGAAGTCGGCGAGCGCGTCCGGCTCCCAGCGCCCGCCGATGATCTCCCGGGCGAGCTGCTCGTCCTGCCCGGCGAGCAGCGCCAGGCCGTGCTGCGGGCCGAGCGGCTCGAGCCGCAGCCCGCTCACACCCCCGCCCGCACCCCCGCTCACGCGAGGGTCGCGGTGCTCTCCCCCGCGAGCGTGGCGCGCACGGCGGCGAGGATCTCCACGTCGCGGGCGCCGCGGGCGCGGGCCTCGGCGACAGGGTCCGCGAACAGCGGGATGAGCGCGGGGTCGACCTCACCGCCGGACTCGCGCAGGGTGGTCGCGGCGGAGCGTCGGGCGAGGGCCTGGGCGCCGGGGGCGATGGTGGTGCCCGCGCCGCGGCGGGTCACGATCATCTGCGCCTCCTCGAGGGCCTTGTAGGCGCGGGCGACGGTGCCGGGGGCGAGGCCGAGGTCGCCGGCGAGGACGCGGATCGCGGGGAGCCGGTCCCCGGGGCGCAGCTCGCCGGTGCGGATCTGCTCGACGATCTCGCGGCGCACCTGCTCGTAGGGCGGGGTGGGGTTGTTCATGTCGACCACGATATGGGTCATCGCGCGACCCCTTCGACTCCGGCGACGCCGGCGCCGGGCGCGGCCGACGGACGGCGCCGCGGGGCGCGCCGCGCGATCGTCTGGGGGAAGACGACCATGACGAGGCCGACGGGGAGGGCGAGGAGCGCGGCGAGGATGCCGATCCCGGCGATCGCGGTGCCGGCCTGCATCGCGGGGGTGATCTCGTACAGTCCGCGCACGAGCACCAGCGGGTGCAGGAGGAACACCGAGACGGGGAGGGTGCAGGCGGCCGCGGCCAGCACGACGGCGCCGGCGACGGAGGTGGAGGAGCGGCGGCGCAGGAGGATGTCCTGCGGGTCGTCGCTCGGGCGGCGGCGCAGGATCAGGCGCAGCGCGAGCAGGGCGACGAGCAGCAGCGCGACCGTGCCCACGGCGATGACGACCGTGTAGTGCCAGCCGGGGAAGGGACCGTAGACCGCGCCCCAGGGCACCCCGTCGTCGCCGACGCCCTCGACGACCATGAACGTGTTCCCGCCGCTCGCGAGCAGGGCACCGGTGGCGGTGACCAGGGCGAGCGCGGCGAGGGCGAGGCCCGCGAGCACCAGGGCGCCGCGCGGGACGATGGAGCCGGCGGTGCGGCGCTGGAGGCTGGCGCGGCGCACGGCGGTGCGCGGCGCGGGCAGGGACATCTCCCCCATGGCGATTGCGAGGACCAGCACGATCCCGCCGAGGAAGGGACCGGCGGCGGCGAAGGCGCCGGTGGCGAAGTGTTCGCTGCCGGCGCTGACGGTCTGGGCCCAGGTGACCACCGCAACGGTGACGATCATGCCGAGCGGAACGCCGATCCAGCGGGCGATGAGGGCGCCGCGGTGCAGGCCCGTGCGTTCGTGGCCGAGGGCGTCGGCGATCAGGAGCACCGCGACCACGACGAGCAGCGGGATGAGCAGCAGCATCAGCAGCGGGATCAGGGAACCGAGGAACATGGCGGCACTCCTTCTTGTATCGAGGTGGTGACACAATGCGGCCTCCGCCACACTTGTGTCAAGAGGCCGACACAAGTTCTCCACGGCGCACCCCGGCCCCGCCGTGCCTCGCCCCGTAGCATCGACGGGTGCCCTCCCTCGTCCGACCCCGCCCCGCCGCCCGTGCGCTCGGCGCACTGCTGCTCGCCCTGCTCGGCGCGCTGCTGCTCGTCCCCTCCCCCGCCGCCCGGGCCGACGCCGACACCGCCGAGGCGCCCGTGCGCCTCGTGCTCGCGACCGCGGGGCTGACCTGGGAGGACATCGACGCAGAGACCACCCCGCACCTCCAGTGCCTCGCAGACCGCTCCGGCGTCGGCGCCATGAACACCACCTCCACGACCGTGGTCTCCACAAAGCGGCAGGGCCTGGAGACGCTGCACACCGGCTATCGGGGCCTGGCCGAGGAGGCGCCGCGCACGAGCGGCATCCCCACCCCGCCCACGGACCAGTGGAAGCAGCTGGACGTGCCGGTCACGGTGACCGGGGACCCCGCCGCGGTCGCTCCCGCCCTCGCCGCCGGGGACCTGGTGGAGCTCGAGCTGCCCTCGGTCCCCGACCACGAGGACCCTGCCCGGGAGCAGGAGCTCGCCGTGCTCGACGACGCCGTCGGCCAGACCCTCGACGCGCTCGGCGGCTGCCAGGCCGCGGACCTGCCCCGCACCCTGCTGGTCTCCGTCGCCGCGACCGACCCGGAGGACCCGGAGCAGGTCGAGCGCACCGGCGCGGTCGCCTCCCGCACCGTCGGCCTGCAGGTCGCGATGGACACCGCCCTGCCCGGGCAGGCCCTCACCTCCGGCGCCTCCAAGCAGACCGGCATCGTGGTGCTCACGGACGTGCTCGCCACGATCCTCGACTCCCACGACGCCTCCCCCGAGGGTCTGATCCCCGGTCAGCCCTTCCGCGGCGTCGACCACGCCGATCCCCAGCAGCTGGCCTGGGACCGCTCCGAGGCGGGCCGGCTCGTGGACCGCGCGACGATCCCCGCGCTCGGGTCCTGGCTGCTGCTGGGCGTCGCCGGGATCGTGATCGTGCTGGTCCCGGCGCTGGCCCGTCGGCCGCGGCTCGCCGCCGTCGGCCGGGCCTTCGCGGCGATCGCACCGCTCGCCCTGCCCGTCGGGCTGTGCGCCTCACTCGTGCCCTGGTGGCGGGCCGAGCACCCCACCCTGGCCCTTGCGGGCGTGGTGTGGGCCGGGTGCGCGCTGCTGTCGGTGCTCGTGCTCGGCGGGCCCTGGCGCCGCTCCCGCTTCGGCCCCGTGGGCGTCTCCGCGGCGCTGGTCGCGGGGATCATCCTGCTCGAGTCCGCGACCGGGTCGCGCCTGCAGCTCTCCTCCCCGCTCGGGGCGCAGCCGATCTCCGGCGGGCGCTTCTACGGGCTGTCCAACCACCTGTTCGGCATGGTGCTCGCCGCGGCGCTGATGGCGTTGCTGTGCCTGTTCACCATGCTCGCCACCGCCCGCGCCCGGGTGCTCGCGACCGTGGTCGTGGGCGCGGCGGTCGCGATCGTGTGCATCACCCCGTCAATGGGCGCGGACTTCGGCTCGGGCCTGGCGACCATCCCCGCCTTCGGGCTGCTCGCGCTGCTGGTCTCCGGGATCCGGCTGCGGCCCTGGCATGTGCTCGCGCTCGGCGCGGGCAGCGCCGCGGTGGTGCTCGGGGTGTCCTTCCTGGACTGGCTGCGTCCGCCGGAGGACCGCACCCACCTGGGCCGCTTCATCGACGAGCTGCTCTCCGGGGAGCTGTTCGCGGTGATCGTCCGCAAGCTCGCCCAGAACGTGGCGATGGCGACCGGGTTCTGGATCCTCGGGCTGCTTCTCCTGATCGCGGTGCTGCTCTCGAGCGCGATCCTCATGCCGGGACGGCTGCGCTGGCGCCGGCTCGCCGCGCTCGATGCGGCCCACCCCTCCGCCCACCGGGTGCGGATCGCGCTCGTGGTCGGGGCGTGGGTCGGCTATGCCGTCAACGACACCGGGCCGGTGCTCGTCGCCGCGATGCTCGGGCTCTGGCTCGCCTACCTGCCCGCGGTGCTGCCGGATCCGGCCGCGCGCGACGGCGCGGTCTGATCAGGCGTTCTCCGCGTCGACCGCCGCGTGGATGACGAGGGAGGTGTACTCGTCCGCACTGAGCGGCGTGGTGACGCCCTCCGGGATCGACGGGGTGCCCGCGTCCAGGTGGGAGGCGATGATGACCGCGTGCTCGGGGGCGAAAGCACCCTCCACGGGGGCTTCGTCGAGCCGGGCGGCGAGGGCGCCGAGGTCCACGCCGGCGAGGTAGACGACGTCATCGGGGGCGAAGAGGCCCTCGACCTTGAGCGCGCGCAGCCGGGCATCGAGCGCGTCCACGTCCACGTCGCCGAGCTCGCGGGTCTCGTCGTCGGAGAACTCGCCGTCCACGGGGAGGTCGGCGAGGGTGAGGCGCCGCGCCTCCGCGGTCGCCTCCGCCTGCTCCTCCGCGACCTCCGGCGCGACGCCGGCCCAGACCTTCGCCTCGTCGTGGTCGTCGCTCCCGGCCGGCAGCGTCTCGGCCGACGGGGTCTGCGGCTCCTCCTCGACCTCCGCCTCCTCCTCCCCCAGGTCCGGGGACAGGTGGCGCTTGCGGGCGAGCGCCCGCATCACGTCGCGCAGCTGGGCGGCGCGGTGCAGCTGGCCGCGCAGGTCCTTGCCGGTGGCGCGGTGGTGGAGGTCCGCGGGGATCTCCTTGACCCAGAACCCGGCGGTGAGCGCGTCGATGGTCAGGGACGTCTCCACACCCCAGCCGGGAGCGAGCGGCAGGCACGCCTCCCAGGTCTCGCGGGTGATGCAGCGCGTGCCGGAGAGCGGCTGGGTGGGCGCGAAGCCGGTGGCCTTCTCGATGCCGCGGCGGGCCGTGCGCACCACGATGCCCATCCCCGCGGCGCCGTCCTGCGGGGGCAGGGTGGCGATGGCCATGTCCACGCCCTCCTCGAGGACCGCCTCGACGAGGGGGTGGGCGGCGGTGGCGGAGGCGCCCATGTCCGCGTCGAGAAAGAGCAGCGCGCGCGGCACGGCCTCGCGGTCGTCGATCACGGGCAGCGGGCCGGTGTGCCCGGGCACGCGCGGCTCGGCGTGGAGCTCCTCGGTGAAGCCCTCGCCCCCGTCGGCCCGCTGGGCGTCCTCGCGGATGGCGACCATCTGGGCGCCGGTCGCCATGGCCGCGGCCTTGCCGCGGTTGGTCTTGTGGCGCACCACGAGGGCGCCCGTCCCCATGGCGACGGCGGAGGTGGCGTCGGTGGAGCCGTCGTCGACGACCACCACCATGTCCACGCCCGGGATCTCCCGGGCGGCGACGATGGTCGCCTGGATCCGCTCCGCCTCGTTCTTGCCGGGGATCACGACCGCGACCCGCTCGGGGCGGTGCGCGGTCAGCGGCCCCGCGCCGGTCATCGCAGGGTCACCTGTCGGGCGACGATGCCGCCGCGGGCGCGCCGCTCCTTGGCGGTCAGCGGCTCGTCGGAGGCGAGCGCCTCCTCGAAGCGGGCGCGGAAGGCCTCGGCCTCCGCCTCGGCGGCCTCGACGCCGGAGCCCTTGGCGAGGTCCCACACGGGGATCGCCAGGCCCTCGGCGCGGAAGGAGCCGACGTACTTCGCGCCCTCGCACAGCGCCGACTCGCGGCGGGCGTGGAGGCGGGTGACGGCGTCGATGACCTTCTCCTCGTCCGCGTCGAGCACCCAGCGCACGTGCTCCTTGGCGCCGGCGTCGACCCAGTAGGCGTGCGGGAGGCCGGTGACGGGGCGGGTGGTCATGATCGAGTCGTTGGCCTGCTGGATGGCGGCCTCGATCTCGTCGGTGCGCTCGGCGCTGGGGTCGAGCCAGAAGTCGAAGGTGTCCTGGACCTCGATCGCGAAGTCGCCGGAGAGGTCGAGGACGTCCTGCAGGCGCGGGGAGTCGTCCTCGAGGGTGACCGTGGTGATCGGGGTGCCCGGCTCGAGGGCGAGGGCCTGGCGGATCGCCTGGCCGAGGCCGCGGGAGAGGTCGCCGCCCGGGTAGGGGGCCTGGATGCCGACGGTGATGGTGCCGTCGGTGCGGCGCACCGCGGGCCAGGCCATGGGCAGGATCGTGGCGAGCTGCACGGCGACGGCGCCGTGCTCGGCCGTGGTCGTGGCGCGCATGGTGGCCGCGGGGATCAGCTGGCGCATCGCCACCAGGTCCTGCTCGTTGGGCAGGCCCTCGAAGGGGCGGCGGACCAGGTCGTTGCGGGAGGTGGAACTCATGGCCAGGAGTCTACCGACCAGCAGGGGCTCCGCCGGGAAGGCCCGCCTCGACCAGTTCCCGCGCGGCCTCCTCGAGGTGTCGCGGCTCGGTGCCGTCGAGCATGTGGAGGGAGAAGTCGGCGCTCAGCCGCTCGAAGAACAGGGTGCCGCGCACCGAGTTGCCGTGCAGGTCCAGCTGCGGGGCGTAGCTGGCGACGCCGAAGCGGGAGGGCAGGGCGGCGATGATCCCGCCGCCCACCCCGGACTTCGCGGGCAGGCCCACGTCGCTGACCCAGTCGCCGGCGTTGTCGTACATGCCGCAGGTGAGCATCACCGAGAGCACCTGCCGGGCTGCGACCTGGGAGAAGACCCGCTTGCCGGTGAGCGGGTTGGTACCGCCGGAGGCGAGGGTCGCGGCCATGACGGCGAGGTCGGTGACGGTGGTGAGCACGGCGCAGCCCTCGATGTACCCGGAGACGACCTCCTCCGAGTCCTCGGTCATGGACCCGGCGGCGCGGAGCATGTAGGCGAGCGCCAGGTTGCGGTCGGCGCTCCGGCGCTCCTCCTCGCAGGTCTCGCGGTGCAGGTCCAGCGACCGGCCGGCGGCGCCGTCCATCGCGGCGCGCAGCCGTTCGGTGCGCTCGGCGCGGGAGGTGCCGAGCATGGCGTGGGTGCGGATCGCGCCGATGTTCACCAGCGGGTTCTTGGGCTTCTTCGTGGTGCGGTCGATGCTGAGGGCGTTGAACTCCTCCCCCGTCGGCTCCTCGTCGACCACGGAGACGACGTAGTCCAGGCCGTGCAGGTCGATCGCGGCGCCGTAGGCGAAGACCTTGGAGATCGACTGCAGCGGGAAGGCGTGGTCGGTGCCGGAGGCGGTGATCTCCCCGTCCACGGAGCAGATCGCCGCGCCGAGGTGGTCCTCGCGGGCGCCGGAGAGGTAGGACAGCTCCGGGATGTCGCCGCCGGTCTCGACCCCGCCGATGATGCCACGGTCGGGCTGGACGGCGTCGGGGTCGAACTCGCCGGTCGCGGTGGACAGGGCCGCGACGAGGCCGTCGAGATAGCGGGCAAGGGCGGTGGGTGCATCGCTCACGCCCCGACCGTACCCGGCCCGGGATACCGTGAGCCATGACCGTCGCACCGCCGCACCCCCGCACGCCGAAGCTCGACACCGATGTCGTCGCCCGTCACGCCCTCGCGCACGACGCCTCCCACTACCTCCTCGTCCCCGAGGCGGTGACCTCCCCCGCGACCGAGGCGGAGGTCGTCGCGCTGCTCGCGGAGGCCACGAGGTCCCGCCGGCCGCTGACCTTCCGCTCGGGCGGCTCGAGCCTGTCCGGGCAGGCGCAGTCCGCCTCGGTGCTCGCCGATGTGCGCACCGGGTTCCGGACGCTGGAGGTGCTGGACGAGGGGGCGCGCGTGCGCGTCGGGCCCGGCGTGACCCTCGCCCGCGTCAACGCTCACCTGCGCCGCTACCGGCGCCGGCTCGGCCCGGACCCGGCCTCGGAGATCGCGTGCACGATCGGCGGGGTCATCGCCAACAACTCCTCCGGCATGGCGGCCGGGATCCAGGAGAACTCCTACCGCACGCTCGAGTCGCTGCGGTTCGTGCTGCCGTCCGGCACGGTCGTCGACACCTCCCACGAGGCGGCCGACGCGCGCCTGCGGCGCGAGGAGCCGGCTCTGCACGCGGGGCTCGTGCGCCTGATGCGACGGGTGCGGGAGAACTCCGAGTCGGTGCGGGTGCTGCGCGAGCGCTTCGCGCTGAAGAACACGATGGGCTACGGCCTGAACGCGCTGCTGGACTTCGACGAGCCCGTCGAGGTGCTCGCCCATCTCATGGTCGGCTCCGAGGGGACGCTCGGCTTCGTCGCGGAGGCCGTGTTCCGCACCGTTCCGGTGCAGGCCCATGTCACCACCGGCCTGCTCGTGCTGCCCTCGCTGCAGGCCGCGACCGCGGCGTTGCCCGAGGTGGTCGCCTCCCAGGTCGCGACGGCCGAGCTGCTCGATGCCCGCTCCCTGCAGGTCGCCCAGGCCCTGCCCGGCGCGCCCGAGGAGATCCGGGGCCTCGCGGTCGACGGGCATGCGGCGCTGCTCATCGAGCACCGGGCCGACGAGGAGGGCGCGCTCGCGGACCTCGGCGCCTCCGCCCAGCACCTCGCGGACGGGCTCGGGCTCGCCGCGCCCTTCGCGATGACCACCGATCCCGCCCGGCGGGCGGCGCTGTGGACCACCCGCAAGGGGCTCTACGCGGCGGTCGCCGGGGCGCGGCCGTCCGGCTCCACCGCCCTGCTCGAGGACGTGGCCGTGCCGGTGCCGGCGCTCGAGGCGACCTGCGCCGGGCTGCAGGGGCTGTTCGACCGCCACGGCTACGAGGCGCCGGTGATCTTCGGGCACGCCAAGGACGGCAACATCCACTTCCTGCTGAACGAGCGGCTCGAGAGCGGCGGCGACCGGCTCGAGGCGTTCACCGAGGACATGGTCGAGCTCGTGCTCGGCCACGGCGGCAACCTCAAGGCCGAGCACGGCACCGGGCGGGTCATGGCCCCGTTCGTCGAGCGGCAGTACGGACCCGAGCTCACGGACGTCATGCGCGAGCTGAAGCGGCTCGTGGACCCCGCCGGGATCCTGAACCCGGGCGTGGTGCTCACCGAGGACCCGTCGGCCCACATGCGCGACCTCAAGCCCGTGGTCGGGATCGAGGAGGAGGCCGACCGCTGCGTGGAATGCGGCTACTGCGAGCCGGTGTGCCCGAGCCGCGACCTCACCCTCACCCCGCGCCAGCGGATCGTGCTGCGGCGCGATGCGGCGCTGGCCGAGCAGCGCGGCGATGCAGCGACCGCCGCGGCGATCCGCGGCGCCTACGAGTACCAGGGCCTGCAGACCTGCGCGGCCGACGGGATGTGCGTGACCGCCTGCCCCGTCGGCATCGACACCGGTGACCTGGTGCGGCGCCTGCGCGCCGAGGGGAACGGGAAGGCCCCCAACGCCGCCTGGTCCGCGGCGGCGGGGAACTGGGACCTCGTCACCCGCGGGGCGTCGGCCGCGATGGGCGTGGCGGGCGCCCTGCCCAGGGCGCTGCCGCGGGCGGCGACCACGGCAGCGCGGGCCGTGCTCGGGGAGGATCTCGTGCCCGACTACCGGCCCGAGCTGCCCCGACGGGGCGGGCCGGTGCGGCGCGGCGGCGGGCGCGGCCGAGCCTCGGCCGACGAGATCGCCGTGTACCTCCCGGCCTGCGTGCACACCATGTTCGGCGCCGAGAGCGAGGACCAGGGCCGCGGGGTGCCGCCGGCCCTCGGACTCCTCGCCGAGCGGGCGGGGGTGCGGCTCGTCGTCCCGGACGGTGCGGCCTCGCTCTGCTGCGGCACCCCCTTCTCCTCCAAGGGCATGACGGACGCGAAGACACAGATGCACGAACGGGTGCGGCAGGCGGCGGGTGCGGCGAGCCGCGGCGGGGAGCTCCCCGTGGTGGTCGACGCCGCGAGCTGCACCGAGGGCTTCCTCGGCGCGCTCGAGGGCACCGGGATCGAGGTGGTCGATGCGGTGACCTTCGTGCGCGAGCACCTCTTGGACCGGCTCGAGGTGACCGAACGCGTCGCCTCCGTGACCGTGCACCCCACCTGCTCGACCACGCACCTCGGGGCGACCGCGGATCTGGTCGCGATCGCCGAGGCCTGCGCCGACGAGGTCGTGGTCCCCACCGACTGGGGCTGCTGCGGCTATGCGGGCGACCGCGGCATGCTGCACCCCGAGCTCACCGCCTCCGCCACCCGCGCGGAGGCGGCGGAGGTGGCGCGGCGGCAGACCGACTGGTACGTGTCGGCGAACCGCACCTGCGAGATCGGGATGCGCGCCGCGACCGGGAAGAGCTACCGGCACGTGCTCGAGCTGCTGGAGGCGGTCACGCGCTGAGCGCGATCACTCGAGGGGCTGCCTCCCGGCATGCTTGCGGCTCGCCTTGTACGTCTCTACGGCCGCCCGGGAGCTGAGCCACTGACCGTCGGATCTCTTCTCGGCATCGAGCCTCCCCTTGCTCGCGGCAAGGCGCAGGGCGGCGACGCTGAGCGCCATGTCCGACAGGGCAGCGAGTGGGACGAGCTTTGCGGGCCCCGCGATGCTCGGGAGGATGAACCGGTTCAGGTTGTCGATCATCGCCCGAGCGAGGAGCTCTCCCAGGGGGTCGTAATCGCCGACATCCGCTTTCCCCATCGCGTCCAGGCACCTGTCCCGCTGCTTCTTGAGGATGATGACAGGCGGGTGATCGAGCCGGACCAGCAGCAGGTTCATCACCAGCCGGCCGGTCCGCCCGTTGCGGTCGACGAACGGGTGGATCCGCTCGGCGTCGTTGTGCATCTTCGCGAGCCGCTCCGGCAGCGGTCCGTCACCGCGCTCGAGCACTCCACTGTTGACGCCGTCCACCCAGGCAGCGAGCTCAGCCGGCACGAGGGGCCAGGACGGAGGGGTCATCCCCTGCTCGAACGGATGGATGTCATGCTCCCCCAATGGTCCCGGTGCCTCCCGTTCCGTGGCGTCCGGGTGCGGGTCGAACGCCCAGACGGGTGCCATCAGCTCATGGTGGATCCTCCGGATCTCCGTCATGGTGATCAGCTGTCCCGTCGACCATTCGCCGGGTTCGCGTGCCTGTCCGTAGACCCAGGTCGCCGCCGCGCCGTATCCCTTCGCCTCGGCGTACTCCGTCAGGGTCTTGGCTCCCAGCGCACGGTTGCTGTCCAGCAGATGCTCCACTTCGCGAAGCACGAGCGTGTTGCCCTCGAGCGCCGTGGAATGGTGTGCTTCCTCATGCCAGATGCCGTCCCAGACGTACGCCGCCTGACGGCGCGTGGGCAGACCGCCGAGGTTGTCGTGGAGCTGGGCGAGTGCCGCATCCAGTCGCGCATGGATCGATGCCCTCGAAGGCCGATCTCGATCCATGACCTGCCCTCCCCGGGGATCGGATAAGTGCTTGAGCCGCTCAATTGACCTGTTTCGATCCCCGTGGATTCCCCATGAGGCTCTGTGGACAGAAAGTTCTTGCAGGATCTGGCGAGCCCATTGAGGGCCGACCTCTCAGGCCGTATAGTCGCTGAGGTAGATCACCGCGACGTCGCAGTGCGCACGAGGAGACATCCCCTTGCAAGATTGCAAGCCGCTTGCAGGTCTCCGCAGCTCTCCCCCACTGCCCGGACAGAGGAGTCCCCGCATGTCGGTCATCCCCGCCCTCCGCCGCCCGCTCGCGCTCGTCACCGCCCTGGTGATGGCGTCGGCCGCCTTCCTCGCCGCGGTGCCGACCGCGCTCGCCCTCGGACCGGACCAGCCCGTGCTGGTCGGGTCCCTGCAGGACGAGCTCGGCTGCGCAGAGGACTGGATGGCCGCCTGCGAGACCACCGCCCTCGCCCCCACCGCCGAGGCCGGCGTGTGGCAGTCGACCCTCGAGGTCCCCGCCGGGCAGTGGGAGGTCAAGGCCGCGCTCGGCGGCAGCTGGGACGAGTCCTACGGCCTGGACGGCGGGGACCAGAACATCCCGCTCGCCGTCGCGGCGCCCACCGCGGTGACCTTCCGCTTCGACGCCGCGACCAAGCGGCTGTCCGTGGCCCTCGCCGAGCAGGGCGGGGAATACACGGACGCCGACGCCGAGCTCGCGTCGGCCCCCTACCGCCACCCCGGCGGCGGCGAGATCTTCTACTTCGTGCTCACCGACCGGTTCGAGAACGGCGATCCGGACAACGACACCGGCGGCATCGACGGCGACCGGCTCCAGCACGGCTTCGACCCCACCGACAAGGGCTTCTACCAGGGCGGCGACATCGCCGGCCTGCACCAGCAGCTGGACTACATCGAAAACCTGGGGATGACCTCGATCTGGCTGACCCCCTCGTTCACCAACAACCCCGTGCAGGGCGAGGGCGCGGACGCGAGCGCCGGCTACCACGGCTACTGGATCACCGACTTCACCACGATCGACCCGCACCTGGGCACGAACGAGGAGCTCAAGGCGGTGATCGAGGACGCGCACTCGCGCGGCATCAAGGTGTACTTCGACATCATCGTCAACCACACCGCGGACCTCATCGACTACGAGGAGGGCCAGTACTCCTACATCGACCAGGCCACCTCCCCCTACCGCGATGCGGCCGGGAACCCCGTGGACGTCACCGCGCTCGCCCAGTCCCCCGACTTCCCGCAGCTCGATCCGGCCACGTCCTTCCCCTACACGCCCGTTCGCGACGAGTCCAAGCCCGCCATGGTGCCGGACGCCCTGAACGACGTGACGATGTACCACAACCGCGGCAACTCGACGTGGGAGGGCGAGTCGGTGACCTTCGGGGACTTCGACGGCCTGGACGACCTCATGACCGAGGACCCGCGGGTGCTGGCGACCATGGAGGACATCTACACGACCTGGATGGACTTCGGGATCGACGGGTTCCGCATCGACACCGCCAAGCACGTGGACCGCGAGTTCTGGAAGGCCTTCACCGCCACGCTCGTCGAGCACCAGGGCGCCACCCCGGCCGGGGAGCAGTTCTTCACCTTCGGCGAGGTGTACGACGCCGATGCGCGACTGCTCTCCCCCTACGTGCGCGAGACCGACATGGACTCGGTGCTCGACTTCGCCTACCAGTCCGCGGCGACGAACTGGGCCAAGGGCTTCACCGCCCGCGGCATGGCCGGGCTCTTCGCGGCCGACGACTACTACACGACCCCCGGCTCCTCCGCCGCGGACCTGCCCACCTTCGTGGGCAACCACGACATGGGCCGCATCGGGAACCTGCTCCAGGGCTCCGACCGGCTCGACGAGCGCTCCGCCCTCGCGCACTCCACCATGCTGCTCACCCGCGGCCAGCCGGTGATCTACTACGGCGACGAGCAGGGCTTCGTGGGCGACGGCGCGGACAAGGACGCCCGCCAGTCCCTGTTCCCGAGCCAGGTCCCCTCCTACCTCGACGACACCCTCATCGACGGCACCCCCTACGGGACCGGCGCGCACTTCGACACCTCCGCGCAGCTGTACCCGCTGATCAGCGAGCTGGCGCAGCTGCGCAGCAGCACCCCGGCGCTCGCCACCGGTGCGCAGATCGAGCTGTACGCCGAGGACGGCTCGGGCGTGTACGCCTTCTCCCGCGTGGACCGCGAGGAGCAGGTCGAGCACCTGGTCGCGCTGAACAACGCAGGCCAGGCCCGCACCGTCACCCTCACCACCCTCACCCCGGGCGCCACCTACGAGGTGCTGCACGGCGAGGGCGGGCCGGTGACCGCCGCGGCCGACGGCACCCTCGAGCTGACCGTCCCCTCCCTCGGCGCGCTCGTGCTGCGGGCGAACGCCCCGGTCGCCCCGGCCGGTGACGCGCAGGACATCACCCTCACCCCGGCGAACGGCGGGAAGGTCGAGGGCCTCGCCCCGATCAGCGCCGCCGTCGCCGCGGACCGATGGGCCGAGACGACCTTCTCCTACCGCGTGGCGGGCGAGGCCGGCTGGACCGCGCTCGGCACCGCCGAGGACGACACCCCGCGGGTCTTCCACGACGTCTCCGGCCTCGCCCCCGGCACGCTGATCGAGTACCGCGCGGTCTCCACCGACGCGGCCGGGCAGCGCGTGGCCGCCTCGACCACCGCCGTGGTCGGTGCGGACCTCTCCGCCGCCGGTCCCGAGGACGGCGGCAGCACCGGCGGGGACATGGTCACCGTCCCCGGCTCGCACAACGCCGCGATGGGCTGCCCCGGCGACTGGCAGCCCGACTGCGCGCAGGCGCGGCTGACCCTGGACGAGGCGTCCGGGAAGTACACCGGCACCTTCGACGTGCCCGCCGGCGACTACGCCTACAAGGTCGCGATCGGCGGCTCCTGGGACGAGAACTACGGCGCGGGCGGCGTGCCCGGCGGCGCCGACATCTCCTACACCCACGCAGGCGGGCCGCTGACCTTCTGGTACGACCCGACCACCCACGTGGTCATGAACTCCGCGCAGGGCCCGCTCATCACCCTGCCCGGCTCCTTCAACGCGGCGCTCGGCTGCGAGGGCGACTGGGCCCCCGACTGCCTGCGCACCTGGATGCAGGACGCCGACGGCGACGGGATCTACACCTTCTCCACCGACGCCCTGCCCCGCGGGTCGTACGAGGTGAAGGTCGCGCATGGGGGATCGTGGGAGGAGTCCTACGGTGTGGACGGTGCCCGCGACGGCGCCAACTACTCCTTCTCCACCGAGGACGGGAAGATCGTGACCTTCTCCTACGAGCTCGCCACCCACCGCCTCACCATCGAGGCCTCCGATTCGCTGACCGTCGGGAGCGGCAAGCAGCTCGGGCATCTGGTGGACGCCGGCACCGTCGCGTGGCCGTCGAACCTGGTCGGCGATGCGGACGGGACGCGCTGGGAGCTCTTCTCGTCGGCCGACGGGGGCATCGCCACCGCCGACGGCGAGGTCACCGGCGGCGAGAGCCTCGGCGAGCTGACCCTGCGGGACGGCGGCCTCACCGAGGCCGAGCTCGCCGGGCGCGGGCACCTGAAGGACTTCCTCGCCCTCGACCTGCCCGAGATCGACCGGGCCGTGCTCGAGGAGGCGCTGCGCGGCGAGCTGGCGCTCGCCCAGTACGGGCCGGACGGGCTCGAGGTCCTCACCGGCCTGCAGATCCCGGGGATCCTCGATGACCTGTACGGCGAGGCGGCCGGCTCCGCGGAGCTCGGCGTCACCTGGAGCGACGGGGTCCCCACCCTGTCGCTGTGGGCGCCGACCGCGAAGAGCGTCACCCTGCGCCTGCACGGCGACGCCGAGACCGCGAGCGCTGCCGACGACGCCCCGGCGACCGAGGTCGTGATGGAGCGCGGCGAGGGCGGGGTGTGGACCGCCGTCGGCGATGAGTCCTGGACAGACCAGGCCTACACCTACGCGGTGGAGGTGTTCGTCCCCTCCCTCGGGAAGGTCGTCACCAACACCGTCACCGACCCCTACTCGGTGGGCCTGACCCTGAACTCCCGCCACTCCGTCGTGCTGGACCTCGCGGACCCGCGCTGGGCCCCCGAGGTGTGGAGCTCCACCCCGGCGCCGCAGGTGGACCAGTTCGCGGACCAGACCATCTACGAGCTGCACCTGCGGGACTTCTCCGCCGGTGACGAGGCGCTGCCCGAGGAGCTGCGCGGCAGCTACGCGGCCTTCGGCCATCCGGACTCCGCCGGCACCGCACGCCTCGCCGAGCTCGCCGAGGCGGGCATGACCACCGTGCACCTGCTGCCCACCTTCGACATCGCCACGATCGAGGAGGACCGGACCAAGCAGCTCCGGCCGGAGATCCCGGCCGATGCGGGCCCCGCCTCCGAGGCGCAGCAGGCGGCCGTCACCGCGGTCGCCGACCAGGACGCCTACAACTGGGGCTACGACCCGCTGCACTACATGGCCCCCGAGGGCTCGTACGCGACCGAGGGCCACCAGGTGGGCGGCGAGCGCACGCGCGAGTTCCGCTCCATGGTGGGCGCGCTGCACGGCATGGGCCTGCAGGTCGTGCTCGACCAGGTGTACAACCACACCGCCGCGCACGGCCAGGCCGACAAGTCCGTGCTGGACCGCGTGGTGCCCGGCTACTACCAGCGGCTGAACCTCGAGGGCGCGGTGGAGAACTCCACCTGCTGCTCGAACGTCGCCACCGAGAACCTGATGGCCGAGAAGCTCATGGTCGACAGCGTGGTGCTGTGGGCGCGCGAGTACCGGGTGGACGGCTTCCGCTTCGACCTCATGGGCCACCACAGCGTGGACAACATGGTCGCGGTGCGCGAGGCGCTCGATGCGCTCACGCTCGAGGCCGACGGGATCGACGGCAAGTCCGTCTACCTCTACGGCGAGGGCTGGGACTTCGGCGAGGTGTCCGGCAACGCCCGCTTCACCCAGGCCACGCAGGGGCAGCTGGGCGGGACGTCGATCGGCACCTTCAACGACCGGCTGCGGGACGCCGTCCACGGCGGCGGCCCCTTCGACGAGGACAAACGCACCGGGCAGGGCTTCGGCACGGGCCTGGTGACCATGCCGAACGGTCACGCGACCGGGAGCGAGGCCGAGCAGCGCGCCGACCTGCTCCACCGCACCGACCTGATCCGCCTCGGCATGGCCGGCAACCTCGCCGACTACGAGCTGCTCGGCTCGACCGGCGAGGTGGTGCGCGGGGACCAGCTGGACTACAACGGCTCCCCCGCCGGCTACGCCACCCGTCCCGAGGAGACGGTGAACTACGTGGACGCCCACGACAACGAGGCGCTGTACGACCTCGGCGTGTGGAAGCTCCCGCAGGACACCCCCGCCGACGTGCGGGCGAGGATGAGCACCCTGTCGCTCGCGACCGTGACGCTCGGCCAGTCCCCCTCGTTCTGGGCCGGCGGCACCGACCTGCTGCGCTCGAAGTCCATGGACCGCGACAGCTACAACTCCGGCGACCACTTCAACGTGATCGACTGGACGGAGCAGGACAACCGCTTCGGCAACGGCCTGCCGCCCGCGGAGAAGAACGGCGAGGCCTGGGGCATGATCGCCCCGATGCTCGAGGACCCGGAGAAGTCCCCCTCCCCGGAGGACATCGCGCTGAGTGCCGACATGAGCCTGGACCTGCTGCGCATCCGCTCCTCCACCCCGCTGATCACCCTCGGCGACGCCGAGCTGATCCGCCAGAAGGTCACCTTCCCGAACGCCGGCCCCGACGCCACCGCGGGCCTGCTGGTGATGCGGATCGACGACACCGTGGGCGAGGACGTGGACCCGGCGCTGGACGGCCTGGTCACCGTGTTCAACGCCTCCGGGGAGCCGCTCACCGAGCAGATCGAGGGAATGGAGGGTCTCGGCTACCAGCTCCACGAGGTCCAGGCCTCCGGCGCCGACGAGATCGTCAAGGGCGCGACCTGGGACCAGGCGACCGGCACGGTCACCGTCCCGGCGCACACCGTCGCGGTGTTCGTCGCCCCGCAGGACGGCGGCAGCGGTGAGGAGCCGGGTGAGGAGCCGGGCAACGGCGGCCACCCCGGCAACGGGAACGGGAAGGACAAGGGCAACGGCCCGCCCGACCACGCCGGCCAGCCCGGACGTCCCGACCACGCCGACCAGCAGGGCCCGCCGGAGCACTCCAACGCCGGCGGCAACGGCAAGGGGAACGGGAACAACGGGAACGGGAACGGGAACAACGGGAACGGGAACGGGAACGGGAAGTGGAAGGGCAACAGCGGCAAGGGCAGCTGACGCCTGACCCGCTCCGGCCCTGACGCACCCCACCACCGAGCCGGCGATGCAGAAGGTCTCATCTCCTGAGACTTTCTGCATCGCTGGCTCTGTTCTGCCCGGCCCTGCCTCTCTGCCCGGCCCCGGCTCCCCGCCCTGTCAGCGCAGCACGGAGCTGAGCAGCAGGCTCGTCTCGCTGTTGACCACACCCTCGATGGCGCGGATGCGGCGCAGCACGTCGTCGAAGGCGGCGAGGTCCTCGCAGGCGATCTCCGCGACGAGGTCCCAGCCGCCATTGGTGGTGTGCAGGGACTGGATCTCGGGCAGGCCGCGCAGCTGGGCGATGACCCGGTCGGTGGAGCGGCCCTCGACCTCGATGAAGGAGGTGGCCCGCACGGTGGCGGGGTCGGCGGTGTCGCGCACCCGGACCGTGAAGCCGACGATCACCCCGTCGGCCGTGAGCCGCTCGATGCGGCTGGCGACCGTGGCGCGCGAGACCCCGAGCCGCCCGGCGAGCGCGCTGATCGGGGCGCGGCCGTCGGTGCGCAGCTCGGACAGCAGGCGTCGGTCGAGATCGTCGAGGCGCTCCATGCGCATGATGGTAGATCGCGCTTCGCAGACTGCACAGTGACTGCGCAGATCTTCGGCTGTTCTCGTCTACCGCCTGCCGTCTGCGAAATCTACCCTTGGGATATCAACCCGGAGCAGGTACCGACTGACCGACGGGAGGCTCGACGATGACGCAGCTGCTGGACGTGGCCGGGATGACCGCGTGGCTCCGCCGGGACGGGGTGGAGCGGATCCTCGTGCGGATGACGGAGTACCTCGAGGCGGACTACCGCCGCTGGGACGAGTTCGAGAAGACGCCGCGGGTGGCGAGCCACACCCCGCTCGGGGTGATCGAGCTGATGCCCACCTCGGACGGGCGCCTGTACTCCTTCAAGTACGTCAACGGCCACCCTTCGAACCCTGCCCGGGGCTTCCAGACGGTGACCGCCTTCGGGGTGCTGGCCGACGTCGACAACGGCTACCCCGTCTTCCTCGCCGAGATGACGCTGCTGACGGCGCTGCGCACCGCGGCGACCTCCGCCATGGCCGCCCGCGCCCTCGCCCGGAAGGACTCGGCCGTGCTCGCCCTGCTCGGCGCCGGCTCCCAGAGCGAGTTCCAGGCCCTCGCCTTCCGCGGGATCCTCGGGGTCGAGGAGCTACGGGTCTTCGACATCGACCCCGGGGCGGTGGCGAAGGTGCGTCGGAACCTCGCGCCGCTCGGCTTCCGGATCCACGAGGCGATCTCGGTCGACGATGCCGTGGCCGGGGCGGACATCATCACCACCTGCACCGCGGACAAGGCCCGCAACACGATCCTGCGGGACGACCAGGTCGCCCCCGGCGTGCACGTGAACGCGATCGGCGGGGACTGCCCGGGCAAGACCGAGCTGGACCCCACGATCCTCGACCGCGCCGCCGTGGTCGTCGAGTTCGCCCCGCAGACCCGCATCGAGGGCGAGATCCAGCAGCGCCCGGAGGACTTCCCCGTCACCGAGCTGTGGGAGGTGCTCACCGGTGCCGCCCCCGGCCGCACCGACGACCAGCAGGTCACCGTCTTCGACTCGGTCGGCTTCGCGATCTCCGACTTCTCGGCGCTCCGCTGCGCCCGGGACGCGACCGCCGGCACCGCGCTCGAGGCCGAGGTGGACCTCATCGCCCGGCCCGACGACCCCCGTGACCTGTTCTCGCTCGTGGACGTGCTCTCCCCGGTGCAGTGAGCAGCGAGGACACCGCCGCGCGGGCGGGCCCGCGTTGCCTCCCCCGGCCCGGCGCTGTACGGTCCGCCCACTGGTTGCACGAGCGACGACGAGGTGGATCGTGAGCGACACAGTCCACCCTGCAGTACCCGCATCTCCCGCAGTCCCCACGGACTCCGCCTATCAGGCGCGCCTGCTGCGCGCCCAGGAGGAGCTGCGCGCCGGCGGGGCCGCGCCCCGCGGCACCGCCGCGACCGCCGTGCGCGCCCCCGTGCTCGAGTCCTGGCGCCGCTCCCTGCAGGCGCTGCCGAGTGGATCCACCACCGCCCGCGCCGCGCTGGAGGGCTCGGCCCTCGAGCGTGCCCGCCGCACCCACCCCTTCTCCGCGATGCTGCCGCTGCTGCGCTCGCGCCTGATCGCCCCGGCCGTCGAGGCGGGGCTCGTGGTCGCCCTCGGCGATGCGCAGGGCCGCCTGCTGTGGGTGGAGGGCAGCTCGACGCTCACCCGCCGCGCCGACGCGATGGGCTTCGCCGCCGGGGCCGACTGGTCCGAGCCCGCGATGGGCACCTCCGCCCCGGCCCTCGCCTTCACGCACCGCTCCCCGATCCAGGTGGTCGGGGCCGAGCACTTCCACGAGGCCGTGCACCCCTGGAGCTGCAGCGCCGTGCCCGTGCTCGACCCGCGCACCGGCACGACCGTCGGCGTCCTGGACGTCACCGGCAGCGCGGACGCCGTCGCGCCGCTGGTCCTCCCGCTCCTGCAGGCCACCGCCCGCGCGGTCCAGGAGGAGATGGCCGCCCTCGCCCCGGGCGCGCCGCTCGCAGACACCGCCCCCGTCGACCTCCTCCTCACCGGGCGCCGCACCCCGCTGCTGCGCTGCGGGGAGCGCACCGTGGAGCTGTCCGGCCGCCACGCCGAGCTGCTGGCCCTCCTGCACCTCTCCCCCGACGGGGTGCGCGGCGCCGAGCTCGCCGAGGAGCTGTACGGCAGCGCCGCGGCCGAGGGCACGGTCCGCGCCGAGGTGGTGCGCCTGCGCAAGGTGCTCGGCGAGATGAAGGAGGGCAAGATCGACGGCCGCGTGGTCATCGAATACTGAGCCCCACTTTCGATCCCGCTGAACGCGGAGCGTCCCCCGCAGGCCGGTGCCTTTGGGGGACGCTCGTCGTGCGGGGCGCGTCAGCGCTCGTCGGCCGACGGGGGCGGCTCGGCCGACGGGGCCGTTCCTGCCGACGGGGCGGGCGCCGCGTGCGCGCCGCCCTTCCCGCGCCGGCCGGTGCCGCGGACCCCGCCCTTGTCGAAGACGCCGCGGGTGCGGCCGATCGTGTAGTCGGTGCGCGAGTCGACACGGTGGTCGATGGTGCGCCCGAACTCGTCGTCCCTCACGAGGCTGCCGCTGAAAAGCTCGTACCGCTCGCGCAGCGACTGCCTGTCCCGCTCGGCCTGGTCGGCCTTGAGGCTGCGCAGGGTCGTGACCGCCATCGCCAGCAGGATCAGGCTGAAGGGCAGGGCCGTGGCGAGCGCCGCGGCCTGGATCGCCTGGAGACCTCCGGCCAGCAGCAGCGCGATCGCGACCGCGCCCTCGAGCAGCGAGAACATGATCCGCGACCACAGCGGCGGGTTCGGGTGACCGCCCGAGGCGAGCATGTCGATCACGAGCGAGCCGGAGTCCGAGGAGGTGACGAAGAAGATCGCGATGAGGAAGATCGCCGCGACGGACATGACCCCGCCCACGGAGACCGGGCCGATCGACAGGTCGCCGAGGATCTCGAACAGCGCGCCCTCGACGGCCACGTCCTCGCCCTCGACCACCAGCGGGTCGTCGGTGTACAGCTGGCGGAACAGGTCCGAGCCGCCCATCACCGCGAACCAGAAGAAGCCCACGAGGGAGGGGACCAGCAGCACGCCGGCGATGAACTCGCGGACGGTGCGGCCGCGGGAGATGCGGGCGATGAACACGCCCACGAAGGGCGCCCAGGAGATCCACCAGCCCCAGTAGAACAGGGTCCAGGCGCTGGCCCAGTCCTGGCCCTCCTGGCCCTCGAAGGCGCCGACGTCGAAGGTCATGCCCATGAAGTTGGCGAGGTAGGCACCGATCGACTGGATGAAGTTCTGGAACAGGAACACCGTCGGGCCGAGCAGCAGCACCGTGAGCAGCACGATGCCGGCCAGGGACAGGTTGGTGTTCGAGAGCCACTTGATGCCCTTGCCGAGGCCCGAGACGACGCTCAGGGTGGCGATGAAGGTGATGATGACGATCAGCGTGACCAGCAGGGTGTTGTCCGTCTGCTCGACGATGCCGATCTGGCGCAGGCCCTCGCCGATCTGCTGGACGCCGAGGCCCAGCGAGGTGGCGACGCCCGCGAGGGTGCCGAAGATGGCGACGATGTCGATGAGGTCGCCCATCCAGCCCTTCACGCGGTGGCCGAGCAGCGGCTCGAGGGCCCAGCGGATGGAGACGGGACGACCGCGGCGGTGGATCGAGTAGGCCAGCGCCAGGCCGATCACGGCGTAGATCGCCCAGGGGTGCAGGCCCCAGTGGACGTAGGTCTGGGCCATGGCGAGCTGGGCGAGCTCCGCCTGGTCGCCCTCCCAGCCGGGCTTGACGGCGCTGGTGACGTAGCCGAGCGGCTCGCCCACGCCGTAGAAGACCAGGCCGATGCCCATGCCGGCGGCGAAGAGCATGCAGAACCAGGTCAGCACGCCGAAGTCGGGCTTCTCGTCGTCCTTGCCCAGGCGGATGGTGCCGTACTTCGAGAAGCACACCACCAGGGAGAAGATGATGAACACGGCCACGGCCATCATGTAGTACCAGCCGAGGTTCGCGACGATGCCGCCCTGGATCGCCTGGAGCACCTCGTCGGTGCCGCCGGGGAAGAGCACCGCGACGGCCACGACGGCGAGGACCACGATCAGGGAGGGCCAGAACACTGCCGGCGCCACGTGGAAGCGGCCCAGTCTCACGCCCTGGGCCTGCAGCTTCTCGATGATCCGCTCGTCGCTGTCCTCCTCCTCGAGGGGGTGCTCGACATCCTCGGTGAGGTCGCGCTCCTCGACCGGGGTCTTCGCGATGAGGGGGTGGACGGGGGGCGACGGGTCGGTCTCCGGGACGGTGGGGTCCTCGGGCGGGGTGGTGCTCATGACAGGCCTCTCTCCCCCGGGAGGCCGCGGCGGCATACAGGAGTGCCCCGCAGGTCCGGGATTCGCTCGGGTCGTGCTCGTCGTCGACCCAGCTGACAGAGGGGCTCTCCCGGCGTCTGATCCCGGGCGGCCGGCGTCAGTCCCGGGCGGCGCTGCCCGCTCCCGCCTCCGGGGCGGAGGCCTGTTCCGTGTCGGTGCCGGTGAGGCGGCCGAGGCCCGACATGACGTGGTAGATGACCAGTGCCGCGAGGGAGCCGAGCGCGATGCCGGTGAGGGTGATTCCCTCGACGGTCCAGGTGACGTTCGCGATGCCGACCACGAGGGCGACACCGGCGGTGAACTGGTTCTTGGCCTTGGAGAAGTCGACCTTGCCGTCCACCCACATGCGCACGCCGACGATGCCGATCAGGCCGTAGAGCACGAAGGTGACGCCGCCCAGCACACCGGCCGGGATGGTGAAGATGAGCGCACCGATCTTCGGGGAGAGCGACAGCGCGATCGCCGCGAGACCGGCGACCCAGTAGGCGGCGGTGGAGTAGACGCGGGTGGCGCTCATGACGCCGATGTTCTCGCCGTAGGTGGTGGTGGCGGAGCCGCCGAAGCCGGCCGAGAGGGCGGTCGCGAGGCCGTCGGAGGCGAGGGTGCGCCCCACCATGTGGTCGAGGTTCCGCCCGGTCATCAGGCCCACGCTGGTCACGTGGCCGACGTTCTCGGCGAGCAGCACGAGCACCACGGGCAGGAACATCGGCAGCAGGGCCCAGTTGAACTCGGGGTGGTGGAACTGGGGCAGGCCGATCCAGGCCGCCTCGGCGACGGGGGTGAAGTCGACCTCGCCGCGCAGCACGGCGACGAGGTAACCGACCAGCACGCCCAGCAGCACGGAGATCCGCCCGAGCATGCCCTTGAACAGGGCGGTGCACAGCACCACCGCGAACAGGGTGATGGTGGCGGTGACGGAGGACTGCTGGAAGTTGTCGTACGCGGTGGGGGCGAGGTTGAAGCCGATGAGCGCGACGATCGAGCCCATCACCACCGGCGGCATGAGCGCGCGGATCCAGGCGGTGCCCACCCGGGAGACGAGCAGGCCCAGCGCCGCGAGCAGCAGACCGGTGACCATGACGCCGCCGAGCGCGGCTCCCATGGAGTCGGCCTGGGTGGAGGCGGTGATCGGGGCGATGAACGCGAAGGAGGAGCCGAGGTAGCTGGGCACCTTGTTCTGCGTGATGATCAGGAACAGCAGGGTGCCGATGCCGGAGAACAGCAGGGTGGTCGAGGGCGGGAACCCGGTGAGCAGCGGGACCAGGAAGGTCGCGCCGAACATGGCGATGACGTGCTGCGCGCCGATCCCGATGGTGAGCGGCCAGACCAGGCGCTCCTCGGGCTTCACGATCGCGTCGGGGGCGATGGTGCGCCCGTCTCCGTGCAGGGTCCAGCGGAACATGGTTCTCCAGGGGGTGAGGAGGGAGCTTCGGGCGGGCGGGTCGGCCGACGGGTCAGGAGCCGGGGTAGAACTTGCGCTCGGCGGTCTCCTCGGTGACGTCGGGGACCAGGTCGAGCAGGGAGACGCGGCCGCCGTCGCGGGCGCGGAAGTCGGCGAACATGCGGGAGATGTCCGGGGCGCCGAACTCGTCGCGCACGGGGGCGGGGACGGTGAGCATGAGGGCCGCGCCGATGCCGAGCACGAGGGCGGCACCGCCGGTGACCAGGCCCGCACCGCTGAGGGTGGCGAGCGAGTTGACGATGACGTCGAGGAAGCCGACCACGACGAGCACGAGCGCGGCAACCACGCCGCTGGCGCGGGCGCTGACGGCGGGGCGGGAGAGCAGGGCGTTGCGGCCGAAGAGGGAGACCACCACGAAGCACACGCACACCACGGCGTCCACGAGGTGGAGCACGGGGCCGCCGGGGGCGGCGCCGGCGGTCGCGGCGAGCGAGGCCAGCAGGTGCCAGAGCACGGCGGCGGCGTGCATGAGGGCGCTGAACTCGAAGGTGCGCACCGTGTACACGAGCCAGTCGGTGCGGCGGAAGGACAGCGGCATGGAGCGCACGAAGGAGCGCGAGATCATCAGGCCGAAGGCCGCGAAGAGGAAGGGCAGGTAGACGTACCCGGTCGCGGCGCTGAGGGGCGCGGCGAACTGCAGGCCAAGGGTGTTGTCAGCGAGCGCGGCGATGGCGAGCCCGGCGGTGACGGCGGTGGAGAAGACGTACCAGGACCGGTCGCGGCGCAGCGCCGAGGCGATCACGACCAGGAGCAGCAGGGCGGAGACGACAGTGTTCGCGAAGGCCATCAGGGAGAAGGGCCAGCCGGTGGTGAACAGACGCCCGATGATCATCACGAGCGCCAGCAGCAGCGCGGCGGCCGCGGCGATGCCGATGCCGAGCAGGACGGTGCGCGCGATGCGGCGGGCCCGGGCCTGGGGGACGTAGCCCTCGTGGGCGCGGGGCTCGATGCCGAGGATCGCGCCGAGCAGCAGCAGGGAGACCCCCACCCCGATCCCGACGGGCGGCCCGTCCGGCAGGGGCGCGAAGAGCACGGGCAGGGAGAGGGCGAGGTCGGCGACCAGCACGGTCACGGCGGCGGCGAGGGCCGGGGCCATGCCGGCCACGCGCAGGATCCGGATCGCGCGCAGCGGCGGCTTCTCCGGGAACCAGCGCAGGGCGTGGACGGCGACGAGGGCTGCCAGGGCCACGCCCACCGCGATCCGGCCGATGAGGTCCAGGACCGGGGTGTCGGCGGTGGTGAGGGTGGTGGTCAGCGCCGAGGCGAGGGTGATGAGGGCCAGCACGTCCCGCAGAGCGTCGAAGATCCCCAGCTCCTTGAACCGCTCGGGGAGCTGGAACCCGCCCAGCGGGATCTCCTCCTCCTCGGCGTTCGGGGTGGTGCCGGAGCGGGCGTAGGAGCGGGTGCGGGACTCGCCGGCGGTCTCCCACGCGTCCTCACCGGGGACGACCTCGATCGCTCCGGTCACGGCGTCGGGCTCGGACGCATTACTCGCAGCGCCCTCCGCGACAGGGGCGGGGGCCTCCTCGGTGCGGGGCAGCGCGGCGCCGCCGGCGCGGCGGGCGAGCAGCGGGGTGGCGTAGCGGTCGAACTCCTCACGACCCGGCAGCCGGTCCGTGGGCAGGCTGTGGGGGTCGTCGAAGGCGAAGATCCAGTCCGCATCCTGGTTCTCGTCCTCGCGCGGATCCCTGTCCATCGACCTTCTCTCCTGCTGTCCGTCGGCCCGCAGGCAAATGCGCACGTGCCCTTCAATCCTAGAGAGGAAAGGCGCGCAGCCGCCGTCGGCGCGCCGTGGCGTCGGACACCGCCGGGGTCACAGACGCGCCCTGCGGGCGGGCCGCTACAGGTGCAGTCGGGTGGCGAGCTCGTGGCGCACCTCGGCGCCGCGCACGGTGAGCAGGTACCAGGTGGCGAGCAGGCACAGGGCCCCGCAGATCACCGAGGGGATGGCGGTGCTGACCCAGCCGAGCGCGAGGAACACCAGCGGCGCGAGGCCCAGCAGCACGGTCAGGCCGCTGTAGACGATGTAGTCGCCGACCTCCATGCGCACCACCCGTGCGACGACCAGCAGGCCGATCACGCTCGCGGCGCAGAGGATGGGGACCGCGAAGGTCAGCGCCCAGCCGGACCAGCCGGCGAGGTAGTCGACGTACACGCACACCCCGCCCACGAGCACCACGAGGTACACGATCGACTTGGCCAGGTTGGAGCGCTTGCGCACGGCCATGAGCACCACGAGCCACAGCGCCGCGATGCCGAGCCACACGATGCGCCAGGCGCCGATGTCCTCGTGGCCGAGCCGGAACACCAGCTGGGCCGCGAACGACAGCGCGATGATCGCGAGCGAGGTGAGGAACAGGACGCGCAGCACACGGCGGCGGGAGAAGCGCAGCGGCACGTCGGGGTGCGGGGCGGGCGCGGGGTCACCGTCCGCCGGTGCCTCGAGCTCCGCACCGCACAGGGGGCAGCGGGTCCAGTCGCCCTCCACCCCGGCGCGGCAGTCCTCGCAGCGCCTCATGGCGCCCCCCAGGTGAGCTCTCGCTCGGTCACCTTCGGGACGGCGACCTGCACGTCCGCCCCGGCCTCGGCGAGCATCCGCACGTACTCGCGCACATGGTCCACGGCGGTGAACGGGGAGGTGAAGCTGATCGTGAGCTGTCCGGCGTGGGAGATGGCGCAGAACTGGGGCCGCACCGCGGAGACGTGGAAGAACATCCGTCCCACGTGCGCCTCGACCTCGGGCGGCAGCGTCACCCGGCCGAGGTTGGACACGGCGACGGTGAGGGAGCTGTTGTTGGCGTGGTTGATCAGGCCAAGCAGCACGTCCTTGAGGGGACGGGGCACGACCCGGGCGACGGGCAGGCGCTCCACCCGGATCAGGCGGTGCAGCTTCTGCGCGAGCGCGGCGGGGGTCGCCTCGAGGGCGAAGTCCTCCTGGAGGGCGCGGGCGACGGCGCCCACCGCGTCGTCCTCCCCCGCCCGGTAGCGGTGCGCGACGCGGATGGTGGCGAAGAAGTTTCGCGCGGAGGTGGAGGGGAAGAACTGGCGCAGGTTCACCGGCACCGAGGCCGCCATGGCGGCGTGCTCGGCGCTCGGGGCGCTGCGGCGGATCGCCTCGAAGAACATCGCGGTGAGGTACATGGTCATCGCCACGCCCTCGGACTTGGCGAGCGCGAGGACGGGGCCGACGGGCATGGTGAGCTCCACCAGGCGCGGCCGGAAGTCGGGGGTGCGCGGCCCGCGCACGTGGAAGACGCGGCCCCGCTCGGGCCGCGGCGGCGGGGCGTCGGCCTCGAGCGCCCCCTCCTCGGGCTCTTCGGGGTCCCGCACGGTGAGGACCGCCGGGGCGGCCTCGCGCTCGAACTCGCCCTCCTCATCCTCGGCCGACGGGGCCCGGTCCCGCCCGCGCCGGCGCCGGAAGTAATGGGCGAAGGAATCGGTGGTCAGCTCGTGCACCTCCTCGGCCGCCTCGGCGCCGGGGTGGGTGCCCGCGCGCGCGGGCGCCGGATCGGGGTGCGCGGCCGAGCCGGTGCGCTCGTGGTCCGCTCCCCCGTCGGCCGACGGATCCTCCCGCCCGCCCTGCCCGTCGCGTCCGTCGAGGCGCCGCACATAGGCGGTGAGCAGGTCGGTGAGGAACCACAGCGCGCCGGTGCCGTCGGAGAGGGCGTGGAAGGTCTCGAGGTTCACGCGGCGGCCGTGGTGGGTGACGCGGAACAGGAGGGTGCGGTGGTCGGTGCGGTAGATGGGGGCGCAGGTGTGCTCCCGCTCGGGCTCGACCCGCGGGTGCAGGGTCGAGTCCTGGAGGTAGTACCAGAACACGCCGCGGCGCAGCACGGCCCGGTAGAGCGGGTAGCGGGCGTAGGTCTCGTCCAGCGCCTCCTGCAGCAGCGCCGAGTCGACCTCGTGGTCGAGCTCGGCGGCCATGCGGAACACCTTGGGGTCCCGCTCGCTGAGCGCGGCGGGGAAGATGTTCGAGGCGTTGTCCAGGCGCACCCAGTGGCGGCGGTGCCCGGTCGTCGCGGGGGCGCCGGTCATGACGGGTCCTTCGCGGGCAGGTCCTCGTCGAGGAAGGCGTTGATCTGCTCGTACGCCTCCTTGAGGGGGCGCGCGAAGCGCGGCAGGGTGATCACCCCGTGCAGGGCCTGCTCGAGGCGGTGGACCCGCACGCGGTTGCCGGCCGCGGCGAGCGCGTGCCCGTAGGCCTCGCCCTCGTCGCACAGCAGGTCGAGCTCGGCGCTGAGCACCAGGGTGTCGGGCTGGCCGGTGAGGTCCTCGGCCATGAGCGGGGCGACCAGGCGGTGGCGGCGTCGGGCGGGGTCGGGGACGTACAGCTCGAGGTAGTCCTTCACCTCGGTGTTCGTCAGGCGGTAGTCCTCGCCGTGGCGGCGCACGGACTCGAAGGGCGAGGTCTCGGGGTCGTGGTCCCAGTGGGTGACGGGGTAGAGCAGGATCTGCCGGGAGGGGACGCGGTGGCCGCTCTCGCGCAGCAGCAGCGAGGTGGCGGCGGCGAGGTTGCCGCCGGCGGAGTCGCCGACCAGCACGATCCGGTCCGGGTCGGTGAGCCCTGCCCGGCCCGGGTCCTCGAGCAGGCGCCGGGCGGTGCCGTAGCAGTCCTCGAGCCCGGCGGGGAAGGGATGCTCGGGGGCGAGGCGGTAGTCGACCGAGGCGACGCGGCAGCCGGTGAGGTCGGCCATGGTGGCGCAGGCGGGGGTGTAGCTCTCGATGTCGCCGGTGACCCAGCCGCCGCCGTGGAAGAACAGCAGCAGGTCGTCGCGGCGCCGCTCGGCCGGGGCGAAGACCCGTACCGGCACGCGCCGGCCGTCCGGCCCGTCGGAGACGGTGTCCCAGATGGGGGTGCGGTAGCGGGCCGGGGGCAGGGCGGCCATGCGACGCTGCACCTTCCGCACCCGCTGGTAGTCCTCGCGCACGTCGAAGCGGCCCGCTATGGAGACGGTGCGCAGGGCAAGGCGCAGCAGCGGATTCATCGGCGCAGCTCCCGCTTCTCGCCGGCGAAGCGCAGGGCCGGGTCCGCGCCGACGGGCCCCTCCCCCATCCCGACCACGGGGCCGATGAGGAGGCGGTGGGTCGCGGCGTCCACGCCCTGGTCGATGCGCAGGGCGAAGTGGGCGAGCGCGCCGGGCAGGATCGCGTCCCCGTCGGCCGTGCGCCCCACCTCGAGTCCGGAGAGCATGCCCTGCAGGGGCGCGGCGGGGGTGCCGAAGCGGTCGGCGAGGTGCTGCTGCTCGGCGGTCAGCAGGCTCAGGCAGCAGTGCCCGGCCTCCTCCACCGCCTCGGCGGCGCGGCTCATCCCGTACAGCGCGACCAGCATGGTGGGCGGGTCGTAGGAGACATCGAGGTACGAGTCGACGGTCACCAGCACGTCATGGGGGCCCTGGCGGGTGGAGACGACCGCGAGGCCCACCGCGAGCAGGTCGCTCAGGCGACGGTACTCGCCCGGATCAACAGCATCGACGGCATCGACGGCATCACTCGACTGCATGTCAGCGCGCCGTGGGGAGCATGCGGGCGCGGGCGGAGTCCGCGTCGACGACCTCCTTGCCGAAGGGGAAGCAGGTGACGGGGATCAGCTTGATGTTCGCCCAGGCCAGCGGGATGCCGATGATCGTGACGGCCTGCGCGAGGGCGGTGACGACGTGGCCGAGGGCCAGCCACCAGCCGGCGATCACGAACCAGATCACGTTGCCGACGGCGCCGACCGCGCCGCCGCGGCCGGTGTCCACGACCTCGCGGCCGAAGGGCCAGATCACGAAGCCGGCGATCCGGAAGGACGCGAGCCCGAAGGGGATGGTGACGATGAAGAGGCAGGCGAGGATGCCGGCGATGACGTAGCCGAGGAAGAGGGACCAGCCGGCAGTGACGAGCCAGATGATGTTCAGGGCCAGGGTGAGCAGCGTGCGCATCCCTCTACCCTAGGCAGGTGTGCTGGAGGCGACCAGGGGGCTGGCCCCCGGCGCGACGGGCGCGCACTACGCTTGGAGCCATGCCTGCTCCCGAGATCGCGCTGACCGAGCGCTTCCAGTCCGCCTTCGTCTCCGCCTTCGGGCCCGAGTACGCGGACGCCGACCCGATCATCCGCCCCTCCCAGTTCGCTGACTTCCAGTGCAACGCCGCGATGGGGCTGGCCAAGCGGCTCGGGCGCAAGCCCCGCGACATCGCCGCGGAGATCGTGGCGGCCGTGGATCTCGCGGACATCGCCGAGGAGCCGGAGATCGCCGGTCCCGGCTTCCTGAACATCCGCCTGCGCACCGACTGGGTCGCCGCGCAGGCCGCGGACCTCGCCGTCGACGAACGCCTGGGCGTGCCGGTGCCCCAGACGGCCGAGCGCGTGGTCGTGGACTACTCGGCCCCGAACGTGGCCAAGGAGATGCACGTCGGCCACCTGCGCACCACCGTGGTGGGCGACTCGATCTCCCGCACCCTGGAGAAGCTCGGCCACACCGTGGTGCGCCAGAACCACATCGGCGACTGGGGCACCCCCTTCGGCATGCTCATCGAGCACCTGCTGGAGGTGGGCGAGGACAGCGCCGAGGCGGACCTGCTGCGCACCGACCCCAACGCCTTCTACCAGGCGGCGCGCGCGAAGTTCGACGCGGACCCCGAGGCGACCGGCTTCGCGGCCCGGGCGCGGAAGCGCGTGGCGACCCTGCAGTCCGGCGACGCGGAGTCGTTGCGGATCTGGACGGACCTCGTGGCCCTGTCCAAGCAGTACTTCCACCGAATCTACGACATGCTCGACGTGACCCTCACCGATGAGCACCTCGCCGGGGAGTCGACCTACAACGACCTGCTCGAGGCCGTGTGCACCGACCTCGAGGAGGCGGGGATCGCCCGCATCTCCGACGGGGCGCTGTGCGTCTTCCCGGAGGGCTTCACCGGCCGCGACGAGCAGCCGCTGCCGCTGATCATCCGCAAGTCCGACGGCGGCTACGGCTACGCCACCACCGATCTCGCCGCGATCCGCCATCGCGTGGCGGACCTGCAGGCGGACCGCATCGCGTACGTGGTCGGCACCGCGCAGGAGCTGCACTTCCGGATGGTCTTCACCACCGCCCGCGAGGCGGGCTGGCTGCCGGACGGCGTCGACGCCGAGCACGTGAAGATCGGTTCGGTCCTCGGCGAGGACGGCAAGATCCTGCGCACCCGCTCCGGCGCCTCGCTGCGGCTGATGGCGCTGCTGGAGGAGGCGGTCTCCGCGGCCCGCTCCGTGATCGACGAGCTGCGCCCGGACCTGCCCGAGGCGGAGCGGGAGCAGATCGCGCACGACATCGGCATCGGCGGCGTGAAGTACGCGGACCTCTCCACCGGGCACGACTCCGACTACACCTTCGACCTGGACCGGATGCTCGCCCTCTCGGGCAACACCGCCCCGTACCTTCAGTACGCGGTGGCGCGCATCCGCTCGATCGGGCGCAAGGCCGCCGAGCGCGGCGTCTCGGCCGACGGGGTCGCGCCGCTCGTGCAGAACGACGCCGAGCGCGCCCTGGCCCTGCAGCTGCTGCAGTTCGGTCCGGTGCTGGCGGAGGTGGGCGACGCCTACGAGCCGCACCGGCTGTGCGCCTACCTGTTCGCGCTCGCCCAGGCTTTCACGAGCTTCTACGACGCCTCCCCCATCCTCGCGGCGGAGGACGAGTCCGTGCGTGCGGGCCGGCTCGCCCTCGCCCAGCTCACCGAGCGGGTGCTCGTGGAGGGCCTGGACGCGCTCGGGGTGCACGCGCCGCAGCAGATGTGACGGCGGATGTGACGGCGGATGTGACGCCCTGCGTCGCCGGATGAACGGCAACCGGCGGCATTTCGGACACCCGTCCGCGGTCGTGACCGAACCGTGGCCGATGTTATCCAACCGTGCCCCGAACGGCCGGAAGAACCCTGGCCGGAGCAGGGCGGACGTTCCTACGCTTGAGCGGTGTCGACGATCCGCTCCGCCCACCTCGCCCTGTGGGGCGTCTATGCCCTCACCGGGCTGACGCACCTCGGTGCGCTGCTGGCGGACGCCTCGCTCGTCGCCCGCATCACCCAGCCGATGTTCGCCCCTCTGCTGATCGCGATCCTGGTGACCGCCGCCCCGCAGCGCTCCCGCACCACCAGCCTGCTGCTGGGGGGCCTGACCTGCGCGTGGATCGGGGACACGATCGGCCAGGTGCCGGTGGCGAACGCGGGACTGCTCGCGATCGTGGGCTTCCTCGGGGCGCTGATCTTCTACGCGGCCGCGCTCGCGCCGCTGTGGGTCCGCTCCCGCGACCCCATGCGCCTCGCGCTCGCGATCCCCTACGGCGCGGTGGTGATCGGGCTGTTCGTGGCCTGCGCCGACGGGGCCGGGGAGCTGCTGCCGATGGTCGCCGCCTATGCGGTGGCGCTCGCGACCATGGCCTTCCTCTCCGCGGGCGGCAACGGCCTGACCTGGACGGGCGGGACCCTGTTCCTGCTGTCAAGCTCGCTGCTGGGCATGGACTGGTTCCTGCCGGGCGCCTCGATCGCCTACAGCACCGAGCTCGTGATGCTCACCTACCTGGTGGGCCACGCCATGCTCGTCGCGGGGATGATCCAGGCGATGCCGAGGCACCGCTGGACCGCGACCGCGCCGGGCGCGGCGCTCGTCATCGTCGAGCCCTGAGCCGGCTCCTGCGGGTCAGCGTCCGAGCGCGCGGGCGATGAGCGCGGCCTGCTCGCGGTGCAGCCGCTCGATGTCCTCGCCCTTCCGGGGCAGGAGCTGCAGGCCGAGCCGGCCGCCGATCTCGCGGTAGGACAGGTCCGCGTCGTTCTCCTCGAGCTGCAGCCGCGCGACCCGCACATCGGAGAGGAAGAGGTCCTTCGCGCCGACGCTGAGGTGGATCGGGGGCAGCCCCTCGAGGCTCCCGTTGATCGGCGAGAGGTCCGGGTCGTCCAGGGACGTGCGCCCGGCGTAGCGGCGGGCCGCATCGCGCAGCAGCCGCCGCTCGTGGACGGGGTCGACCTGCCCGGTCTCGGTGATCCCGGCGTTGGACAGCTCGAGGTCCAGCCACGGCGACATGACGATGAGGGCCGACGGGGAGGGGATGTCCTCGCGCTCCCGGAGCCGGCGCGCGATCGCGACGGCGAGCCCGCCGCCGGAGTGCTGGCCGGTGAGAACCCAGGGGCGGTCCAGGCGGCCGTCGGCCGCGAGGGCGGTGAGCACCGCCTCGACGTCGTCGCGGCCGACGGGGTGCTGGTGGTCGGGGGCGTTGCGGAAGTCGACCATGAGACCGGCGCCGCCGAGCGCCTCGACCTGGCGGGACAGCCAGGCCCAGTCGCTGGCGAAGGGGCCGGAGACGTAGGCGCCGCCGTGGAGGTGGACGATCAGGCCCTGCTCGGCGTGGTGGCGGTCCAGCCACACGGCGCGGGTGCGGCCGGGCATCTCCTGCTCGACGGCGTGGGCCTTCTGCACGTGGGCGGGCGGCTGCGGGCTGCGGGCCTCGCGCAGCGCCTGGTGGGTCAGCGTCGACGGGATCGGGATGCGCCTGACGGTGCGCGCCCCCGTCACCACGGCGTCTCGGATGCGACCCATTCCTGCCTCCTGTCCGCGACCCTCCCGGGTCGCCTCGCTGCCGGTCCCGCCAGCCTAACGAACCCGCCTG
The DNA here is from genome assembly GCF_014204755.1 of Brachybacterium aquaticum. Classification (NCBI taxonomy): domain Bacteria; kingdom Bacillati; phylum Actinomycetota; class Actinomycetes; order Micrococcales; family Dermabacteraceae; genus Brachybacterium; species Brachybacterium aquaticum. The sequence goes on from NZ_JACHLZ010000001.1 coordinate 2,522,698, forward strand.
GGTGCGCGAGCGGCCGGTCATCGCGGGCCGGTACCCTCGAGGCCATGACCAGCCCTGCCGCTCCCCTGCTCGTCCTCGCCGCGATGCCCGAGGAGGCCGCGCCGCTCGTGGCCCGTCTCGAGAGCGCAGAGCGGCTCGAGACCCCCTTCACCTCCGGCGTCGCCGCGGTGCGCGGCCGCCTCGCCGGGCGCGACGCGGTCGTGGTCACCACCGGTATCGGCATCGCCGCCGCGACGGCGGCGGCGACCTGGGGGATCCTCGCGCACGGCCCGTCGGTCGTGGTCGCGGCGGGCTCCTGCGGGGGTCTCGCGGCCGACGTCGAGGTGGGCACCCTCATCGTGGGCGACACCTTCACCTATTCGATCGCGGACGCGACCGCCTTCGGCTACGCCCCCGGCCAGGTGCCCGGCGGGCCCGAGCGCTTCGCGGCCGACGGGGCCTGGGCGGACCGGGCCGAGCGCGCGGCACGCGAGTCGTCGGGTGCCGTGCGCCGCGGCCTCATGCTCTCCGGGGACGCGTTCGTCACCGCCCCTCTCGCCGGGCCGATGCGCGAGCGGTTCCCGTCGGCCCTCAGCGCCGACATGGAGACCACCGCCTCGGCCCGCACGGCCGAGGCACTGGGCGTGCCCTTCGTGGCGCTGCGCGCGGTCTCCGACCTGTGCGGTCCCGCGGCCGGGCAGCAGTTCCATCTCGAGCTCGACCAGGTCGCGGAGACCTCGGCCCGTGCGGTGGAGGCGTTCGCGGCGCAGCTGTGAGGGGTCAGCGCGCCGTTCCCGTCACGAGGCTGATGTCACCGCGCGGACGCGTGCAGCACCTCCGTGCCCTGCACGAGGGCGCGCACGTTCGCGGCGATCCGCTCGTCGGCCCCGACGGGGCGGCCGCCCGCACCGTGCGGGGTGAGCAGCAGGTGCGGTGCGTCCCACAGCGGATGGTCGGCGGGCAGGGGCTCGGGCTCGGTGACGTCGAGTCCGGCGGCGCCGAGCGTCCCGGCCTGCAGCGCCGCGAGCAGCGCGTCCTGGTCAACGGTCGCACCGCGGCCCACGTTGATCAGGATCGCGTGGTCCGGCAGCGCGCCGAGCACCTCGGCGCCGACGATCCCGGTGGTCGCCTCGGTCGCGGGCAGGATGTTCACGAGCACGTCGGTGTCCGGGAGGGCGGCGAGCACGTCGGCGTCGGCGATGACCTCGAATCCGGCCCGCTCCCCGGCGCTGCGGGCGGCGCCGCGCACGTGCGCTCCGAGTCCCTGGAGCATCGGGGCGAGGCGCTGACCGATCTCACCGAAGCCCCAGATCAGCACGTTCGCATCCAGCAGGGTGGTGAGTCGACCCTCGGGGTGCAGGGGTTGGAGACCGCCGAGCTCGGAGGACCACTCGTGACGCTCCTGCGCGTCGAGGGCGTCGGGCAGGCGGCGCACGAGGGCGAGCAGCAGGGACAGGGCGTGCTCGGCGACGGTCGGCGAGTGCAGGCCCGCACCGGTGGCGACCACGACGTCCTCGCCGAAGCCGGCGGCGAGGATCCCCTCGACCCCGGCGGCGAGGGACTGCACCAGGCGCAGGTTCCCGAGGTGCTCAGCGGCGGAGGCGAGATGGGCGCGGGAGGAGCCCCACACGACGAGCACGTCGGCGTCGTGGTGCGCGGCGGGGATCTCGGCGCGGGCGTCGACGACCGCGGCCTCCCATCCCTCGGGCAGCGTCGGGTCGAGCGGCATGGTGTCGGGCAGCAGGATCTTCATGACTCCAGCGTACGGAGCGGCGGCCCGCGCGCTCACCGGGTGACCGGGGCGCGGACTCTCCGATAGCCTGCGCGTATGCGCTTCGGACTCCCGTCGCCCCTGTCCGCCCTGAGCTCCGTCGCCGGCGGCGCCGCGACGTTCCTGCGCCGCACGAGTCGCCGCGCGGGGCAGCGGGCCCGACGCTCCGCGATCGCGATGCCGCTGGACACGGGCGGTTTCCTGGGCGCCTCGGCGGCCGCGTGGATCTCCACCTCCCCGAGTCTGCTGCCGCGCACCTGGTGGATGTGGGCGGTGAACATCGGCCTGTCCGAGGTGTACGGGTACGCGACCGGCACGCTCGCGGGCCGTCTGGTGCGGCGCACCATGCGCGCGGTCGGGCTCGAGGTCGACATCGCCCCGGACCACCGCCGCCGCGCCCGCTGGGCCGGTGCCGCGGCGCTGGTCGCGATCTCCGCCCACTCGTGGGTGCGCGGCGTGCTACGCCAGCGGGAGATCAGCCACCTCGTCCAGCAGGAGCCGAAGAACCTCGCCACCCATGTGGTCGGCACCGCCGGCGGGATCGGCTTCTCGCTCGCGGCGCTGGTCGCGACCCGCGCCACGATCGCCACCGCGGACCTGTACCGGGCGCTGCTGCGGCCCTACCTGCCCGCCCGTGTGGTGGGTGCGGTGTCGCTGGTCCTCACCGGGGCGACGGTCGTGGTGGTCGCGGACCGGCTGATCCGCGGGCGCGTGCTGGAGGCGATGATCGAGCGGGCCGACGCCGCCAACCGCCTCATCTCCCCCGACGTCCCCCGTCCCACCTCGCCGCTCCGCTCGGGCGGTCCGGAGTCGCTGGAGACCTGGCAGTCCCTCGGCGCGCCCGGGCGGAAGATCGTCGCCGCGGGCGCGGACCCGGAGCTGATCGCGCGGACCGTCGGCCGGCCCGCCCTCGAGCCGATCCGCGTCTACGCGGCGAAATCCTCCTCCCGCTCGCTCGAGGAGACGGCGGACGCGGTGGTCGCGGAGCTGGACCGCACCGGGGCGTGGGACCGGGAGGCGCTGGTGCTGTTCACCGGGACCGGCACCGGCTGGCTGCAGGAGTGGTCGCTGTCCGCGATCGAGTTCCTCACCGCCGGGAACTGCGCGACCGCCTCGATCCAGTACTCCTACTACCCGAGCCCCCTGTCCTATCTCGTCGACCGCCGCTCCCCGCAGCTCGCCGGGAAGCTGCTGCTGCGGGCCGTGAAGCGGCGCATGGCGCAGCTGCCGGAGGACCGTCGGCCGAGGCTCTATGTCGCGGGCGAGTCGCTCGGCGCCTTCGGCGGCAATGCCGCGTTCCGGGACGTGCCCGAGATGCTGAGGAGCGTGGACGGGGCGGTGTGGACGGGCACGCCGCGCTTCACGCCGCTGTGGGAGCAGATCGTGGCCCGCTCACGGCCCGGCTCCCCCGCGGTCGCCCCGATCATCGACGACGGCCGCCACATCCGCATGGTCACCCGGCCCCGGGACCTGCACCGCGACTACTGGGGCGGGATGTACGCGCCGTGGGAGCATCCGCGCGTGGTCTACGCGCAGCATCCCTCGGACCCGGTGGTGTGGTTCGATCCGTCGCTTCTGTGGCGGGAGCCGACCTGGCTGCAGGAGCGGGCGGGGCACGACGTCACCCCGGCGATGCGCTGGTTCCCGTGGATCACCTTCTGGCAGATCGCGGCGGACATGCCCCTGTCCATCAGGGCCGCCGGCGGGCACGGCCACTCGTACCACCAGGAGATGGTGCCGATCTGGGCCGCGGTGCTCGGGCAGGACGTGCCCGAGGCGGAGCGGGATGCGCAGCGCCGCCACCATCGCGCGATCGTCGCCGCGATCCGGGAGATCAACCCCGGCGCGTGACCCGCGCCCGAGGACCAGCCGGAGGCCCAGTCGGAGGCCCAGGGGTCAGGGGTTCGGGCTCAGGGGTTCGGGCCTTCGGCGACCGGGCGGTCGGGGTCCGCGCTCCACTGCGACCAGGAGCCGGGGAACAGCCGCGCCCCGGTGAACCCGGCGCTCTCGAGCGCGAGCAGGTCGTGGGTGGCGGTGACGCCGGAGCCGCAGTACACGATCGTGCCGCGCCCCTCGGTGACGCCGGCGGCGGCGAAGCGCTCCCGCAGCGCCGCGGGGTCCTGGAAGCGGCGCTCCGCGTCGAGGTTCCCGGCGTAGGGCAGGTTCACGGCGCCCGGCACGTGTCCGGCGCGGGGGTCGATCGGCTCGACCTCGCCGCGGTAGCGCTCGGGGGCGCGGGCATCGAGGACGACCCCGTCCTCGGAGGCCGCGAGCGCGGCGACCTCGTCGGCCGACGCGATCCTCGTCGCGGGCCACTCGCGCACGGGCACGTCGCCCTCACGCGGGGTGACCTCGCCCGACTCGAGCGGGCCGTTCCACGCATGCACCCCGCCGCTGAGGACCGCGGCGTCGTGCCCGAGGGCGCGCAGCATCCACACCAGGCGCGCGGCGGGGCCGCCGTCGGTGTCGTCGTAGGCGACGATCCGGGAGTCCTCGGTGACGCCGACGCGGCGCAGGGTCGCGGCGACGTCCTCCGGGGACGGCAGCGGGTGGCGGCCGGCCTCGACCCGGGCGGGGGCGGCGAGCTCGGTGTCGAGGTCGACGTAGACGGCGCCCGGCAGGTGGGCGGCCAGGTGCTGGTCGCGGCCGGTGGAGCCGTCCAGCGCCCAGCGCACGTCCAGCAGGAGCGGTCCCTCGCCCGGCTCGTCGAGCAGCTCGTGCAGGCGGGCGACGTCGATGATCGGGGGCAGGCTCTCGCTCATCGGGTCAGGCGGTCTTCATCTGCAGGTCCACGCGGACCAGGCGGTGGTCCGAGGTGGGGAACGGGTAGGTGCCGGTCAGCTCACTGCCGGGGGTGCCCTGGGCGGGCCAGTACACGGCGGAGGAGGCGACCTGGAGGCTCCGGGCTGGCAGCACGAAGTCCACGCGCAGGTTGCCGGGTGAGGGGGCGTCGTTGAAGTCCGCGGTGTCCAGCGCCGGGTCGCCCTCGTGGTCCGCGTTCGCGCCGCCCTGGAGCTGCGCGGCCTCGGCCCCGCCCGCGCTGCGCGGCGTCGGGTCCTGGATGCGGGGGTGGTTCAGCAGCTGGTCGATCGCGCCGGGCCACGAGTCGCCGTCCACCGGGTCGGAGTTGTAGTCGCCGAGGATGACGAAGGCGGCACTGGGGTCCAGTCCCCCGGCCGTGCCGGCGTCGTCGACGATCCAGCGGGAGGTCTTCCCGGGCCGGAGGTAGTCGGCCCACAGGCGGATCTCGTCATGGTTGCGGCGCTGGTTGCGCTTCTCCGGACCGTCGAAGCTCGGCGGGGTGGGGTGCGCGGCGAGGACGTGCAGCACGGAGCTGCCGATCTGCACGGGCACGTCCCAGTGGGACTTCGAGCTCAGGCGCAGCTGCGGGGAGATCTCGGGGCCGTAGAACTCGGTGGGCAGCAGGTTCTGCGGCATGTCCGCCCAGCGCAGGTTCTGGAAGGTGCGCACCTGCTCGGTGAGGATCGGGTAGCGCGAGAGGACGACCATCCCGTACTGGCCCGGGAACTCGCCGAAGCCCCAGGCGTCGTCCGGACCGCCCACGGTCCCGTCGCGGTTCAGGTCCAGGCCCGACGGGACACCGGTGTTGACCGGGCCGGTATAGGCGTAGCGGTAGAAGGCGGGGCTCGTGCCGTTCTGCGGGACCTCGAGGTAGTTGCGGCGGAACAGGTCCACGCCGCGGCCCTCGTCGTCGTGATCGAACTCGTTGAGCAGGATGATGTCGGGGTTGTTCAGCTGGATGACCTCGGCGACCGCCCGGATCTGGGCGTCCTCACCGGTGGCGAGGTCCTCGAGCAGCTGCCCCTGCCGCGGCCGGTTCAGCGAGATGTTGTAGGTCGCGACCCGGATGTTCTGGAACTTGTCGTTCCCGGCGTGGGCGGCGTGGGCGGCGGCGGGCTGGGCGGCGGCGGCTGCGCTCGGCAACCCGATCCCTGCGGCGGCTGCCGCGACGAGTGCGCTTCGACGGGTGACACGGGGAGTCATGCCCTCCATTGTGCACCGCGGACGAGAAGGGCGACAGGGAACGCTCCCCCGCCCCGACACCGCCCGCCTGCCGAACGACCCGCCCGCGCGGCGGTGTCGGTGCGAGGATGGAGGGCATGAGAATCGCGTTCCTCGGCACCGGCCGCATGGGCACCGAACTGGCCCTCCACCTGCTTCCCGACCACGAGCTGACGGTGTGGAACCGCACCGTCGAGCGCACCGCGCGCCTCGCCGAGGCGGGCGCGACGGTCACCGCCACCGCCGCGGAGGCGGTCGACGGGGCGGACCTGGTGGTCACCTCCCTGTTCGGTCCGGACGCGGTGCGCGGGACGATCACGGGCCCCGGCCTGATCCCCGAGGGCATCACCTGGGTGGACACCACCACCGTCTCCCCCGCGGACGCCGACGAGTTCGCCGCCGCGGTTCCCACCTATGTGGGCGTGCCCGTGGTCGGCACGCTCGGCCCGGCGCGCAACGGGAAGCTCGGCGTGTACGTGGGCACCCCCGATGAGGCGCGGCGCAGCGCGGTGATGGAGCTGGTGGCGCCGTGGGCGGATCCGGAGCGGCTGCGGGGCGTGGCCTCCGGACGTGCCGCGGCGACCGGGAAGCTGCTGGCGAACCTGGCCCTCGCGGTGAGCGCGCAGGGTCTGCGGGAGGCGCTCGCGCTCGGCGAGGCCTGCGGCGCCTCCGCCGAGGAGACCCTGGACATGCTCGGCTCGACCGGGCTCGCATTCATCGCCGGGATGAAGGGGCCGTTCGTGCGCGGCGAGCGCACCACCGAGGGCGGGGACTTCACTGCGAACGCCATCGCGAAGGACGCCCGGCTCATGATCGCGACGGTGGACGGAGCGGCCGGGGCGAGCACCTCCGACGACGCCGGCCCCCGCCCGGGGTCGGACCTGCCGGCCCTGCGCGGCGCGCTCGCCTCGCTCGACGCCGAGATCGCGGCCGGTCACGGCGAGGACGACTTCTCCACGATCCTGCTGCCCGGCGCCGAGCGCACCGGCGAGGACTGACGGGAGCTGAGCCTCACCCCAGGTCTGCGAGGACGCCGCGGGCGGCCTGGCGACCGCTGAACAGGCAGCCGCCGAGGAAGGTGCCCTCGAGCGCGTTGTGGCCGTGCATCCCTCCGCCGCCGAAGCCGCTGACCTCCCCCGCCGCGTACAGCCCGGGCACGGCGCCTCCGGCGGAGCCGCCGAGCGCGTCGCCGCGCTGCACGCGCCCGCCGAGGTCGGTCTCCAGTCCCCCGAGGGTCTTGCGCAGCAGCACGTGCAGGCGCACCGCGATCAGTCCGCCGGCGCGCGGGTCCAGGAGGCGGTGCGGGGCGGCGGTGCGGATCAGCCGGTCGCCGAGGTACTGCCGCGCGCCGCGGAGCGCGGTGAGCTGCGCGTCCTTCGAGAAGCGGTTCACGATCTCGGCGTCCCGCGCCCGGATCACGCGGCCGAGCTCGGCGGCGTCGATGAGGCTCGCCCCCACGAGGGCGTTCATGCTCGCGGCGAGCTCGGGCACGTTGCCGGCCTGGAGGAAGTCCTCGCCGAGGTCGAGGAAGGCCTGCACGGGCCCGGGCGCGCCGGGCTTCACCCGGCCGAGCACCTGGCCCCAGTCGCGGCCGGTGAGGTCGGGGTTCTGCTCGCTGCCGGAGAGCGCGAACTCCTTGGCGATGATCGCCGGGGTGCGCACGAACCAGGAGTGGTCGTGGCCGGTGGTGCGCAGGTGGCGCAGGGTGGCGGTGGTGTCGAAGCCGGGGAAGGCGGGGGCGGGCAGTCGCCTGCCGCGGGCGTCGACCCACAGGGAGGACGGGCCGGGCAGGATCCGGATCCCGTGCCCGCGCCAGACGGGGTCCCAGTTGCGCACGCCCTCGGTGTAGTGCCACATCCGCTCGCGGTGGATCCAGCGCCCGCCGGCCCGCTCGGCGGCGAGCATGCCGGCGCCGTCGACGCTCGCGGGCACCCCGTGCACGACGCCCTCCGGCATGGTCCCGAGGTCGCCCGGCCACACCTGCCGCACGAGCCCCGCGTTCCCGCCGATGCCACCGGTGGTGACGACGACCGCCGCGGCCCGCTCCTCGAACTCGCCGGTGACCTCGCGGGTCGAGGCGACCCCGCGCGGGGTCCCGTCGGCCGCGAGGAGGCTGCCGCGCACCCCGACGACGCGCCCGTCCTCGACCAGCAGCTCCTCGACCGCGCGGCGGGTGGCGAGCGTGATCCGCCCGGTCCCGCGGTGCGCAGCGAGGCGGGTGAGGAAGGGCTCGAGCACGCCGGGGCCGGTGCCCCAGGTGATGTGGAAGCGGGGCACGGAGTTGCCGTGGCCCTCGGCGCGGCCATCGCCGCGCTCGGCCCAGCCGACGACGGGGAAGATCCGGTGCCCCATGCCGCGCAGCCAGGCGCGCTTCTCCCCCGCGGCGAAGTCGAGGTAGGCCTCGGCCCAGCGTCGGGGCCAGTGGTCCTCGGGGGTGTCGAAGCCGGCCGAGCCCCGCCAGTCCTGGCGGGCGAGCTCGAGGCTGTCGCGGATGCCGAGGCGGCGCTGCTCCGGGGAGTCGACGAGGAAGAGCCCGCCGAAGCTCCACCAGGCCTGTCCGCCGAGGTCCTGCTCGCCCTCGCGCTACAGCAGCAGCACGCGGCGCCCGGCGCCGGCGAGCTCGGTCGCGGCGACCAGGCCCGCCAGGCCCGCGCCGACGACGATCGCGTCGTGGGCGGCGCCCATCTCAGTCGACCCTGATACGGCGGACGCGCTGGAGGTGGTCGGTGCTGTTGCGTCCGTTCATCGACCGGCTCTTCTGGCGGTTGTTGGAGCCGCGCTTGCGGTCCTGGGCCTTGAGGTTGCCGACCTTCACGTCGGTCTGCTTCTCGAACTGGTGGCGCTTGTCGGTGTTGCGGTAGTAGCGGTAGATCCCGCCGTACACCGCGGCGAACACGGCGGGCCCGGCGAGGAAGGGGAAGGCGATCCCGGCGATGCCGTCGTCGCTGCTCCCGGCCAGCAGGGTGGTGACGCCCGGGTCCGCGGCCAGGTCGGCCAGCAGTGTGATCATCTCTCCCCCTCAGGTGAAGTACATGCCGAAGCCGACGATCCCGGCGAGCACCGCGGCCACAGAGCCGGCGGCGCAGGCGAGCGCGAAGATCTTCGGGTGGGAGACGGGCACGGAGCCCATCGTGGTGCCGGTGCGAGCGTTGACGGCGATGTAGTGCACGAGCGAGCCGGCGGTCCGGGCCGAGTCGGCGTAGCTGTACAGCCACACGGGCACGTAGACCGACACCCAACGGGTGCCGTGCACGGCCACCCCCTCCTCCTCCCAGCGCACCCCGCGGTCGTAGCGGCTGACGGTGGGCACGGCCTTCGCCCGCGCGATCGCGAGGAACCGCTCCTCCACGTCCGCGTCGACGTCGCGGATGTTCAGGTCGCGCCGTTCGGAGGTGAAGCCCTTGAGGTAGTTGGGGTTGTAGGCGACCGCGTTCTCGACGTCATAGGGCTGGACGGCGTCCAGGACGTTGTTGGTGGCCAGGCGGTTGTCGTCCGAGTCGAAGCGGCTCGCGGACTCGACGGCCAGGTCGTCCACCAGCAGGTCGAAGGCGCGCTGGACCGAGTAGACGTCCGCGTCGTAGTAGGTCTCGTGGACGGTGCGGTCCCCGACCTTGCGCGAGACCGTGTACTGGCGGGTGGTGACCTCGCCGGTGCCGCGCAGCACCGCGTGCATGTTCCCGTCCACGACCAGGTACGGGATGTACACGCCCATGACGTTGTCGGGCACGAACTCGGCCTTGAAGCGGCCGTGGGCGAAGGCCTTGCGCTTCCCGGCGAACTCGTCGATCCGGGCGACCGCCTCCTCGCGCGTGAGCTGGAAGGGCAGCACCGCGTCCGGCACCGCGCCGTTGGGGATCTGCGAGTTGATCGAGAGGGTCTGGCGGCACCAGTGGCAACGGGCCTGGAGCTGCTCGGAGACGTTGATGACGACCTCGGCGCCGCAGCCCTGGCACTTGATGGTGACGGTGGTGAGGTCCTCGCGGACGTTCGCGGTGCCCGAGGCCATGGTGTGCCCGCGCAGGTCCGCGATCGAGGAGTCCAGCCCGTAGGTCTGCTCGAGATTCGCCTCGTTCCAGGTGTGCCGGCAGTACGAGCACACCAGCGCCTTGGCGGACAGCGAGTAGTGGATGTCCGTGCTGCCGCAGCGGGGGCACTTGTCCAGACCGTCCGCGCGGCCGGTGCTGGTGTCGATGATGCGGTCGGTCGAGTGCCCGAGCGCCGCCTCGGCGGCATCGGCCAGCGCCTCGTCGCCGAGCATCTGCGAGGGCCCGTCGGCCGACGGGGCCTGCCCGCCCTGCTGGCCGCCCGGCCACTGGGGCATGGGCGGCGGGGCGCTGCTCGGCGCGCCCGTGGGGTCCGGCGGTCCCGCAGGCCCGGGCGCGGGCGCGCCGGAGGGCACCCCCGGGTGCTGTCCCGGGCGTGCCCACTGCGGGTCCTGCGGCGGCTGCGTCATCGAGGGGTGCTCAGAGGCCCAGCGCGGCCTTCTTGGCGGCCTCGTAGTCCTCTTCGCTGATCAGGCCCTGGTCCAGCATCTGCTTGTACTGGGCGAGCTTGGCGACCGGATCCTCCCGCGCGGGAGCGGCCTGCGCCTGCTCGCCCTGCGCCGGGGCGCCCTGCTGCTGGGGCGCGCCCTGCTGCCCGGGCGGGGCCCAGGGCTGGACGGGATTCACGAGCCCGCCCGCGGCGCCGGCGCCCGCGCCGAACATCGCCAGGCCCGCGCCGCCGCCGGTCTCCCCCGCCGCCTGGACACCGCGGGCGGTGGCCTGATTGAGGAAGGACTGCGAGCGGGCGCCGGAGAGGGCATCGGCCTTCTGCACGTCCGCGAGCAGCTCGCGGGTGCGCTGGTCGTACTCGATCGAGACGATCGCGGTCTTCACGATCGCGAGGCCGCGGTCGCTGGACCAGCGGTAGTTCTCCTCGACCGCCGCGGAGAGCGACTGGGCGAAGCCCACGGAGTCGCCCTGGATGCGGGAGATGCGATTGCCCTTGTCGGGATCGTTGGTGTAGCGGGAGAACGCCTGGGCGAGGGAGCCGACGACCTCCTGGAACATCTGGTTCCCGGCGGCGTTGTCCGGGTCGGAGAAGTCGAACACCGGCGCGTTCGCGGAGATGAACGAGGCGGGCACGAAGTTGTGCACGAACAGGAGCGGGTCGATGATCCGCAGCGTGTACGAGCCGCGGGTGACCGCGCCGACCTGGGCGTTGAGGTACGCGTCGTCCCAGTAGATCTCCGACTGGGTGCCGAAGCGGTTGTCCGGGATCTCCTTGAGGCTCACGTAGAAGGCGAGCTGCTGCGAGGTGGGGCGGCCGCCGTACTTGAACCGCTCCCAGGAGGTGCCGATGGTGGAGGCGAGCAGGTCGTCCCCGGCGAAGACGGAGCGGGAGTCCGGGCTCGAGTCGTTGAACTCGTAGCCGCCGGCCTCGGTGATCAGGCCCGTCGCGCGGCCGTCCACCACGCTGATCAGCCCGTACCCCTGGGGCACGAGGATCTTGGAGCCGTTGGTGATGACGTTCTCCGAGCCGCGGGTGTTCGAGCCGCGCCCGGCGTTGGTGCCCTGCGGGACCGCCGGGAACAGCGCTGCCGTCTGCGGCAGGCCGTTCGGGACGGTGAGGAAGTCCTTCCACTGATCGGCGAGCATCCCGCCGACAGCGCCCTTGAATGCCTGGATGAATCCCATGAGTGAGCTCCTTGTCGCCCCCGAGCGTGTGATCGGAGCCATCGTAGCGCCCGGTCCCGACGACTCGCTGGGTGGGGGCACCCGGCTACAGTTCCCGCCATGACCTCCGGCCGTCTGCAGCAGATGCTCGAACGGCGCCAGGTCCCGCTCTACCTGCTCGCGATCCTCGCGGGGGCGGTGCTGGGGGCCGTGCTCGCGGCGACGGCGCCGGGCGCCGGGCCGGTGCTCGAGGTCGCAGTGGAGCCCGCGATCGCGGCGCTGCTGCTGATCACCTTCCACGGCATCCCCCTCACGCATCTGCGCGGGGCGCTGCGCGACGGACGCTTCCTGCTCGCCCTGCTCGCGCTGAACCTCCTCGTGGTGCCCGTGATCGTGTGGGCCGTGACCCGGCCCCTCACCGGCTCCCCCGAGCTGCTGCTCGGGGCGCTGCTGGTGCTGCTGGCGCCGTGCATCGACTACGTCGTGGTGTTCACGGCGCTCGCCCGCGGCGCCCACGAGAAGCTGCTGGCCGCGACCCCGCTGCTCATGCTGGCCCAGCTGCTCGCCCTGCCGGTGCTGGTGCCGCTGCTCGGCGGCGGCACGGCGACCGGGATGATCGAGGCGGGTCCCTTCCTGCGCGCCCTGGTCCTGCTGGTGCTGCTGCCGCTCGGTGCCGCGGCGCTGCTGCAGCGCCTCGCACCGCGGCGGGACCTGTCCCCCGCGATGGTGCCGCTCATGATGCTGGCGCTGGCGCTCGTGGTCGCCTCGCAGACCCCGCGGGTGCTCGGTGCGGGCAGTGCCCTGCTCGCGCTCGTCCCGCTCTATGCCGGATACCTCGTGCTCGCCGTCGCCATGGGGGTGCTCGTCGCGCGGGCGGCGCGCCTGGACACGCCTGCCGCCCGCGCCGTCACCTTCTCCGGCGCCACCCGCAACTCGCTCGTGGTGCTGCCGCTCGCGCTCGCGGCACCGGGCTCCCTGGTCCCCGCGGCCGTGGTCACCCAGACCCTGGTCGAGCTGGTGGGGATGGTGGTGCTGGTGCGGGTGGTGCCGCGGCTGCTGCGGTGAGGCTCAGCCGGTGATTCAGCCGGTGATGTCGTACTTCGCCAGGCGCTTCTTGTCGCCGGAGTTCTGCAGGGACAGCAGCTGGGCGTAGATGCCGCCGCTCGCGGCGAGCTCGGCCGGGGAGCCGATCTCGTCCACGTGCCCGTCGCGCAGGGTGACGATGCGGTCCACGCCCGCGATCGTGGAGAGTCGGTGGGCGATGATCAGCGAGGTCCGCCCGGTCATCAGCTCGTCCAGGCCCTTCTGCACCTGGATCTCGGCCTTGGTGTCCAGGGCGGAGGTCGCCTCGTCCAGCACCAGCACCGGGGCGTCCTTGAGAATCGCGCGGGCCACCGCGATGCGCTGGCGCTGACCTCCGGACAGCTTCAGGCCCCGCTCGCCGATCACCTGGTCGAAGCCGTCGGGGAAGCGGCGCACGAAGGTCTCCGCGTTGGCGCGCCGTGCCGCGTCCAGGACCTCCTCGTCGCTCGCGCCCGGCCGGCCGTAGGCGATGTTCTCGCGGATGGTGCCGGAGAACAGGGAGGCGTCCTGGAAGACGACGCCGATGCGGGAGCGCAGCTCGTCCAGCGGCAGGTCCGCGTTGGAGCGGCCCACCACTTCGACCGCGCCCGAGCGCGGCTCGTAGAGCCCCAGCAGCAGGTTCACGATCGTGGACTTGCCGCCGCCGGACTCGCCCACGAGCGCGACCTTCTCGCCGCGGTCGATGGTGAAGTCGATGCCGTGCAGCACGTCCTCCCCGTCCTCGTAGGCGAAGGACACGTCGCGGAAGGCGACCACGGGCGCGCCGGGGACCGGGTCGATCGTGGCGACGGCGGCCGACGGGGCCTCGGGGGCGCGCTCGCCCGCCGTGCCCCCGTCGGCCGTGATCTCACGATCTGCCGTGCCGGTCCCGCCGGCGGCGCTGATCACCTCGGCCTCCGCACCCGTGCCGCGCCGGGCGAGCATCGCCGCGGTGCGCGGGTCGACCTCGGTCTCCATGACGCGGAAGTAGTCCTTGGACCCGGCGATCGCGCGCTGGGCGGAGTCGATGACCCAGCTCATGGACTGCACCGGGGCCTTGGCCATGCCCATCAGCTGCACGAGCAGCACCATCTCACCGAGGGTGAAGGCGCCCTGCACGGTGCGCACGAAGATGATCACGTAGATGCCGAAGAAGATGACGTTGAGGAACGCCCGACGGATCACGTCCATCCTGTGCCAGTGGGTGGACTGGGCGCGGGTGGTGGCGTCGGTGGAGGCGAAGCGGCGGGAGAAGTCGGCGAGCTCGCCGCGCTCGCGCACGAAGGACTTCACCACGCGGATCTGCCCGATCACCTCGGCGAAGCGGCCGGAGGCGATGTCGACCTGCTCGTTCTTCTCCCCCTCGAGCTTCTGCCACTTCACCGAGGTCAGCGAGGTCAGCCACACGTAGACGGGGAACACGATGAGCAGCAGCAGCGCGAGCGGCCACGCGTACCAGGCGCTGATGGCGAGGACGGCGACGGTGGTGATGAGCATCGACGCGAAGGAGTTGGACATGGTCTTCGCGAAGTTGGTGATCTCGGTGATCGAGCGGTTCAGCCGCGCCACGATCGTGCCGGTGATCTCGCCGTCGAACCAGCGCTGGGGCAGGTGGAGCAGCTTCTCGTAGTAGCGCACCGAGAGGATCGTGCGCATGCGGTTGCTCATCACGTCGCCGAACCAGCCGCCGATGTTGGAGACCACGGTCTGCGCGAGCTCGGCGAGGAGCACGGCGGCGGCGATGAGGACGACGGTGCGCACGGCGGCACCGGTGGCGGTCTGCCCGCCGACGGCGCCGGCGACGGTGTCGGTCGCGTGGCCGATGAGGAAGGGCACCGCCAGGGATGCGGCGGAGGTCAGGACCGAGCAGAGGATGACCGCGGAGTACAGCGGGGCGAGGGCGCGGGTGAAGCGCACGATGCGCAGGAGGGCAGACACCACAGCAGGGTAGGGCGAGGCCTGCGCGGGAGGGAGGGGGCAGGGGCGGAGTGTGAGTGAGCGGACGTCGGTCCCGGGCTCAGGCTCAGGCTCAGGCTCAGGCTCAGGCTCAGTCGCTCTTCGGCCCCACCACGCCGAGCAGCACGCCGAGGGAGGTGCTCTCCCCCGCCCGCTTCCGCCGGACCACGCCGGTCGCCAGCGCGTAGGGCACGAGCATCGCGAAGCCCACCGCGCTCAGCAGCAGGATCGCGACGACGATCGAGCCGGTGTCGGCGCTGGAGTCCGCGCCGGTGCGGGCTACGAGCAGCGCGGCGGCGATGTTGCGCTGAGAGGTGAGGATGGCGGGGCCGTCGGGGACGGTGAGGGTGTCCCCGGCGAGGTCGCCGGCGACGCGGCCGGTGACGAAGGAGAGGGCCACGAGCCCCACCGGGACCAGCAGCACCGGGGAGAGGATCAGCTCGAGGACCAGGCCGGAGTTCGCGCCGAAGCCGGAGAGGAACATGAGCACGGCGGAGACCGCGGCGACGGAGCCGGCGATCCTCGCGAGCTGGTCGGACCGGCTCGGGAACACGGCGGCGATCACGATCCCGGCGATCATCGGGGCGAGCATGGTGCCCAGCAGCAGGCGGGCGACGGCCCAGCCGTGCACGGAGATGTCCTGGAGCAGGAAGGGCACCACGAGCGGCATGAACACGATCGAGCCGAGCAGCAGCACGGCCATGGGCCCGGCGGTCTCGCCGTAGGGGATGCGGGCCATCGCGCCGAGCTGCAGCACGAAGGGGGCGCCCGCCGCGCACAGCGCGATGATGAAGCCCTCCCCGATCTGGTGCGGGAGCAGGCCGTTCAGGATCCAGATGAGCAGGGTGCCCACCGCCGGGACCACCACGAAGTTCGCGCCGAGCACCGCGAAGACGGTGCGGCGGTCGCGCAGCTGGTTGCGGAAGGCGCGCAGCGGGGTGCGCAGGCCCATGGAGAGCATGGAGGCGATGGCGAAGGCCGGCACGCTGATGTCGATCAGCGCGCCCAGCAGTGCCTGGATCGCGTCCACCCCGGCAGGGTACGCGCGTCAGGAGGGAATCCCTCAGATCCAGCCGCTGTCCGAGGCGGTCCTCACGGCCTCGGCGCGGTTGGTGACCCCGAGCTTCCCGATCGCGGAGGAGATGTGGTTGCGCACGGTGCCCTCGGAGAGGAACACGCGCGCGGCGATGTCGGTGGTGGTGCCGCCGGCCGAGGCGGCGCGCAGCACCTCGGTCTCCTTGGCGGTCAGGGGGTTGGGGCCGGCGGCGAGGGACTGGGCGGCGAGCTCCGGGTCCACCACCCGCAGCCCCTGGTGGACGCGGCGGATCGCGTCGACGAGCCGCTCCACGGGCGCGTCCTTGACCATGAACCCGTCGGCCCCCGCCTCGAGGGTGCGGCGCAGATATCCGGCCCGCCCGAAGGTGGTGAGCACGATGATGCGGGTGGGCCCGCCGTCCTCGCGCAGCCGCTCGGCGACGCCGAGGCCGTCCTCGGGGCCGACGGTCCCGTCGGCCGACTCGCCGGGCGGCATCTGGACGTCGAGCAGGAGCACGTCGGGCCGCGTCTCCCGGACCGCGTCGAGGGCCTCGGCGCAGGTGGCGGCCTCGGCGACGACCTCGAGGTCGTTCTCCAGGCGCAGCAGGGCGGCGAGCCCGCTGCGCAGCAGGGCCTGGTCGTCGGCGAGAGCGATGCGCAGGGTCATGGGGTGCCTTCCTCGAGGCGGGCGATGAGTCGGGTGCCGTCGGGCCCGGTGTCGACGGTGAGGGTGCCGCCGGCCTCGGCGACGCGGGCCTCGAGGCCGGCAAGTCCCGTGCGCGCGCGGCCGGCGGGGATGCCGACGCCGTCGTCGGCGACCTCCACCTCTTCCTCCGTGACGCGCAGCGTGGCGCGGGTGGCGCGGGAGTGGCGGACCACGTTGGTGACGCCCTCGCGCAGCACGTAGCCGAACAGCTCGGAGCGCTCGTCGTCCAAGGCGGGCAGGGCCGCGGGGACGTCGGCCTCGATGCCGGCGGCGAGCAGGACGCTGCGGGCGGAGGCGATCTCGGTGGCGGCGCGGACCTGCTGCATGCCCGAGGCGGTGGTGCGCACGTCGGCGAGGGACTGGCGGGAGATCCGCTCGATCTCGGCGAGCTGGGTGCGGGCGGCGTCCGGGTCGGACTCCAGCAGGCGCTGGGCGAGCTGGGCGGAGACGGTGATGGTGGTCAGGGAGTGGCCGAGGATGTCGTGGAGGTCCCGGCCTATGCGCTCGCGCTCAGCGGCGACGGCGAGGTTCGCGCTGCGCCGCTCGGCCGCATCGAGGCGGTCCTTGAGGATCTCCCGCTCCACCCCTTCGGCAAGGCTCAGCGCGAACACGAGGCCGACGAGGGCGAGCACGATCGCGATCGGCTGCTCGTGCAGCACGGCGATGACGACCACGACGAGGCCGAGGAGGGGCACGACGACGCGGGCCCCTCGCAGCGGCACCAGGATGGCGTGCATGACCTGCACGAACATCACCATGTAGAGGATGTCCACGCCGATGATCAACCCGATCAGCGCCACCACGACCCAGCTTGCGCCGAGCCAGAGGAGACGGTCGCGCACCGGATAGGAACGGGCACCGATGGTGTACACGAACAGCACCGAGTAGGGGAGGCACAGCGCGGTGACGGCGAGCGCCTGCCACAGCGGCAGAGCTCCCCAGGCGGGGATGATGATGTACAGCAGGAACAGCAGCGACGGCGCGGTGAAGGCGATCGAGCCCGAGTCGCGGGCGGCCCGGTGGACGCCGCGCAGGGTCCGCGGGTACTCGGGCGGCTCGGCCTCCCGGCGCTGCGGCGTCGCGACGATCATGGGCACAGTCTCCCCCGCTCAGCGCCTGGAGGCACGTCGGGCGGCGCGGCGCAGCAGCATCGCGCAGGCGATCGCGAGGCCGAGCGTCCAGGCCGCGAGGGTGAGCACGCCCCGCATCGGCAGGTCCCCGCCGAGGATCCCCCAGGTCCCGAGCTCGCCGAGCCAGTAGGTGGGCAGGAACCGGGCGACGGTCTGCAGCCAGGTCGGGAACATGTCGTAGGGGAACCAGAGGCCGCCGGCGACGGCGAGCAGCATCATCCCGATGGTGGTCACGGCGCCGACGGCGCTGGGCTTGAGCGCCAGGCCGATCCCGAGACCCATGAGCACCAGCGGCACCATCCCGACCCACAGGGCGAGCAGGGAGCGCAGCAGCTCGGGACCGCTGAGGTCGACGCCGGCCAGCAGGATCCCGGCGAGGAACACGCCGAACAGGGCCGGGAGCACCACGACCATGGCGGCGGCGAGCTTGCCGACCACGAAGCTGCGCGGCTGGAGGCCGGCGACCATCAGCTGGCGCAGCCAGCCGTTGGCGCGTTCGATCTGGATCATGGCGCCGGCGTTCAGGGCGGCGCCGAGACCGCCGTAGGCGGCCATGCGCACCATGATGAAGGTGCCGACGCTCTGGCCGTCCTCGCCGCTGAGCTCCTGGCCGAAGATCTGGTTGAACATGAGGAACATCAGCACCGGCAGCGCGACCGTGAAGAACACGAACATGCCGTTGCGCAGCGTGGTGCGGGTGGTGGCGAGGGCGTAGCGGGCGGTGCGGACGCTCTGGGGGACGGTGCGGACGGCCTCGGGGGCGAGGGCGGCCGACGGGGCGGTGGCGGGCAGGGCAGTGATGGGGGGACTCCGTGTGGTCTCGGGCGATCAGTGGGCGGTGAGCTGGAGGAACGCATCCTCGAGGCTCGGGGTGGCGACGGCGATGTCGCGGACGGCGCCGGTGGTGGCGGGGCCGCCTGTGGCAAAGAGGGCGCGCAGGGTGGCGTCGGAGTCGCTGCTCGCCAGGCGGATCCTGCCGTCCTCGAGGAGGTCCACGGCGGTGACGCCGGCGAGGCGGCCGAGCGGCTCGGCGGCATCGTGATCAACGGCGTCCCCGCCGGCGAGGGAGAGGGTGAGGACCTTCCCGCCGATGCGCTCCTTGATCGCGGTGCCGGTGCCGTCGGCGACGATGCGGCCGCGGTCCATGACGACCACGCGCCCGGCCTCCTGGTCGGCCTCCTCGAGGTAGTGGGTGGCGAAGACGACGGTGCGGCCCTCGGCGGCGACGGCGCGCATCCGCTCCCAGAAGCGGCGGCGGGTCTCGACGTCCATGGCGACCGTCGGCTCGTCCAGCAGGATCACCTCGGGGTCGGGCAGCAGGGCCAGGGCGAAGCGGACGCGCTGCGCCTCGCCGCCGGAGAGGCGGGAGGTGTTCTTGCGCAGCAGGGCGGAGATGTCGGCCCGCTCGATGACGTCGTCCATCGCGAGCGGATGGGCGCACACCCCGCCGACCAGCGACAGCAGCAGCCGCACGGGCACGTCCTCGAGGAGGGTGCCGTTCTGGAGCATCGCGCCGACGCGGCCCTCCTGGGCGGCGAGCGCGGGAGCGGTGCCGCACACGGCGACGGTGCCGGCGTCCGGGGTGACGAGCCCCAGGATCATCTCGGTGGTGGTGGACTTCCCGGCGCCGTTGGGGCCGAGGAGCGCGAGCATCTGCCCGCGGGGGACGGTGAGGTCGAGGTGGTCGACGGCGGTGAGCTCGCCGAAGGACTTGGTCAGTCCCGTGAGCTCGAGGGCGGGGGCGGCGCTGGTGATCATGGAAGGAGCCTCCCGTGCGGGCGGCGCCCACCCCAGTCCCCGCGATCATGACCTCGCCATGACAGCTGTCATCGCTCCTGCCCGGCTACGCTGGATCGGTGCTGATCAGACAGGTGCGACTTCATGGCCGGGGCCTCGTGGACCTGCGGGTGCGGGACGGTCTGCTGGCCGGGATCGGCCCGTCCCTCGCGCGGGAGGCGGGCGAGGAGGTGCTCGACGGCGGCGGCGCCCTCGCGCTGCCGGGGCTCTGGGACCAGCACGTGCACACCGGCCAGCTCTCCCAGGCCCATGCCCGGCTCGACACAAGCGGGGCGGGCAGCGTGGGCGTGATCCTGGAGCTCGTGCGCGCCGAGCTCGCGGCCCGGCGCGAGTGGGCCTCCGGCGGGGAGGCGGCGCTGGTCGGCTTCGGCCACCGGCTCGTGGACCTCGCGGTCCCGCCGACGGTGCCTGCGCTCGACGAGGCGACCGGCGCGGTGCCGACGGTGCTGATCGGCGGCGACGCCCACCATGCCTGGCTGAACTCGTCGGCCCTGCGGGCGCTCGGCCTGCCCCCGCGCGACGGCGTGGTCGCCGAGGAGGAGTGGTTCGCGCTCGCGCCGCGCCTGCCCGAACTGCCCGGCGTCGCCGACGCGATCCGGGCGGGGACCGCGATGATGCAGCGCCAGGCCCTGCAGCGCGGGGTGGTGGGGCTCGTGGACATGGAGTGGGGCCGGCCCTGGGAGGAGTGGCCGCAGCGCTCCCCGCGGATGCGGATCCGCACCGCCGTGTACCCGGCGGAGCTGGCGGCCGCGCCGGGGCCGACGGGGACGGTGCTGGGCGGGTCCGGGCTCGTGACCATGGGCCCGCTGAAGGTGATCGTCGACGGCGCCCTCGGCTCCCACTCGGCGTACACCCGCGAGGCCTACTCCGACGGGCACGGCTACACCGGTCACGGGGTGCTGTCCGTCGGCCCCGAGGCGCTGCGCGAGGCCCTCGCGGACGCGAGCGCGCGCGGCCTCACCGCGGCGGTGCACGCGATCGGCGACGCCGCCGCGCAGCTCGCCCTCGCCGCGATCGGCGAGGTGGGGATCCCCGCCCGCATAGAGCACGCCCAGATGCTCACCGATGCGGACGTCACCGCGATGGCCTCGCTCGGGGTCGTGGCCTCGGTCCAGCCCGCGCACCTGCTGGACGACCGGGATGCGACCGAGGCGCTGTGGCCGGGCCGCGGCGGCGAGGCGTTCCGCCTGCGGGACCTGGTCAGCGCCGGGGTGCCGCTCGTGCTCGGCTCGGATGCGCCGGTCGCGCCGCTGGACCCGTGGCTCGCCATGGCCGCAGCCGTGCACCGCAGCGCCGACGAGCGGCCGGCCTGGCATCCCGGTCAGCAGCTCCAGCCGCGCGAGGCCCTCGCCGCCTCGACCGACGGGGTGGCGGCGCTGGAGGTCGGGGGCGCGGCCGACGTGGTCCTCGTGGAGGACGCGACCCTGTTCGACGACGTGCCCGTCGGCGCGGACGGGCTCATGGTCGAGGGCGCGGCCCGGGAGGCCGGGGCACGGCTGCGGGAGACCGAGGTGCTCGCGACGGTCGTGGCGGGGCGGCTCGCCGCACAGCGGTGAGGCGGTGGTGAGCCGGTGGTGAGCGCGGGCGGTCAGCCCTTCGTCGCCGACTTCTTCGCGGGCTTCTTCTTCGCCGGCTTCTTCCGCTCGAGCGCGGAGGCGACGTCCTCGGCGTACTCGAGCGAGCTGCGGTCGGGGCGCTCGTAGTCGGTGTCCCGCTCGGCCGGGCGCGTGGGGATCTCGATCTTCTGGGGCTCCACATACTCCCAGGAGACGCGCTGGAGGATGTCGTGGATGACGTTGATCCGGGAGCGCTTCTTGTCCTCGCTCTCGACCGTGACCCAGCGGGCTCCGGGCAGGTCGGTGGCCGCGAACATCGCGTCCTTCGCGCGGGAGTAGTCCTCCCAGCGGGCGATGGACTCCACGTCCATCGGGGAGAGCTTCCAGCGGCGCATCGGGTCGTCGGCCCGGGAGCGGAACCGCGCCTCCTGCTCCTCGTCGGAGACGGAGAACCAGTACTTGATCAACCGGATCCCGTCCTCGATGAGCATCCGCTCGAAGTCGGGGGCCTGGCGCAGGAAGCGGTGGTACTGGACCTCGGTGGCGAAGCCCATCACCCGCTCCACCCCGGCACGGTTGTACCAGGAGCGGTCGAAGATGACGATCTCCCCGGCCGCGGGCAGGTGCGGGACGTAGCGCTGGAAGTACCACTGGGTCTTCTCCCGCTCCGTCGGCGCGGGCAGCGCGACCACGCGGGTGTGGCGGGGGTTGAGGTACTGGGTGATCCGCTTGATCGCCGAGCCCTTCCCGGCGGCGTCGCGACCCTCGAAGATCAGGCAGACCCGCTCGCCGCTCTCGATCACCCACTGCTGCATGGCGACGAGCTCGGACTGCAGGTGCTTGAGCTCCTTCTCGTAGGCCTGCTTGTCCAGCTTCGCGGGCGGCGCGTCCTTGCGCTCATGATCGTGTCGGGACATGGGGGGAGGCTACGCCCCGGCCGGTCACGGCGCAGGCAGGATGCAGAACTCGTTGCCGGAGGGATCCTGGTAGACACGCCAGGGCAGCGCTCCCCAGTCGTGCGCGAGCTCCCTCCCGCCGAGCTCGGCGACGAGCGCGGCGGCCGCGTCCGGGTCCTCCCCCGCCTCGAGGCGCACGTCGAGGTGGACGCGGTTCTTCTCCCCGGGCTGCTTCGGGGCGGGCTCGGGGCACAGCTCGAGCAGCGGTCCGTGCCCGGAGGGGTGGCGCAGGGTGCGCGGGGCGACGCCGGGCGCGTCCGTCCAGCCGGTCAGGCGGGCCCAGAAGGCGGCGTCGCGGTCGACGTCGGCGCTGTCCAGCGGCAGGGCGGCGATGGGGCCGGTGCCGGTGTAGGCGCTGCGCTCCTCCATCACGCAGAAGGGCAGCTGCTCGGGGTCGCCGAGCACGATCCAGGCCACGTCCTGCTGGCCGATGTCGAGGTCGGCGGCGCCGAGGCCGCGCAGGCGCTCGGCGATCTCCTGCTGGCGCGGCCCGCCGAGCAGGTCCATGTGGAGGCGCAGGGGCGAGGTGGTCACCTCGGGCACCTGCGGGATGCAGAGGTCGAGGGAGCAGCCGTCGCCGAGTTCGAGGCGCGCCTCGTACAGCTCCGGGGTGACGGTGAGGGGGCGGGCGCCGAGCGCGGCGGCCCAGAAGCGGCCGACGCGCAGCGGGTCCGCGGCGTCGAGGACGAGGTTCTCGAGGAACATGTGTCAGCGAGTCACGAGCTCGACGAGCCGTGCCTCACCGACCAGCTGCCCGAGGCGGTGGCGGCCGCGGCCTACGAGTTCCTCGTCGGCCCCCTCCTCGAGAATCCGCACCGGGTCGGCAAGGCGCTCGTCGGCCCGCTGGCCGGGCTGCATTCGGCGCGGCGCGGCGAGTACCGGGTGATCTACCGGATCTACGACCACCGGGTGCTCGTCGAGGTGGTCACGATCGCTCACCGCCACAGATTTACAGGTGTAGCGCAGTGGTGACGGCGGCCGAGACCGCCCCACCACCGAGCGAAGGGACTCCCCCCCATGCAGAACCTCATGGACCTCACCGATCACCGCATCATCGTCACCGGCGACGCGAGCGGCATGGGCGCCGCGACCGTGCGCAACTACGTCGCCGCCGGCGCGGACGTGATCAGCATGGACGTCAACGTGGAGCAGGGGCAGAAGGTCGCCGCCGAGGCCACCGCCGCGGGCCCCGGCCGCGCCGACTTCCTGCGCATCGACGTCTCCGACGCCGCGGACGTGAACGCCCGCTTCGACGAGGCGGCCGAGTCGCTCGGCGGTCTGGACGTGCTCGCCCACCCCGCCGCGATCCAGCGCTCCGGCACCGCCTCGGACGTCACCGTCGAGGACTGGGACCTCATGTTCGCGATGAACGTGCGCGGCACGATGCTCACCAACCAGGCCGCGCACCGCCTGATGGCCCCGCACGGCGGCGGCTCGATCATCAACTTCGGCTCGATCTCCGGCCTGCGCCCCGAGGCGATCGCCCCGGCCTACTCGGCCTCCAAGGGCGCAGTCCACTCCTGGACCCGCACGGCCGCCGCGGCGTGGGGCGAGGACGGGGTGCGCGTGAACGCGATCCTCCCCGCGATCGCGACGCCGATGTACGACGCGGCGCTCGCGCGCCTGGACGAGGACGGCCGCACCGCGAACTACTGGATGAACGAGGCGACCATCGCGCTCGGCCACAAGTACGGCGACCCGGACCGCGACCTCGGCCCGGTCATGGTCTTCCTCGCCTCGCAGGCCTCGCGATTCATCACCGGTCAGCTGCTCCCCGTCGACGGCGGCCAGGCCAGCGTCCGGTGACACAGCGTCCCCTACGGAACCCGTCGGATCCGCGGGCGGCGCGCACCCGCGCCCGGATCCGCGGGGCGATCCTCGACGCGGCCCGCACCCAGGACGACCTCGGCGACCTCACCGTCGCCGAGCTGTGTCGCCGCGCCGAGGTGCACCGGGTGACCTTCTACGGCCACTTCCCGACCCTGGACGACGCGATCGCCGACGCCCTCACCTCCCTCGTCGATGATCTGGGGGCGATCGACGAGGAGCGGATCCGCGAGGCGATCTACCCCGCCGAGCTCTCGCAGATCTACCGCGCCGCACTGGATGCGCAGGTCGCGGAGCTGGCCCGGCACCGGGAGGTGTACCGCAGGCTGTTCGGCGCCGACGCCGCGCACGCCTTCACCGCGGCGCTCACCGACTCGCTGCGCGAGCGGGCGCAGCTGGCGATCGACGCCTTCACCGCGGCCGGCATCGAGGTGCCCGGCGCCGGCGACGGCATCGCGGCGCGCTATCTCGGAGCGGGGATCGCGGCGGCGTTCGCGTCCTTCGTCGCCTCCGACGAGGACGATCTTCCGTCGGCCGCGAGAAGGATCGCCGCCCAGCTGCCGCGCTGGTGGCCGGAGGGACCCGCAGGGTCCTGACCCCGGCCGAATAATCGCTGGCGACGGGGGCCGCGCCTGCATAGGCTCGCCCCGTCGCCGCGCCGCATGGGCCGGCCCTGAGGGAAGGAGGACCAGATGAGCGTCACCGTGCTGACCCCTGCCGTCCTCCCCTCCCCCGCGCGCCGCTGAGAGCGGGCGCCCTCCCTCAGGAGACCCCCCATGACCGCGTCCTTCGATTCGGACGACTTCTTCGCACGCTCCATGCTGTCCCTCTCCCTGCCCGACCTCGACGAGGACCAGCGCTGGTCCACCTGGCCCGAGACGGCCCACACCCTCGACCGCGGCCCGCAGCCCTTCCCCGACTGGGTCGTCCAGCACGACGGCGCGATCGACACCGAGCTCGGGATCCTCAAGACCGGCAAGGAGGCCGACGCCTTCCTGATCGAGCGCGCCCTGCCGGAGGAGCAGCTCACCGGCGCTCCCGGCGAGGCGGTGCTCCTGGTCGCCAAGCGCTATCGCGACCCCGACCAGGTCACCTTCCACCGCTCGAGCGCCTACACCGAGGGACGTCGCGGGAAGGACACCCGCGAGGCCCGCGCGATCGCGAAGGGCACCGCCTTCGGCCGGCAGGTCGCCGCCGGGCAGTGGGCGCGCACCGAGTTCGACACGCTGGGACGGCTGTGGGACGCCGGACTGCCCGTCCCCTATCCGGTGCAGATCCAGGGCACGGAGCTGCTGATGGAGTTCATCGGCACGGACGACGAGCACGGGGCGGTCGCCGCACCGCGCCTGCAGGAGACGCGCCCCGATGCCGCGACGGCGGAACGCTGGGCCCGCCTGCTGCGGGACGCCGTCCTCGATCTCGCCCGGCTCGGCCTGGTCCACGGCGACCTCTCCCCCTACAACGTCCTGGCCGACTCGCGCCTGGTCGAGCCCGCTCCCGTGATCATCGACGTCCCCCAGGTCATCGACCTGATCGCGAACCCGCACGCCACCGAGTTCCTCCGCCACGACTGCCGCACGATGTGCGCGTGGCTGGCGGCGCAGGGCGCCCCGCCGTCGGCGGTCGACCCGGAGGAGTGGGTCGCGGCGGCGTGGCGGGGGTGGGAAGCCCGCTGAGCTGCGGGCCGGCCCGTCAGGCCCGTCGGCCGAAGCGCCACCACGGCCGACGGGGCCGGGCGGGCGGCGGGGGAGCGGCCGGCGCCTCCGCGCGCCGCGCGGCCTCGCGCCGGGCGCGCAGGGCCCGCCACCGCTCGACTGCGTCGTCCTCGTCCCAGGCCGGGGCGAGCAGGTGCTGGAAGGGGTTGTCGCGGCGGTCCTGATGGACGCGCTCGGTGAAGTCGGCGGCATAGTCGCGCACGGCCTGCTCGTCTTGCAGCTCGCTCAGCGTCTCGTCGCGGCGCTCGAACTCGCGGCGCAGCAGCACCACGGGCGGCAGGAGGGCGTCGCGGTCCACGTCGTCCCCGGCCAGGCGCTGCTTGATCCACCAGTCGGGGTCGTGCGTGTCCGGGAGGTCCAGCGGCTTGCCGGCCCCGGGCAGGTCGTCGAAGTCGCCGCGCGCGATGGCCTCCTCGAGCGCGGCCTCGACCGGGTCGCGCGGCGTGCTCACGGGGTCAGCGCGTCGCCTGCGGGGGCGGTGTCGTCGAAGACGTCGATCGAGCCGGCGTAGTTGGCGACCCACACCCGGCGCTGGGTGGGCTCGTAGGTGATGCCGATGGGGTTCTGCCCCACCTCGACGGTCTGGATCTCCTCCATCGTCGCGGTATCGAACTTGGAGACCGTGTTCGCGTAGTAGTTCACGACATAGAGCGCGAGGCCGTCGGGGGAGATCGCCATGGTGCGCGGCTCGCGGCCTGTCGCGGTCTCGCGCAGCACCTCGCCGGTCGCGGCGTCGAGCTCGAGCAGCCGGTCGGCACCGGATTCGGTGAGGTAGATCCGCGTCGCGTCGGGGCTGAGCACGAGGTGGCGGGGCTTGCGGCCGGTCTCGAGCACGAGCTCGCTCTCGCCGGTGACGAGGTCGACCCGGTACAGCTCGTCGGCATACATCGCGGTGACGTAGGCGGTGCGGTTGTCGGGCAGCACCACGGAGCCGCGCGGGGCGGCGTCGACGGGGATCTGGCGCACCTCCTCACCGGCGGCGAGGTCGACGACGGACACGGTCGAGTCGCACCAGTTCGACACCAGCGCGACCGTCCCGTCCGGGGACAGGGAGATGAACTTCGGAACCCGGCCCACCTCGATGACCTGGTCCCACTGGTGCGTGGCGAGGTCGAGGCGGTACACGGCGGAATTGCCGATCGCGTCCCCGTTCCGGCAGTCGTCGGTCGCGGTCTCGCCGGCGCCCGGGCCCTTCAGGGAGTACTGGGAGACGTAGGCGTAGGCGCCGTCGGGCGAGAACACGGCCTCGACGGGCGCACCGGTCGTCTCCCCCGCCCGATCCGGGAACCCGTACTCGGCGAGGTCCACGGTGTCGGCGACGGTGGCGGTGAGCTCGAGCGTCGTCGCGTCGTACAGCGTGGAGGTGTGGGTGTACATCATGTTGTTCGCGATGACGGTGCCGGCGGGGCTCGCGACCACGGACTTCGGGGAGATGTCGCCGGTGACGCGGCCGGCGTGGACGAGGCGCGTGGTGTTCGAGGGGTCGCCGGGGAGGGTCTCGACCGCGGACTCCGGGGCTGGGCCGGCACCCCCGCCGAGCACGGAGGTGGCCAGGCCCGTCACCATCCCGCCGCTCATCACCAGGGACATCAGCGCGATCGCGACGGTGAACTGGTGTGAGGGCCGGCCGCGCGCGGCCGACTTCCTGCGGTGCTTCGCCTGCACGGTGCTCCCCCCGTCCGGATCCTTGGCTCGACGATACGGGGCGGGGGTCCGCTCCCCGCCGAGGCGGGGGCGGTGTGTCGCCGGGGCGGTGGTCGAGAGGTCAGAGCTGGGGGCGGCCCTGGAGTGCGACCTCGCGGTAGGCGACCTGGTAGCCGAGCTTCTCATTGACGGCGATCATCCACGGGTTCACGTGCGAGTTCCAGGTGACCAGCGCTGTCAGCTGCGGGGCGCGCTCACGGAGCTGGCGGTGGGTGGCGACCTTGAGCGCGAGGCCGAGGCGGTGCCCGCGGTGCTCGGGCATGACCAGGGTGTTCTCCTGCCAGCCGAGGGTGGAGGCGGGGTTGTCGTGCACGTGCACCTCGGAGTTGCCGGCGAAGCTGCCGTCGGGGGCGATGGCGACGGCGACGATCGGGCGCATGCCCTGCTCGCGCAGCCGCTGCTCGTTCAGGCGGATCCGCTCGGGCGTGTACTCGGGGGCCTCGTGCTCCACGTCCTCGTCGGGCTCGTCGAGCTCGAGCTGGCGCAGCAGCACGCCGTAGGCCGCCAGGTGCTCCTCGGGGATCTCCCCGTCCCAGAGCTCCACGCGGTAGTCGCCCTGCTTCTCCTCGGCCTCGACCTGGAGCGCGTCCAGCAGGGCGTCGTCCAGCGGGAGGGGCAGGCGCCGGCAGACGGCGACGTTCTTGCGGGTGATGCCGAGCCGGGCGGCGAGACGGTTCACGGGCTGGGCGAGGTCGTCGGGGTCCCCGTCGGCCGGGATCTCGCCGTAGGCCTCCACGAGCGTGCGCCCCGACTCGCGGATCGCGGGGAGCAGTGCCTCCTCGACCAGCGCCGTCGCGATGCCGCGGCCGCGCATCGCGGGGTGCACGGAGGCGCCCACGGAGATGGTCTCGAGGTTCTCCTTCTGCGGCAGGAACACGGACGCGCGGCCGACGAGGCTCTCGCCGCCCTCGAGCGATTCGGCGATCGCGACCCAGCGCCTGGTGCTCCAATACGGGGTGTCGGTGAGCTGGGCGCGCAGCTGCTCCCGGGTGAGTGCCTGACTGCCGCCGTGGGCGTGCTCGTCCAGCGCCTGCTCGAGGGCGAGGTACTGGTCGAGCTCGGCGTCGTCGGCGGGGTCGAGGGGGCGGATCGTGAGGTGCATGGGGGCAGTCGACCACGGCGGGGCGGGGAGGGGCGAGAAAATATCCTCGGGGTTGCTTGACCCTCCCCTCGGGGAAGAGCCCAGCCTGGTCCTCGCCGGGACGGACCCGGCGCCCGAGGACCGGGCGGAGGACGACGGAGGATCGCATGGAGGAGAGCCTGCTGAGCATCGGGGAGCTGGCCGCGCGGAGCGGACTGAGCCCCAAGGCGCTGCGGCTGTACGACGAGTCGGGGCTGCTGGTGCCCCGACGCGTCGACCCCCTGACCGGATACCGCTCCTACGGCTCCGACCAGGTGGGCCGCGCCCGCCTGATCGCCGCGCTGCGCGGGATCGGGATGGGGCTCGCCCGGATCCGGGTGCTGTGCGATCTGGACGCCGACGCCGCCGTGTCGGAGCTGCGCTCCTGGTGGCGTCAGGAGGAGGCCGACATGCTCTCCCGCGCCGCTGCCGTCGACGCCCTGTCCCTCTCCCTCGGGCAGCACCCCCTGGAGGACACCATGACCACCACGACCCTCGTCCCCCGCACCGCCTCGGCGCTGCACATCGGCCTCGAGCGCACAGTGCAGGAGGACGCGGTGCTGGTCCGCGCCCTGCCGGGCGGCCGCACCCTCCTCGCCGTCGCCGACGGCTTCGGGGGAGCCGGTGACCTCGCGGAGCGGATCCTCGCGGCCTTCGCGGACTCGCTCGAGCACGCGCTGGCCGACCCGTCGGCCGCTCCACTGCACGCCCTCGAGAAGGCCTGGACCGCCGCGGAGGCGCTGGTGCCGACGGACGACGGGTCCGGCACGACCCTCACCGTCGCGGTGCTGGACGGGGACCGCCTCCACATCGCCCATGTCGGTGACGCCCGTGTGGTGCTCGTGCGCGCAGGGCATCTCGAGCACGTCACGCAGGAGCACACCCTCCTGCGCTCCCTGCTCGAAGCCGGTCGGCTCTCCCCCGAGGAGGCCGCCTCCCCTCCGGACCGGCGCGTGCTGAACCGCTCTCTCGCCGCGGGCGCGCCGACGGCTCCGGACCTGCTCGTCCGCCGGCTCGAGGCGGGCGATCTCGTGCTGCTCGCCACCGACGGCCTGCACGCCGTCGCCGACCCGTCGGCCCTCACCGCGGCGCTGACCGGTGGAGAGACGGATCTCGATGCACTCACCGGGTCGCTCGTGGACCTGGCACTGGCCGTCGGCGGCCCGGACAACGTGGGCGTCGCCCTGGCCCGGGTATGAGGTCGGGCGGTCAGCGCGGTGAGCGGGTGCGCAGCTGCTCCGGGGTGAGTGCCTGACTGCCGCTGTGGGCGTGCTCGTCCAGCGCCGGCTCGAGGGCGAGGTACTGGTCGAGCTCGGCGCCGGCGGGGAGGGGCGACGGACTTACCGCCGACCTGCCCGCACCATCCGCACGATCCCCATGGCGCAGGCGGCGAGCAGGGCGACAGCGCCGAGCACGATCAGCGGCGCCCCTCCCCCGACGATCACCGACCAGGCGATGCCGAGGTAGATCGGCTGGATCGCGAGTCCGGTCCAGACCAGCATCCGCTCGCCTTCGCGGTAGACGGCCTGCGCGTTCTCCTCGGTGATGCGAACCGGGTAGTTGAACAGGCGGGGCCGCGAGGACAGGGCGACGATCCCGAGGGAGAGCACCAGCATCAGCCCGCCGAGCACCAGGATCGACCACCGCGGGCCGAACGAGTCCGGATGCCCGCTCGCGTCGAAGTGGGTCGCGACGATGTCCGACAGGCCCGGGTAGCGCACGAGGATCCAGGCGGAGGTGCCGAGCACGGCGAGGACGGTGAGGGCGCGCAGTCCACGCGTGATGGGACCGGTCGTGTAGGTGCGGGGCGGTCTCATCGCTCGCGCCGTGCCCGATGCGACCTGGTCAGCCCGGTGTCGGGCTCGACATCAGCCCCCACGCCCTCGCGCTCCTCGTGGCGCAGGGCGTCGGCGAGATAGGGCAGGGAGTACTCGACGTGGCCGCGGCCGGCGGGGCGGATGAGGTCGTCCTCGATGAGGCGCTGGCGGAACCCGGACTGCTGGCTCGACTCGATGCCCATGCGCCCGGCGATGACGCCGACGGCCGACGGGCCCTCGTCCTCCAGCATCGCGCGGAGGTACTCGCGCTTGCGGGGGCTCAGCCCGCGCAGGGCTGGGCCGTGCACGTTCTTGATCATCGCCGCGACCACCGCGTCCCGCGCCCCGCGGACGTCCTCGATCTCGATCGTGTCCGCGTCGCCGCTGTTCTGCCAGGCCTTGGAGCCGACGAGCTGGATGAGATACGGGTAGCCGCGGGAGATCTCCCCGGCGAGCACCGCGGCCTCGGGGGTGATGCCCTTCGTGGTGTCGGCAACGGTCATGCGGATCGCCTCGGCGGCGGTGCCGACGTCCACGCTGCCCACCTCGATGCGGTGGGCACGGCGCAGGAAGGTCGCGCCCTCGTGGTCCAGCAGCGCGTCCACCCCGGTGCGCACCCCGGCGGCGAGGAACGCGACCGCGTGCCCGGAGCCGATGAGGTCCTGCACGTGCTGGGTGAGGGCGTGCAGCGGGGCGCGGTCCACGGACTGCACCTCGTCCAGCGTGATCAGCACTCCGCCGCCCTCCTCCTCCGCGAGGCGCGCGAGCCGGTCCAGGACCACGGTGAGGGGTTCGAGCTCGCCGGTGTATCGCTCGTGGATATCCCGCTGCGCGGCGACGCTCGCGATCCTCGCCATCGTGAGCTTGGAGGTCTCGGAGTCGGGGTCGAGCTCGCGCAGGTGCGCGATCGCCTGCCCGCGCAGCTCCTCGACGAGAGAGGTCGAGGAGGTGTGCAAGCGCAGGTCGATCCATCCCGCCTCGAGCGCGAGCTCGCGGAACTCGGACAGCAGCACCGTCTTGCCGGTGCCGCGCGCACCGGAGATCAGGATCGCGCGCGCCTCGGGCACGTTCCCGGCGAGCGCGGCGGTGAACTCCTCGATCGCGAGGTCGCGGCCGGCGAGGATCACCGGGGTCAGGCCGAAGCCGGGGGTGAACGGGTTGGCGCTGGGGCGGGTCATGGCTCCCATCCTGCCCTGCGGGAGTGACGGATGGGGAGGGGGCAGGAGGACTGTGGATATCTCGAGGGCGGCCGACGGGATCTCGACAGGCAGGGTTGTCCACATTCTTCGGGGGATTGTTCTTCATCTGTCGGACCCTTTTGGTAGTGGCGTGTCGCGGGGCAGGCCGGGAGGCGACCGAGGTGTCCACAGCGGGGCGAATAATGCACACAAACAGGCATGATGCAGGCGCGACGAGCCGTCGAGAGCATCGGCCACGTCGGCTCCCCCGCCATTTCCTCGCCCGACCTCTCCTCCACACACCCCACTTTTTCACATATTTATCCACATTTCGAGGTGACCCTTGGGTGAGCGACGTCGGTTCGATATTCTCGACGTATTCAGGGAGCCACCGAGGCGTGGCTCCACAGGCGGGGACGGCGACACGTGCGCGACAGGAACGCAACGGGAGGAGGGGATCGCGATGGGTGAGCTCGAGGAGCCGGCATGGGACTGGTACACCTCTCGCTTCCCGAGCCGGCATCCCGGTGAGGAGCCGGCGCCCGCGAACTCCCCGTCGGACGCCGCCCCGGAGCCTGCGAAGTCCTTCCGCGTCCGTGCCCGCAAGCCGCTGACCCCCGCCACGGTGCTCGAGGAGGCGGGCGGCTATCGCAGCCCCGTCGCCGGCGCGGTGCTGGACGTCCACTACCTGATGCGCGAGCGCTCCCGCCTGTACGGGATCCACCTGAGGATGCTCGCCGAGCTGTACGAGAACGACTCCGAGAACGGAGGCGTGCTCGAGGACGCGGACATGACCGGGATGAAGATCGCGGCAGGGCTGCGCTGCTCGACCGCCGAGGCCACCGACCAGATCCACGATGCCCTGCGCGCCGTGCACCGCCTGCCCACCATGTTCGCCAACCTCGAGCGCGGCGACCTCCCCGAGCCCTTCTTCCGCTATCTCCTGCGGCAGGTGCAGTCCCTGGACGACGACCAGGTGGAGATGGTCGATCTCCGCCTGCACGACGTCGACGTCGCGAACGTCTCCCAGGGCACCTTCGAGAAGCAGGTGCGCTACGCGGTCGCCGAGGCGCGGAAGGGCACTCTGCCGACGCTCCCCTCTCCCACGCCGAAGGTCGAGCTCGGCGCGGTGGACCCGCTCCACGGCACCGCCAGCATCACGATCACCGGCCCGATCCTCGAGATCAGGGCCCTCGCCCACCGGCTCGACATCGCCGCCCGCACCGTGCAGGACGCGCAGCGCCATGCCCTCGCAGGCGGTGAGGAGGGTCCGATGCCGTTCGACCTCGACGACGTGGTGCGGAGCCAGGGCCGGCCCCTGTCCCTGCGCCGCCTCCAGTACGCGATCCTCACCCACTCGGTGCTGGACATCGACCCCGTCGAGGAGACGCGGTCGGTGTACAAGATGCTGCTGACCGTCCCGGTGACGACGATGCTCGGCGTGGACAACCACCCGGCGATGCTCGAGGGCATGACCCCCATCCCCGCCGAGCAGGCCCGGGAGCTGGCCGCCGAGGAGGCGACCTGGACGCGGATCCTCACCGATCCGATCACCGGCGCCTACCTCCCCGTCTCGGCCACGACCTACCGACCCACCGCCCAGATGCGGCTCCTGCTGCGGCTGAGACACCCGATCTGCGCGGCGCCGGGGTGCACCCGACCCACCGCCTACGCCGCGGAGGACGACCACATCGAGGAGTACGACCACGAGGAACCGGACCTGGGAGGCCGGACCTCCCTGTTCAACCTCCACCGGCTGTGCTGGCTGCATCATGCGTGGAAGACGAAGGACCTGATCGACGTGTGGCGGTGGCCGATCGACGATCCGTCCGAGGGTGACGGCACCACCACGCCCGATCCGCTGCGCTCCGTCTGGGACCTCGGCGATGGTCTGCGCACCTCCACGCTCGAAGACACGGACCTGGTCAGCCCCACCGTCGCCTCCGAGCTAGAGGAGGCGTGGCGGGTGCACGAGGCCGAGCGCGCGAACATCCGCGCCTACCACGAGGCCGTGCGACGGGATCTCGAGCGGCACAGCACCGCGAGGGAGGGGCGGCGGATCATCCCGCCCGGCGCCGGCAACGACACCGACGTCGACACCGACGAGGAGGACCTGCCGTTCTAGCGGACGATCTGCACGCCCGCCGCCTCCAGCTCCCGCTCGAGCTGCTCGACACCGTCCGGATGCACCGCCGCGGTGAGATCCCGCAGCACGCGCACGGGCGCCGAGGCCGCTGCGCCGAGCGCCGTGGCCCGCACACAGAAGTCGTATGCGAGGCCCACCACGTCGATCCGGTCCCAGCCGTCGGCCACGAGCGAGGCGACGCTCTCCCCGGTCTCGATGACCTCGCCCTCGAGGACGCTGTACGCCGGGATCCCATGGCCCTTGTGCACGATCTCTGCATCGAGCGCCGCGATCTCGGGGCGCAGCGCCGCACTCTCGGTCCCGGCGACGCAATGCACCGGCCAGGTGTCGACGTAGTCCGGCGTCGTCGAGAAGTGTCCGCCGTTGTCGGTGTCCCCGCGGTGCCAGTCCTGGCTGGCGAGAACCCGGTCGTACCCGCCGGCGGCGACATGTGCGGCGATCCGCCCCGCGACCGCGGCGCCGCCCTCGACGCCGAGCGCACCGCCCTCGCAGAAGTCGTTCTGGACGTCGACGATGATCAGCAGGGATCGGCTCAACGGAAGCTCCTGGCCAGAGGGACGGGGCCCCAGCGTATGCGCCAGCGAACCACACCGGGTGGCACAATCGCGGACATGGCTTCCCCGCGCACCTACGACCGCCTGCTCTCCCCGCTGGACCTCGGTCCGTTCGAGGTGCGCAACCGCATCGTCATGGGGTCGATGCACACCGGTCTCGAGGACCGCCCCGGCGACGTGAAGAAGCTCGCCGCCTACCTCGGCGAGCGCGCCCGCGGCGGGGCGGGACTGATCGTCACCGGCGGCTACTCCCCCGACCGCACAGGGCGGCTCACCCCGCACGGCTCCCAGGCCGACGCCCGTACCCTGCGCGGCCACGACCTGGTCACGCGCGAGGTCCACGAGGCAGATGGCCGGATCATCCTCCAGCTCCTGCACGCGGGCCGCTACGCCGTCCAGCCGCTCGCCGCCTCCCCCGGCGGCGGGAAGTCGCCGCTGTCGCCGTTCCGCTCCCGGCGCCTGACCCGGGGCGGGGTGCGGCGCACCATCGACCACTACGCCGAGGCGGCGCGGCGCGCGATCGACGCCGGTTACGACGGGGTCGAGCTGATGGGCAGCGAGGGCTACCTGCTGAACCAGTTCCTCGCGCCCGCCACGAACGGCAGGCGGGACCGCTGGGGCCGCACCTCCGAGGGCCGACGGGCGATGCCGCTCGCGGTCACCGCCGCGGTGCGCGCGGCGATCGGGGAGAAGGCCCTGCTCAGCTACCGCATCTCCCTGCTGGACCTGGTGCCGGGCGGGCAGACGTGGACCGAGACCACTGCCCTGGCGCAGGCCCTGATCCGGGCCGGGGTCGATGTGCTGTCCACCGGGATCGGCTGGCACGAGGCGCGGGTCCCCACGATCGCGACGTCGGTGCCGCGCGCCGCGTTCGCCGAGAACACCGCGCGCCTGCGCGAGCTGGTGGACGTGCCGGTGGTCGCCTCGAACCGGATCCACGACCCGGCGGTGGCGGAGCAGGTCCTCGCCGACGGCCAGGCGGACCTGATCTCCATGGCCCGCCCGCTGCTCGCCGATCCACAGCTGCCGAACAAGCTCGCGGGCGGCCGGGCGAACCAGGTCGTCGCCTGCATCTCCTGCAACCAGGCCTGCCTGGACAAGGTGTTCGTCGGCGAGCGCGCGAGCTGCCTGGTGAACCCGCGCGCCGCGCACGAGACCGAGCTGGTGCTCACCCCCGTCATCGAGCGCCGCGCGAGGCGGGTCGCCGTCGTCGGCGCGGGCCCCGCCGGGCTCGAGGCGGCCCTCGCCGCCGCCGAGCGCGGCCACATCGTCACCCTCTTCGAGGCGACCGGCGAGATCGGCGGGCAGCTGCGCCTGGCCGCACGCATCCCCGGCAAGGAGGACTACGCGCAGGCGCTGCAGTCCTGGCGGATGCGGCTCGCCGCCGCCGGGGTCGGGATGCGGCTCGGCGCCCGCCCGGGCACCGCGGACCTGCAACGCTTCCACGACGTCATCGTCGCCACCGGCGTCGCCCCGCGCGAGATCGACCTGCCGCGCGAGGGTGGGCCGGACGTGATCAGCTACGCCGACCTGCTCGAGGGCCGGGCCGAGGCCGGGGAGCGCGTCGCGATCATCGGCGCGGGCGGCATCGGCGTGGACGTCGCCGAGTTCCTCTCCGCCCCGCGCCCCTCCCCGAGCCTGGAGGCGGCGCGGTGGAAGGAGCACTGGGGTGTGGTGGACGCTGACCAAGTGCGGGGCGGGGTGGCGACGCGGCCCGCGGCTCCCGCGGCGAGAGAGGTCCATCTGCTGCAGAGGAAGGAGACTCGCATCGGTGCCGGGCTCGGGAAGACCACCGGCTGGGTGCATCGCGCGGAGCTGCGGCACGCGGGCGTGGTGCAGCACGTCGGCGTCACCTACGAGCGGATCGATGACACGGGCCTCCACATCACGGAGGATGGACAGCAGCAGGTGCTCGACGTCGACACCATCGTGGTGTGCGCCGGGCAGGTCAGCGTGAACGCGCTGGCCGACGAGGTGATCGCCGCCCGACGGGGACGCAGCCCCCGGGTGCACGTGATCGGCGGGGCAGACGTCGCCGCCGAGCTCGACGCCGAGCGTGCGATCCGGCAGGCCGTGGAGGTCGCGGCCGCACTCTGAGGAGGACCGACATGGACCGCACCGACCCGACCGAGATGCTCGAGCGCGCGATCCACCTCGCGATCGCGAACGTCGGCGACGGGGAGCAGCCCTTCGCGGCGCTCGTGCGCCTTCCCGGCGGAGAGGTCGTCGAGGGAGTGAACCGGATCCTCACGGACCACGACCCCACCGCCCACGCGGAGATCGTCGCACTGCGGGCGGCCTGTGCGCAGGTCGGTGCCGCGCAGCTGCCGGGCGCGGTGCTCTTCTCCAGCTGCGAGCCGTGCACGATGTGCCTGGCCGCGGCGCTGTGGGCCGGGGTCGACGAGGTCGTGTTCGCGGCGGGACGGGCCGACGCCGCCCGGGCGGGCTTCGGCGACGAGGCCGTGCACGACTACTTCGCCCGGCCCGGCCACCACGCCCTGCTGCCCACCGCGCAGCACCGGCATGCGGACGCGGTGGCGCCGTTCGAGGAGTGGGCGCGACTCAGTGCCGGTCACTGAGTCCCATCAGGAGCCTGCGAGGATCTCCCGGGCGATGGGCCCGGCGGTCACCGAGCCGTAGGAGCCGTCCTCGACGAACACGGCGAGGACCAGGTCGCCCCGGGCGACGATGACCCAGGAGTGCAGCGCCAGCTCGCCGTCGGCGTTCGTGTACTCGGCGGTGCCGGTCTTGCCGATCACGGGCTCGCCGGGCAGGTCCGCGAAGTCGTCGAGGCTGCCGTCGGTGACGACGCCGCGCAGCATCTCCTGCATCTGCGCGGTCTCGTCGGCCGTGAGCGGGTGGGCGATCTCGGGCGCGGCGGGCTCCTGGTCGTCGAGGATCCGCGGGGTGACCGTCGCGCCGTTCTGGACGCTCGCGAGCACGGTCGCCATGGCGAGCGGCGAGGCGAGCACCCGGCCCTGGCCCATCATCGCCGCGGCGTGCTCGACGCCCTCGTCGGCCGGATCGATCGAGCCCATGAACGCGTCGAGCCCCGCCGGGGCGTCCTGGCCGATGCCGAGGGTGGCCCCGGCGTCGGCGAGGGCCGCCTGGTCGACGGTCTCGTGCTGGAGCAGCAGGGCGGTGTTGCAGGAGTGCGCGATGACGGAGCGCAGCGGCATGTCCCCGAACAGCGACGGGTCCATGGAGTCGGCGTTCTTGAAGCTGCGCCCGGCGACGGTCGCGGTCTCCGGGCACTGCAGGGTCGTGTCCGGGGTGACGCCGGCGCGCAGCAGCGCGAGCGCGGTGACGGTCTTGAAGGTCGAGCCCGGGGCGTACTGGCCCACCAGGCCCACGGGGTACGACTGCCCCGTCGGCCCGAGGGCCGCGGCGAGCACGTCGCCGGTCGAGGCGCTGAGGGCGATCACGGCCGACGGGGAGTCCTCGCCCGCGATCGCGGCCGTGGCCCGGCGCTGCAGGTCGTCGTCGAGGGTGGTGCGCACCGTGGTGCCGTCGACGGGGTCGAGGCGGGTGAGGGAGCGGGCGTCGCCGGACTCGGGGTCGACGGCGCGGATGTCCAGGCCGCGGGTGCCGGTGACGGCGTCCTGCTCCGCGGCGATGACGCCGCCGGTCGCGACCAGGTCACCCGCGACGATCTCCCCGTCGGACCCTTCGATGTCCTCGGCGGTGGCCTCGCGCAGGGAGCCAAGCACGCCGGGGGCGTAGTCCCGCTCGAGGGCGAGGGGGCGCTGCTCCTCGACGACGTGGAAGCCGGGGACCTGCGCCGCGTCGTCCAGGCGGTAGCTGCCCTCGTCGGCGACGCGGATGGTGAGGGCGGGGACGAAGGCCTCGTCGCCTGCGGCGGCCGCGGTGGAGGCCAGGCGATCAGGGTCCGTGCCGAGGATCCCGGCGAGCTCGCGGGCGGCGGCGTCGACATCCGCCTCCTCGAGCTGGGACTTGTCCAGGCCCAGCACCTTCACGTCGACCGGGCCGTAGAGCTCGGTGCCGTCGCGGTCGGTGATCGTGCCGGGGGTCGCCTCGAGGTCCGCGACCTCGAGCTGCTCGCCGTCCGCGAGGCCCGGGGCGAGGGCGCCCGCGACGATCCGCGGGGTCCAGCCGCCCTCGCCGCGCTCGAGCTCGACGGTGGTCGTGTAGTCCCAGGTCCCCTCCGGCAGCGGCCAGGACCAGTCGTAGGTGGCGGTGCGGACGCCGCCTCGGGCCTCCACGGCGTCGGCGAGGGTGACCTCCGGGTCGGCGCCGAGGGCCTCGCGGACCGCGCCGAGCACGCGAGCGTCCTCGTCGGGAGCGGCATCGCCC
Organism: Brachybacterium aquaticum; assembly: GCF_014204755.1. Lineage (NCBI taxonomy): Bacteria > Bacillati > Actinomycetota > Actinomycetes > Micrococcales > Dermabacteraceae > Brachybacterium > Brachybacterium aquaticum. The sequence continues at coordinate 2,560,701 of NZ_JACHLZ010000001.1, forward strand.
GAGGCGAGGGAGGCGGCCAGCGCCGCGGCCTCCTCCTCGCCGCCCGCCGCGCGGCCCCGCCACACGAGCCCCCCGACCACGAGGGCGGCGACCGCGAGCACGGCGACGATAATGATCCAGGGTGTGCGGCGGGAAGCACTCATCGGGCCATCGTGCCACCTCTACACTCGCTCCCATGCCCCGCGTGCTGCACACCGCCCAGGCCCTGGTCGACGTGGTCCTCGAGATCGACGCCCTGCCGCCCCGCGGCGGGAACGCGAACGCCCGCAGCGAGCACCGCTACGCCGGCGGGGCCGTGACGATCCTGGTCTCCGCCGCGCGGACCGGCGCGAAGGCCGTGCACGGGGGCGCCCACGGCGTCGGCCCCAACGGGGACCTGCTGCGCGCCGCGCTCGCCAAGGACGGTGTGGCGCTCGCGGACGAGCCGCGCGAGGGCCAGGACTCCGGCTACTGCGTGGTGATGGTCGAGCCGACCGCGCAGCGCACCTTCCTCACCGTCTACGGCGCCGAGCGGGAGATCACCGCGCAGTCGCTCGCGAGGCTCGCCCCCGAGCCCGGGGACCTGGTGTGCGTGTCGGGCTACACCCTGTTCGAGCCGACCCGCGAGCCGCTGCTGGAGTTCCTCGAGTCGCTGCCCGCCGGGGTGGACGTGGTGCTCGATCCGGGCGACGCCTTCGCCGAGTTCCCGCGGGAGCTGCAGGAGCGGGTGCTGGCGGTGACGACCGTGTGGACCTCGAACGCGGACGAGGCGCGGGCGCTGACGGATCTCGATGCGCTCGAGGACACCCCGGCCGCGATCCGGCGCCGACTGCGTCCGGGCGCCGTGGTGATCGTGCGCGACGGCGACCGCGGCTGCCTGGTCTTCCACCACGGCCGCGGCACCGAGATCCCGGCCTTCCCGCAGACGCCGGTGGACACCAACGGCGCCGGCGACACCCACACCGGGGTGCTCCTCGCGGAGCGGGCCCTCGGCGCGGACTGGGAGTCCGCCGCGACCCGCGCCAACGCCGCCGCCGCGATCGCCGTGACCCGGCGCGGACCCGAGAGCGCACCGACCCGCGCCGAGGTGGACGAGTTCCTGTCGTAGAGCCCCGGGAGCCCTAGGATGGAGGCGCATGTCACCCCGAAGGAGACCATGGACGCCGCCGGCTCGACCCTGCACGACTTCGACGCTCCCCTGATCGGCGGCGGCACCCGCTCGCTCGGCGACTTCCGCGGCCACCCGGTGCTGGTGGTCAACACCGCCACCCAGTGCGCCTTCACCCCGCAGCTGCGCGGGCTGCAGGAGCTGCACGACCGCTTCTCCCCCCGCGGCTTCTCCGTGCTCGGCTTCCCCTCGGACCAGTTCCACCAGGACCCCGGCACCGACGAGGAGACCCTGGAGACCTGCACCCAGACCTACTCGGTCACCTTCCCGATGTTCGCCAAGACCGACGTCAACGGCGCCGGCGCCCCGCCGATGTGGAAGTGGCTGTGCGCGCAGAAGGCCGGGGTGATGGGCGGGCGCATCGCCTGGAACTTCACCAAGTTCCTCGTCGGTGCCGACGGCATGGTGATCCGCCGCTACGCCCCGCCCGTGCCGCCGAGCCGCATCGCGCGCAGGATCGAGATGGAGCTCGGGTCGTCCTGAACAGGAGCCTCACGAACGCTTGGTAGCGTGGGTCACATCTGACCACTACCGGAAGGGGGGACCACCGTGGAAGGACTGATCGTCGTCGCGGTCGTCGTCATCGGCCTCGTCATCGTCCTGGCCATCGTGGCCGCACTGCTGTTCGGAGGACTGCGCACCTCGCTCATGTTCACCGTCCACACCCAGGAGGCGGTGATCGTCGAGCGGTTCGGGAAGTTCAAGCGGGTCGCGCACGCGGGTCTGAACTTCAAGACCCCGTTCATCGACAACATCACCCGCCCCGTGTCGCTGCGCGTCCAGCAGCTCGAGGTGAACATCGAGTCCAAGACCAAGGACAACGTGTTCGTCACCGTGCCCGTCGCGGTGCAGTACCAGATCCAGCAGGACCAGGTCGTCGCGGCCTACTACGAGCTGTCCAACCCCGAGGCGCAGATCCGCTCCTACGTCTTCGACACCGTCCGCTCCGCCCTGTCGGGCCTCGAGCTGGACGCGGCCTTCGAGTCCAAGGACGACATCGCCCGCAGCGTCGAGCAGACCCTGTCCGCCTCGATGCAGAAGTTCGGCTTCAACATCATCAACACCCTGGTCCAGGACATCTCCCCGGACCAGCGGGTGCGCGACTCGATGAACTCCATCAACGCCGCCCAGCGCGACCGGGTCGCCGCCCAGTCCCTCGCCGAGGCGGACAAGATCAAGCGCGTCACCCAGGCGGAGGCCGAGGCCGAGTCCAAGCGCCTCCAGGGTGAGGGCGTCGCCGCGCAGCGCAAGGCGATCGCGCTGGGCATCGCGGAGCAGTACGAGATGCTGCGCAAGGTCGGCATCGAGAACTCCGCCGAGCAGCTGCTGCTGATGACCCAGTACTTCGACACCCTGCAGGACGTGGCCCGCAACGGCCGCTCCAACGTGCTCTACCTGCCCAGCAACCCCGGTGCCGTCGGGTCGATGGGCGACGAGATCCGCTCGGCCATGCTGCAGGCGCAGGCCGCACACCAGGCCGACGCCGATGCGGACGTCGACGAGGCCGCGCACAGGCAGCGCATCTCGGCCGAGCAGCTGCGCGCCCAGGAGGAGCAGCGCCGCGAGCGGGCCCGCCAGCAGGCCGAGCAGCGCGCCCGCGACGCGCAGAGGCAGCAGGCGCAGGCCCAGCAGCCCCCGGCCGGCTACCCCGGCGGCTCCGTGCCGCCGTGGGCGCACCCGGGCAGCGCGAACCAGGGGTGAGACGCACCGGGATCCTCTCCCTCATCGCCGCGGTCGCGGGGTCGATGCTTCTGCTCGCCCTCGCGGCCGCGGCGCTCGTCGGGGTGTTCACCGCCTTCCTCGGCGTCGGCGAGGTGCTCACCCCCACCGACGGCGGCCACGAGCGGGTGCAGTCCTGGAGCCGGGTCCTCGTGATCACGCTCGTGGGCTGCGGGGCGCTCGCGCTGCTCAGCGTCGTGCTGGACGCGGTGCTGACGGTGCTGGGGCTCCTGGGCGTGCGACGGGCCGACGGACGGACCACGCACATCCTCAACCTCGTCGCCGCCGGGGTGTGCACGCTCGTGCCGCTGCTGCTGCTCGGCGCGTTCTGGGCCGCCGGCGCCGCGGACCTCGACCAGGCGCAGATGCTCGCGGGATGGATGCTCGCCGGGATGCTGCTGGTGCTCGCGCCCTGGGCGCGGATCGGCCAGCTGATCGGCGGGATCCTCGCGCTGGTCGCTCTACGATAGGGCCATGCAGCGGGACCCGCGGCGGGACGGGATGTGGGCGGCGGTCGACGCCGGCGTGTGGCTGGTCGCGGCCGGGCTCCTGGCCGTCGCCGCGATGGTGGGGCTCGTCTGGGTGGTCACCCTGGTGCCGGACCTCATGAGCTTCGGCGAGGAGCAGCCGAAGGACCTGCAGCCCTGGCTCACCCTGATGCTGGTCCCCGCTGGGATCGCGGCACTGCTGTTTCTGGTGGTGCTCGCGCTCGACGCCGTGCTGGTGGTGCGCAGCATCGCCCGGCTCTCCGCCCCGGAGGGCAGGATCGGCACCGCCTGGGTCACCCCGTCGCTGTGCCTGGCCTCCGTGGGCCTTTCCCTCATGGCCCTGCTGGTGCTGCCCGTCTCCTCCCTGCTCGAGGACCTCCCGGACATCGTCACGCAGGGCTTCGGCAGCGTCGCCGGGCTCGTGGTGCCCGTCCGGATCGGCCAGCTGGTGATGGGGGTCCTCGAGGCACGGCGCGCGCGGGCCTGAATGCCCGCTCCGACTGTCGCACCCGGCCCCTATCGTGGGGCCATGCGCATCGACTTCGGCTGGTCCCTCGACGGCGCCGCCTGGGCCGACGGGACGGGAGCGGCCGGCGCCGCCCGCCTCGGCCCGCGCGGCCTCACCCAGCTGCTGCAGAACCGGCTGGGCCTGACCCGGCCCGCGGTGGCGCCGGCGGTGCGGGTGGCGCAGTACCTGCGCCTGCTCGAGGAGCACCTCGCCGAGGTGCCGGACGCCTGGCCCGCCCGCTCCTTCGCCGTGGACCCGTGGAGCACCGCGGCACAGCTGCTGCGCTGGCGCGACGAGGCGCTCGCGACCGGCTGGCGGTCGACGGGCGGACATCTCCCGGAGCGGCTCGAGATCGTGCGCGACCTGGAGCGCCGCGCGGTGAGCGGTGGTGCCGGAGCTCTCGCGCCGTCGGCCGCCGACGACCTGCGCGAGATTCTCGACCTGCTAGAGGGGGAGGCGGCCGGCTGGCCGCTCGGGATCGCGGAGATCACCTGCGCGGAGGAGCGCGAGGCGCTGCCGGGGATGTGGCCGCAGGTGCTCACGCTGCTGGAGCGCGGCGGGGTGCGGGTCACGCACGCGTCGGCCGACGGGGACGGGGCGCCGGAGCTGACGATGGTCGAGGCACTGGACGAATGGACGGCGGCCGACGTCGCCGCCCGGTTCCTCGCCGCCTCGCCCGCAGACGGCCTCACCGTGCTCGCCGCCGCGGACACCGACGTGCTGGACCGGGCGCTGCACCGGCGAGGCCTGCCAGCGCTCGGCGTGGTCGGCGCCTCCCGCGACCGCGCCCACCACCAGGTGCTCGGCCTGTTCCTCGACGTCGCGACCGCGCCCGTGGACGTCCACCAGCTGGCTGCGCTGCTGGACCTGCGGGTCCTGCCGGGGGCCGACGGGGAGGCCGAGCCCGTGGGTCTGGTCCCCGCGCTCGCCCGGCGCGAGCTGCTCGGCGCGCTCTCGGCCGAGCCCGGCGTGGGCGGGCCCACCTGGCAGCGGGCGCTGGCGCGGATCCAGGAGTCCGGGCACGAGCGTGCCCTCGAGGTCGCGCGCGTGATCGACCGCCTGGTGGGCGACCCGCTGCCGGCCGACGACCTGCGACCGGGCGCCCTGGTCTCCCGGCTGGACGACCTCGCGGCGCGACTGCGGGCCGTGGCCCGCGGCGAGGGGGACCTGCTGGCGAGCCTCACCCAGGTGCAGGTCGCGCAGGAGGTGCTCGGGATGCTCGACCCCGGCGTGCCGCTCGGCCGGCGCACCCTCCAGCAGATCATCGACAGCTGCGGCGGCTCCGGTCCCTCGCCCCGTGCGGTGCGGGAGGTGTCTCCCTGGCAGGTGACCACCTCCCCCGCGCAGGTCCGCAGCAACGGCGGGACCGTGCTGTGGTGGGGTCCGTCGGCCGACGACGCCCCGCGCCCCCAGCGCTGGGACCCCGCCGAGACCGCCGCGCTCGAGGCCGGAGGCGGGCGGGTGCCCTCCCCCACCGCGCTCGCCGCACTCGAGGTCGACGCGGCGCTGCGCGGGCTGCGACGCGCGGGCGAGGTCATCGCCGTGCTGCCCGGGCGGCGGCTCGAGAAGACGCCCGGCCCCTCCGGGCTGCTGGCCCACCTGGGCGAGGGCACCAGGGTGCGGCCCGAGGCGCTCGTGGACGGCGGCACGTGGTCCCTCGCCGGGCGGTCGCTGCCGGTGACGATCCCGGCGGAGGAGCCGGAGCGCCCCGCGCCGCCGCTCGAGCACCGCATCGCCCCGGTCCCGCACCTGCTGCCGCAGCGGCTCTCCTACACGCAGATCGCCTCGCTGCTGGCCTGCCCGCACCACTGGGCGCTCGAGTACGCCCTCGGCGTGCGGCCCGCCGAGGTCGCGGCGCTGCCCACGGGCGCGCGGATGATCGGCACCCTCGTCCACGCCGTGGTCGAGACCCTCGTGACCGAACGGCACGACCCGGAGCTCGGCGGGATGCCGCTCGTGGCACCGTCGGCCGAGGAGATCCGGCAGGTGGTGGACCGGCTCGTCCCGCAGCTGGCCTCCGAGCTGGACCTGCCCGGCCGCGCCGCCGCCCGGGCGGACGTCGCCGACCGGGCCGTGCGGGCGCTGGAGGCTCTGTTCCGCGGGGTCGCGGGCGCCGGGCTGCGGATCACGGGGACCGAGGTCGGGTTCGAGCTTCCGCTCACGTTGGAGCTCGCCGGCGGGTCCAGGACCATCAGCTTCCGCGGCAGCCGGGACCTCGACGCCGTCGCCGCCGACGGGCGCCGCACCGTGCTGGACCTCAAGTGGTCCCGCAGCCGCACCCGCTACGGCGACCTGTTCGACACCTCCGAGGCGATCCAGCTCGCCTCCTACGCCTGGACCCTCGCCGAGGAGCATCCCGGCGAGCCGACCGCGGACGTCGGCTACTTCCTGCTGCGCAGCGGCGAGTTCGTCTCCGCCGACCCGGCGCTCGATCCGCACCGCCGTGAGCCCATGGACGTGCAGAACGCCTGGTCGCGGATGATCCAGGGCGTCACCACCGTGCTCGACGAGGTCGCCGAGGGGCGGATCCGCTGCGGCTGCCTCGAGACGCAGCAGAGGGCCGGGCTCGACGGCAGCGAGGGCTGGCAGAAGCGCTCCACCTCGCTCGCGAAGGCCCGAGCCGCCGTGCGCGAGGCGGGCGGACTGCTAGTCGAGGACCACTGCGCCACCAGCGACCACGCCCACCTGTGCGGCACGACGGGAGCACTTCGATGAGCACGTTCACCCTGATCAACGCCTCCGCCGGGTCCGGGAAGACCTACACCCTCACCCGCGAGATCGCGCAGCGGGTCGCGGAGGGGCTGGACCCCTCGCAGCTGATCGCCACCACCTTCACCGTCAAGGCCGCCGCCGAGCTGCGCGACCGGGTGCGCCGCACCCTGCTCGAGGGCGGCCAGCTCGACGCCGCCCGCGGCGTGGACAGCGCCCTGATCAGCACCGTCAACTCGGTCTCCGGGGAGCTGCTGCGCGAGTTCGCGCTGGACGCCGGGATCTCCCCCGACGTGCAGGTCCTCGACGAGGACCGGCAGAAGGACGCCTTCCGCGCCGCGATCGACGAGACCGCCGCAGCCGCCGGGACCCGCGCCGCGGACCTGCTGGCCCGCACCGAGCATGACGGCGAGGAGGAGCCCGACCTGCCCTACGGCGCCTCCCCGTCCTGGCGGGCGCACGTGCGGGCGCTCGCCTCCCGCGCCCGCACCAACCTCCTCGGCGCGGACGCGCTGCGGGATGCGATCGAGCCGTCATTCGCCGAGTACGCCGCGGCGGCGCTGCCCGCGTCGGAGGCGGAGGACCGTCGGCCGGCCTGGCGCGACGGGATCGCGAGCGCGATCGAGGCCCTGTGGGCGGACGTGCGCAGCTCCGAGGCCGGGGACGGGCCCTTCACCGTGGCGGGCGCCGGGACCGTGCGCAAGCACCTCTCGACCCTCGAGGCCGTGCTGCGCAGCGTGAGCGACCCGGACCGGGCGCCGTGGAGCGCCTGGGCGCGGATCGCGAAGGTCGCCGAGCCCCGGGACAAGGGCTACGCGTACGTCAAGAACGTCGACGCGGCGCTGCTCGGCATCGCCAGGACGATCCTCGAGGAGCTGCCCGCGAACCCCGCCCTGCACCGCGACATCCACGACCTCGTCGCGCTCGTGATGGGCACCGCCGCCGAGTCCCTCGAGGCGTACCAGACCTTCAAGGACGAGCTGGGGCTGATCGACTTCATCGACCAGGAGGTGCGCACCCTCGAGCTGCTGCGCAGCAGCGACCGGGCCCGCGAGGTGATCCGCTCCCGCTTCCGCCTGCTCGCGGTGGACGAGTTCCAGGACACCTCCCCCGTCCAGCTCGCCCTGTTCCTCGAGCTGTCCTCGCTGGTGGAGCACACGATCTGGGTGGGCGACCCGAAGCAGGCGATCTACGGCTTCCGCGACGCGGACCCGCAGCTCATGCTCGAGATCATCGCCCGGATCGAGGCGGGCGCCGCGGAGCTCGGCGCCGCCGAGGTGAAGGACCTGGCGCACTCCTGGCGCTCCCAGGAGCAGGTGCTGTCCCTGGTCGACGCCGTGTTCCCGCGCGTCTTCCCCGACCTGCCGCGCGAGCGCGTGGTCACCACGGCCGCGCCGGGCGCGATCGCACGTCGAGCGGCCGACGGGCACCGCCCGGGCCGGCTCGAGGCGTGGACCCCGTCCGTCCCGAAGTCGCTCACCTACGGGCAGCACGCGACCGCGATCGCCGACGGGATCCTCACCCTGCTCACCGAGGAGGGCGCCTCCCCCGCCGAGATCGCGGTGCTCGTGCGCTCGAACTGCCGCGCCGAGGACGTGATCGCGGCCCTGACCGCCCGCGGCATCCCCGCCTCCGGCGAGGGCGCGCCGCTGCTCGCCACCCGCGAGGGACGCCTGGTCCGGGCCGCGCTCGCGGTCACCTTGGACCTCTCCGACACCCTCGCCCTCACCGAGCTCGTGGACCTGCTCCCGGACCATCCCGCGCACGGGACCTGGTTCGCGGACCTCGCCGCGCAGAGCGACCGCACCGCACGCACCGAGCTGTTCGCGAGCTGGTGGCGGGCACCGGTGCTCGACGGGCTGCGCGCCCTGCGCGAGGGCGCGATCTCCCTGACCCCCGTCGAGATGATCACCGCCGTGATCGATGCGCTGGACCTGCCCGAGCGGCTGCGGTCCTGGTCCTGTCCCGATCAGCGCCTGCGCACCCTGGACGCGCTGCGTGCCGTCGCCGCCGAGTACGCCGAGCAGGCCCGGGCCACCTCCTCCCCCATCACACTGACCGGTCTGCGGATCGCCCTGGACGCGGTGGACCGCGGCCCCGACCTCACCGGCACCCCGGACACCGTGTGGGTGGGCACGATCCACGGCGCCAAGGGCCTGGAATGGCCGCACGTCGTGGTCATGCTCGACCACAGCCCGACCGTACGCGCGCAGACCTCGGGCGCGTTCGTGGTGCCGGCGGAGACCCTCGACGTCTCTGCCCCGCTCGCAGGCCGCTCGCCCCGGTACTGGCCGGAGGTGCTGCCCCGCTTCGGCCCGCTGCAGGAGGGGCTCGAGGCGTCCGCCCATGCCCAGCGTCGGGCCCGCTCCGAGCGCGAGGAGTCCGGGCGCCTGCAGTACGTGGCGCTCACCCGCGCGGCCGACGTCACCGTGCTCAGCGGCCCCGGCACGGCGCCAGTGCTCGACCTGCTCGTCCCCGGCGAGGAGCCGCTGCTGTCATGGTCCGCGGGGGCCGACGGGATCGCCGTGCGCGGGGAGGCGTCGCTGCCGGCCGTGATGCGATCTCCCGCAGGGGTGCTCGAGGACGGGCCGGCGGGGTTCTCCGCGCGTCGGACGCCGCTCGCCGCGACGGATCTGACCGGACCGCGGGTCGAGACGGAGCAGGTGAGGGCCCGTTTCCAGGCGTCAGGGGTGGCGTCGGCGGAGGATCTCGGCACGGTGCACGCGCCGCGCACGATCGGGCGGCGGCTCGTCACGAACGGCGGGCCGCAGTGGGAGCGGGTCGGCGAGGCGATCCACGCCTATCTCGCGCTGCCGCTCGCGCACCTGAGCGAGGCGCAGAAGGCGTCGGCCGCGCAGCGGCTCGTGGAGCGCTGGGCCGTGACCCGCGCCGTCGGCTCCGAGATGCTGCAGGAGGCCGGACAGGCGTGGGCGTCGTTCGTCGCGGACGAGTTCCCCGGGGCGGAGGAGCTCACCGAGCAGCCGATCTCCTGGTGGAACGAGGAGGATCAGGTGATGGAGGGGTGGATCGACACCCTGCTGCGCCTGCCCTCCGGTGAGATCGTGCTCGTGGACCACAAGACCTACCCCGGCGATCACCCGGTCGAGCACGTGCGCGAGAAGTACCTCGGGCAGCTGACCACGTACTCCCGCGCCCTCGCGGCGAGCGGCATAGCGCCCTCACAGGTGCTCATCCACCTGCCGCTGCGCGGCGAGGTGCTCGAGGTGAGCCTTCGTGGATGAGATCACGGCCGAGGGGGCGGTCGAGCGTGCGCTCGCGCTCCTGGACGAGGCCCGACGGACCGGCACCCGGCGACTGTTCGGGATCGCGGGCGCGCCGGGGGCGGGGAAGTCGACGCTGACGGCGCTGCTCGCGGAGCGGCTGCCGGCGGGGTCGTGCGCGGTGGTGCCGATGGACGGTTTCCATCTCGCCGACGTGGCGCTCGAGAGGCTTGGTCGCTCAGCGCGGAAGGGCGCGGCCGACACCTTCGACGCGGGAGGGTACGTGGCGCTGCTGCAGCGCCTGCGCACCCAGCTGCCCGGGGATGAGCCGGTGTGGGCGCCGATGTTCGAGCGGGACCTCGAGCAGCCCCTCGCAGGCGCGATCGAGGTGCGCGCCGACGTGCCGCTCGTGGTGACCGAGGGGAACTACCTACTGCTCGACGAGGGACCGTTCGCGCAGGTGAGCGGCCTGCTGGATGCGCGCTGGTTCGTCGAGGCACCGGAGGAGCTGCGCCACGAGTGGCTCATCGCCCGGCACGAGCGGTTCGGGAAGAACCCGGAGAAGGCACGGGAGTGGGCGCTCGGGCCGGACGAGGACAACGCCCGCCTGATCGCGGGAACCCGCGACCGGGCGGACGTCGTGGTCCGGATGAGCTGAGCCTGCTCCTGAGCGGTCAGCTACGGGCGAGGACAGAGCGGACGAAGCCGGTGGAGCGCTCGCGCAGCCCCTGGATCTTCTGCTCGCGGTGGTAGGCGAGCAGGGCCGGGTCCTCGGTGCGCAGCTCGAAGGAGGACGGCTCCCGTCGTACGTTGCGCGAGCAGCGGAAGTCCGCGCAGATGGCCGTGCCGACGGTGTTGCCGCGTCGGCCGGACTCGCCCGCGAGCGGCGCGACGAACGACGCGGCGTGCACACCGTCGATGATGTCCTCGCACCACGCGCACAGCAGCTTCTTCGCGGGCGGGTTCTCCGGGCCGCGCAGGAGCAGCACGGCGGGCTCGCCGTCCAGGTCGAGAGCGACGTAGTACTGGCGGGGCCGCTTGGGGTCCTGCCAGCCGAGGTAGTCGAGCGCGTCGAAGTCGACGGCCGCGAGGTCGGGCAGGGCGGCGCGCTTCGCCTCGCCCTTGGAGGCGTTGACGAAGGCGTCGCGGAGCTGGGATTCGGTGAAGGAGAGCATGGGGGTGTCCTGGTGATGATCGAGAGAGGGTGCGGAACCGGCGGGCGCCCGGGCGCCCCCGTTCACACCGAGCAGGCCCGGTGGGCCGCCCCGCTCCCTGCACGCTCGTCGCGCATGCTCATCTCCTGGTTCGTCGTGGACCGGGCCACGCTACGCCGGGTGGACGATGCCGGCAAAGGAATTGCTCCGCGCCTCACTCGATGATCGCGTCGAGCTCCGCCTTCTCCTCGGCGGTGAGCTGCAGGCTCATCGCCTTCGCGGAGTCGGTGATCGAGGTGGGCCGGCTCGCTCCCGGGATCGGGATGACGTGCTCGCCGAGGGACAGCTCCCAGGCCAGCACGACCTGCTGGGGGCTGACGCCGTGCGCGTCGGAGATGCGGCGGACCTGCGGGAACCGGTCGCGCAGGCCGCGCACCCCGCCGCCCACTCCGCCGAGCGGCGAGAAAGGCACGAAGGCGATGCCGTGCTCGCCGCAGTGGCGCAGCTCCTCGCGGCTGTCATGGAAGTAGGTGGGCGAGAACTGGTTCTGCACCGCGGCGAGACCGCCCTCGCCGAGCACCTCCTGCGCCACCGCGATCTCCTCGATGTTCGCGTTGGACACCCCGATCTCGCGGATCAGGCCCTCCTGCTGCAGGGTCGCGAGCGCCTCGACGCCCTCGGCGTAGCGCAGCGACCGGTCCGGGCGGTGCCAGTAGTAGAGGTCCACGCTGTCGCGGTCCAGTGCCGTGAGCGACTTCTCGAGCGCCGAGCGGAGGTAGGTGAGGGAGCCGTCGCGGCCCCACTTCTCCCCCTCGCCGCGGGTGATGCCGCCCTTGGTCGCGACGACCACGCCCGAGGTGTCGCCGTGCCAGGTGCGCAGCGCCTCGGCGACGAGCCGCTCGTTGAAGCCCATGGTGTCCCAGGTGGGGGCGTAGATGTCCGCGGTGTCGAAGAAGGTGATGCCGGCGTCGAGCGCGGCGTGGAAGGTGGCGATCGCCTGCTTCTCGGGCACCGGGGCGGCCTGCGGGAGCGAGACCGGCATGGCGCCGAGGCCGACGGCGGAGACGGTGAGGGAACCGATGCGGCGGGTGGGTGCGCTCATGCCTCGAGGGTAGGACAGGGAGGTGGGTGGCGGCCGGGGCCTCCGCCCCCTTGACGCCGGCCGCGCCCCGGGACACGATCGACGGCACGGAGCCGACGAGGAGGCCCTGATGCTCGAGACCACTCCGTCCATCCGGCCGCAGACCACCGGCCGCCACCTCGTGGTGCTCGCAGAGGGCGCCCCGGAGCAGCAGACCGCGGTGCTGGAGAGCGCAGCGGGGCTCCGTGAGGTGACGCCCTGCCGAGACTACGGCCCCGAACGGGCGGCCGCGACCCGCTACGACACCCTCTTCGACCGGCTCGGCATCGCGGTCGTCGACGCGGATCCCGACCAGGTCACGGCACTGCGCGCCGCCGAGGGTGAAGGCGAGATCGTCGCCGTCGTTCCCGAGCTCATCCACCACGTGCTCGCCGAGCACACGCCCGCCGACTACGTGCGCGGCTACGCCGACGGGGTCGCCGACCTCGCCGCGCGGCTCGGCGTCGAGGCGCCGGAGGAGCCGGGCGAGATCCCGTCGGCCGACCCGCCCTTCGCCGACTCGGACGCCCTCACCTGGGGGCTGCAGGCGATCGGGATCGAGGACGCGGCGGCGACCGGCGCCGGGATCGCGGTCGCGGTGCTCGACACCGGCATGGACCTCGCCCACCCCGACTTCGTCGGCCGTGACATCACCGGCATGTCCTTCGTCGACGGCGAGGAGGTGCAGGACGGGCACGGCCACGGCACCCACTGCATCGGCACCGCGCTCGGCCCCGCCTCCCCCGCCTCCGGGCCGCGCTACGGCGTCGCCCCGGGCGCCGCGATCTTCGCCGGCAAGGTGCTCGGCGACGAGGGCTCCGGCAGCGACGGCGGGATCCTCGCCGGGATCGACTGGGCGATCTCGTCCGGCTGCGCGATCGTGTCGATGTCGCTGGGGGCCGACGTGCCCGAGGTGCACCCGCCCTATGTCACCGCCGGCAGGCGCGCCCTGGACCAGGGCGTGCTGATCATCGCCGCGGCCGGGAACAACGCCTCCCGCAGCGAGGGGGACATGGGCTTCGTGGGCACCCCCGCCAACAGCCCGTCGGTCCTCGCCGTCGCCGCACTCGACCAGCGCCTCGCCATCGCCGACTTCTCCGCCCGCACACTGCCCGCGGTGCACGGCGGACAGGTGGACCTCGCCGCGCCCGGCGTCGACGTGCACTCGGCCTGGCCCATGCCCACACAGCTGCGCACCATCAGCGGCACCTCGATGGCGACCCCGCACGTGGCCGGGCTCGCGGCGCTGTGGGCGGAGCTCACCGGGCTGCGCGGTCGGGAGCTGTGGGCGACCCTCGTCGAGTACGGGACGCGTCTGGAGGTCCCGTCGGTCGATGTCGGTGCCGGGCTCGCGATCGCGCCGGGCCCCTGGGCCGTGCCGGGGAGGGCCTGATGGAGGGCAGGCGTGTGCACATCACGGTCGACGAGAAGCACCGCGAGCACATGAGCGAGGTGGTCACGCATCTCGAGGAGCACGGCTTCGTGGTCGAGCGGGTGATGGTGAGCCTCGGGATGGTCACGGGCACGACAGCAAACACTGCCGTGCTCGGCGAGGTCGAGGGCGTGCAGAGGGTGATGCCGGACCGGGTGGTGACGATCGCGCCGCCCGAGGCGGAGATCCAGTAGACCCCGGCAGCACAGAGCTCAGGCCCGCGGCGGGCGCGGCAGCAGCGCGACCGAGAAGAACACCGCGGCCTGCGCGTCGAGGGCGCGGTAGCGGTACGCCGCGTCGGTGGTGATCCGACCGGACCGGCCGGCCTCGATCACGGTGGTCCCGTCGGCCGAGACGATCTCGAGGGTGCCCTCGATGACGTGGTGGACGATCCCGGGCAGGGGGATGCCGGAGCCGCCCTCGTAGGTGTCCTCGCCGAGGAGCTTCCACTTCCAGGTCTCGACCGAGAGGGTGTCGGTGTCCACGGCGTCCAGCAGCACGCCCCAGGAGCCGGAGTCGGTGGACCAGACCTCCACGCCCTCGGGGGCGTCGCCCTCCCCCACGCCCATGAGCGCGGCGAAGGTGACGCCGAGGCCTTCGGCGATGCGGTCGAGGATCGCGACCGACGGGTTCGCCTGGCCGAGCTCGATCTGGGTGAGCATGCGGCGGGAGACGTCGCTGAGCTCGGCGAGCGCGCCGACGGAGAGGTCCTGCTCCTGTCGGGCGGCGCGGATGCGGCCGCCGAGCCGCTCGACGACCGCCGGGCGCATGCCTCCGCTCATCTGCGGACCTCCTCGGGGATGGGTGCCCGAAGCCTACCCAGCCCCGGGGTGACGGGCACTATATTGCGCAATCACGTCGCTGCGCACTATGTTGCTCATCGGGCGCATCCGCCCCGTCCCTGCACCCCTGAAGGAGGTTCCCCATGGCCGCGCGCTCCGCAGCCCCCACCACGACCCCGGTGACCGGGCCCGCTGCACCGCTGCTGCGCTGGTTCGGCTCCTACGGGACCTTCGCGGTGCCGCAGGCCGCCGCCCCCATCGCGTTCTCCCTCATCGCGCTGCCCCTGACCGGCGATGCCGCGAGCGGCGCGGCGATGATGCTCGGGATGACGATCGCGCAGGTCCTCGGCGCCGTGCCGATCACCCGCCTCGGGCAGCGCTTCGCGCCCGTGCCCTACCTCCGCGTCCTCATCGGACTGCGCACCGCGGCACTGGCGGGGATCGCCGTCCTCGCGGGCCTCGGCGCCCCCTTCGCCCTGGTCATCGCCGGGGCCGCCCTCGCGGGACTGGTCAACGGCGCCGCCTACGGCACGCTGCGCGCGGTGCTGAACCATCTCGTCCCGGCCAGCCGTCTCCCCCGTGCCCTCGGCGTCGCAGCGACCCTGAACGAGGTCACGTTCGTCGCCGCGCCGGTGCTCGCGGCGGTGCTCGGCGGCATCTCCCCGCAGCTCGCCGCGTGGGCGATGGTACTGCTGGGCATGGCGCCGGTGCTGCTGCTGCCGCGGATCCCGCAGGCCGCCGCGCCCGGACCGGAGCAGCGCCGCAGCCGCCTGCGCGTCACCCCGATGATCGCGCTGTGGCTGGTGTGCGGCGGGGCGAGCGCCGCCGCGATCTCGGCGATCGAGATCGGTGCCGTCTCCCTCGCGGTGTCCTTCGGGATGCCCGCCGCGTGGGGCGTGGTGTTCCCCGTCGCGATCTGCACCACCTCGATCCTCGGCGGGATCTGGGTGAGCGTGCACAACCGCGAGCCGCGCCGCCGCACCGTGCTCGCGTGGCTCGGCGTGACGGCGGCGGGCGTCGCGATCGTGGGCTTCGGCCACTCGGTCGCGGCGACGATCATCGGCGCCCTCCTGGTGGGCGCGGTGCTCGCGCCGCTGGCGACCTACTACTCGCTCGTGCTGGACCGGCTCGTCGCCCCCGAGCACCGCGCCGAGGTGTTCGCCCTGCTGCGCACCGCGAACGCGCTCGGCATCATCACCTCCAGCGCCCTGATCTCGCTGGTGTCCCTGCAGGCCACCTACGCGGTCGTGATCACCGTGATGGCCGCGGTGCTGGTGGTGACCGGGAGCGTGTTCACCAGCGGCTGGGTGACGGTGCGGCGTCGGCGTCTGGCACGAGAGGCCGCGGAGGCGCGGGCGCACGGGGCCGAGGCGGAGGCGCACTCGCACACGCCGTCCCTGCGCTGAGGAGGCGCCTGCACAATGGGGCGTCCTGGCGCACGCGCTGACGATATTCGTCGCAGCGTGCTCCAGGACGCCCCTTTGTGCAGATGACCGCTGTGCAGACGCTCCCGGGACTCAGCCCAGCCCGTGCCCGATCGGGTACGCCTCGCCGGTCCCGTCGGCATGCGGGACCGGGACGGGCAGGGTGCCGCGGGCCTTCACGGTCCCAGCGAGCACCCCGGCGATCGCGCGCAGGCTCGCATCGGCGTTGCCGTAGGCGGCGAGCGACGCCGCGACCGGGCCCACATGGACCACGTCGTAGGGGTTGCGCAGCGAGGCGTGGACAACCGGGGTGCCGGTCCCGGCCACGGCCTTCACCACCGCCGACTCCGCCGCAGGGGTCACGAAGCCCGACGAGGACGTGAACACCAGCGCCGCATCATGGTCCGCGGCGGCGGTCGCGGCCTGGGCGGCGGTGGCACCGACGAGGCCGGTGGCCTGGAAGCCGAGCGCGTTCAGCTCCGCGACGGCGGCGTCGATCTTCGCCGCGGTGCCGACGCCCGTCACCAGCACCCGCGACCCCTTGCGCACCGGCAGCGCCCCGCGCTCGGCAGTGATGACGGTGATCGAGTCCTCGGCGATGGCGCGGGCGGTCTTCACCGACTTCGCGGTGCCGATCGTCGACTCCGCCCCCGCGGCGTCGACGTGGACCTGGTCGAACAACCCGCGGCGCTGCTTCTGGGCGAGGATGCGGCGCACGGACTCATCCAGCCGCTCCTCGGTGATCTCGCCGCTCGCGACCGCGTCGCGCACGCCGCCGATCGCGACCACGAGGTCCGGCGGCATGAGCATCTGGTCGGCACCGGCGAGGATCGCCTCGACCGGGACACGGTCGTCGCCGAACATGGTGCGCACGCCCTCCATGGCCAGCGAGTCCGTGACGATCACGCCCTCGTAGCCGAGCTCCTCGCGCAGCAGACCGGTGAGGATCGGGTGGGAGAGGGTGGCGGGGCGGCCGGAGTCGTCCAGCGCCGGCACCACGATGTGCGCGGTCATGATCGCGTCCACGCCCTCCTCGATCGCGGCGACGAAGGGCGGCAGGTCCAGGGTGTCGATCTCCTCGCGGGTGTGGTCGATGATCGGCAGGCCGTAGTGGGAGTCGGTCGCGGTGTCGCCGTGGCCGGGGAAGTGCTTCGCCGCGGCGGAGCAGTTCGCACCCTGCTGGCCGCGGATCTGCATGGCGACGAGCTCCGCGACGGCCTGCGCATCTGCGCCGAGGGAGCGCACGCCGATCACGGGGTTCTGCGCCTCGACGTTGACGTCCGCGACCGGGGAGAAGGACTGGTGCAGGCCCGCGGCCCGCATCTCCAGGCCCACCACCTCCCCGGCCTTGCGGGCGTGAGCCTTGGAGCCGGTGGCGCCGAGGGCCATCTGCCCGGGCAGCGGGGTGGCCGGGGCGGGAAGGCGGTAGACGACGCCGCGCTCCTCGTCGGCACTGATCACGAGCGGGATCCCACCGGACTCGAGGGCGGCGTCCTGGGCGTCGTTGGAGAGGGTGGCGATCTGCTCGATGCTCTGGAGGTTCTCGCTCCACACGAAGTAGATCAGGCCGCCCACGTGGTGGGTGCGGACGATGTCCGCGATGGTGGCGACGCCGGTGGTCGCCGTGTTGGAGGCGTGGGCCTGGTCGGCGCGGGAGCCGTAGCCGACGGCGACGAAGAGCTGACCGATCTTCTGCTCGATGCTCATCCCGGCGAGGATCTCCTCGATCCGGTCCTTCGTCCCACCTCCCTTCTTCGCGGGGGCGGCCTGGGCGGCGGGGATTGTGGCGAGGGCACCGGTGCCGGCGAGGGCGGCGGCGGTGAAGGCGCGGCGGGTGAGGGTCATGGCAGAGCTCCGTTGCTCGAAGGGATGGGGATCAGGACGGGTCAGTACAGGCGGTAGGACTGCGTGGTGGCGTAGAAGCGCTGGGACTCCTTGCGCCAGGCGGCGACGATGGCCTCCGGGGAGTCGCCGGCCTCGAGCATGAGGCGGGTGCGACGGGTGCCGGTGAGCCGGTCGATCCAGCACACGTCCGCCTCGGTGCGGCAGGCATCACCCTCGCGCCAGTCGACCTCCTCGACATTGCGCAGCAGCGCGGCGAGGACGTGGATGCCGGTGCGCACGGGCTCGTACGCGGCCTGGTCGGTGACGTGCAGCTGCAGGCCGCCGCAGAAGGCGCCGGCGTGCTTGGAGGTGGTGGGGGTGGCGAACATGGGCCGGTAGAGCACGCCCGGCAGGTCCGCGGCGCGCAGGTCCGCGATGACCGCGTCGACGTCGGCCTCCGAGATGAACGGGGCGCCGAACCACAGGAAGGGCGTGGTGGTGCCGCGGCCCTCGGAGACGTTCAGCGACTCGATCAGACCCGTGCCGGCGTAGACGATCGCGGTGTCCGGGGTGGGGATGTTCGGGGAGGGCAGCACCCAGGGCAGGTCGTCCGTGGGCGGGTTCTCGGGGTCGTAGCCGGACATGCCGATCACCTCGAGGGCGACGGCGCCGCCCAGGAACTCCCCGTTGAACAGGCGCGCGAGCTCGCCCACGGTGAGGCCGTGGGTCTGCGGGATCTCGCGCAGGCCCACGAAGCTGGACAGCTCCGGCTCCAGCACGAAGCCCTCGATGTCGGTGCCGAGCGGGTTCGGGCGGTCCAGCACGATGAACCGCTTGCCGTTCTCGGACGCGGCCTGCATCGCGTAGTAGAGCGTCCAGATGTAGGTGTAGAAGCGGGTGCCGATGTCCTGGATGTCGAAGACCAGCACGTCGACGTCCGCAAGCATGGCGGGGGTGGGCTTCTGGGTCGCGCCGTAGAGGGAGCGGACGGGCAGTCCGGTCTTCTCATCGAGGTAGTCCTCGACGTAGCCGCCGGCGGGCTCGGCGCCGCGCACCCCGTGCTCGGGGCCGTACAGGGCGGTGAGGGTGAAGCCGCCGCTCGCCTGCGCGTCCACGAGCAGGTCGATCGTGGAGCGGAGCTGCCGGTCGGCGCCGGTGGGGTTGGTGATCAGGCCGACGCGGGCGCCCTTCAGGGTCGCCAGGGTCTTCGGCTCCAGCAGGTTCTCGACGCCGAGGCGGAAGTCTCCCTTGCCGGAGCCCTTGCCCTTCCCCTTTCCGTTGTTGCCGTTGGCGCTCGCGGCGCCCGCGGTGGCGAGGACAGCACCCGCCGGGAGGGCGCCGAGGGAGGCGAGGACCCGCCGGCGGGCGGGTCGGGGTGCGGGGCCGGAGCCGGGCATGGGTGCAGAACGTTTCACGAGGGGACCTCCGTCGTCATCGTCGGATCGCGGTGACGCGCGCGCTGCGCGCGCGACGCAGTCATCGACCCTGTCACGATGTGGCCCGGGTCACAAGACCGGCGGGTAACGCCGCAGGTGGGAGCGCGTGGCGGGGAGGGCGAGCGAGCGGTCGGGGCGGCCGACGGGGCCGCCGTCGGGGTCGACGTTGGGGCCGACGGGGTCGCGCCTGGGCGGCCGACGGGGTCGCCGGGCTCAGGCGCCCGGGAGGCTCCAGCGCCGCTTGAGCTCCTCGACATGGACCCGAAGATCGGCGGCCATGTCGAGCTCCGGGTCGAGCAGGAACTGGACCTGCAGCCCGTCCATGAGCGCGATGGTGGCGCGGGCGATCTGACCGGCCGGGGCGTCGGAACGGATGACGCCCTGCTCCTGACCGGCGCGGACGGCCCGCTCGAGGCGCGGCCTCGCGCACGACCGCGGAGTCCTGGCCGCGGGGCCTGCCGGGTCGGCAGCGACGGGCGGGGGGCTTCTCCTCGGCGGTGCTCATGATGCGGTCCTCGGCGGCCCTTCCTGTCCTCGACGACGACGTCCGGCCGGGAGCACGTCGGCTCCCGGCTGGCCGATCATCCCTGCACTTTGTCACGGCAGGGCGGAGGTCTCCGGAGTGGTTCGCGGGCGTTGCCGCGACGTCGTACCTCAGGCCCGGCGCAGCCCCGCGGTGAGGTCCAGGAGGTGGTCGAGCACGACCTCGCCGCTCGCGCGGAGGCCGCCGTGCTCGTACTCGCTGGTGACCCAGGTGCGCAGGCGCGGCAGCAGGGCGGCGGTGGCCATGGAGAACTCGCGTGGCACGTACGCGTCGTCGTAGTAGACGGCGGCGGCGCCGGGCACGTCGGCCGCGCGCAGGGCGTCCTCGTCGTACAGCCGCGGCCACTCGTGGGCGGCGAGGAGGTCCGCGGCCTCGGCCCAGACCTCGAGCTCGGGGTCCTCGGCGAACAGGTCGCGGTGGATGTGCTCGCCGCCGAGCAGGGTCGGGTCCTCCCGCACCGCGTCCGGCATCGTGCGATCGGCGGCCCAGTTCGTGGCGACCCCGTCGGCCCAGCAGCTCTCGTGGATGACGGCGTAGAGGGGGTTCCGGCCGGAGAAGGGAAGGTGGGAGGCGAGGTCGTGGCGGAAGGCCTCGGAGTCCGGGTCCAGGTCGAGCAGCAGGTGGAACTGCTCCTCCCCCGTCGCCGAGCCCAGCAGGTGACCGAGGCGGCGCAGCGACTCGACGCCCACCCGTCGGCCGCCCGGGACCACCAGCGCGCCGGCGGCGGCGCGGTCGGCGAGGCGGCAGAAGCGGTCGCGGTCGCCCGGGAAGCGGGCCCACATGCGCTCGCTGCGCGCGATCATGCCCTCCCAGGTGGTGCGGTAGACCTCGTCCATCCCGGGGCCGACCGTCGGCAGACCGCCCGTGAACAGCGCCTTCTCCAAGCCGGCCGCGGCGGCGGAGAGGTAGCGCAGGGTCGTGAACCCGCCGAAGGACTGCCCCAGCAGCGACCAGCGCTCGGCGCCGAGGTGGGCGCGCAGCAGCTCGGCATCGGCGACGATCGCGTCGGCCCGGAAGCGGGTGAGGTACTCCGCCTGCTCGGCCGGGCTCGCCGCGCGCAGGGTGCGAGCGCCCGACGGGATCGCCCCGTCCGGCAGGACGACATCGGGGCCGACGGGGGTGGAGCGGCCGGTGCCGCGCTGGTCGAGCATGACCACGCGGTGCTCGCGCAGGGCGCGGGGCAGCCACGGCGGGGAGGACGGGTCGGTGGGGCGGGGCGCCTCGGAGCCGGGCCCGCCCTGGAGGTAGACGAGGTAGGGGCGGTCCTGCCCGTCGGGCGCGGCGACGATGCGGGCGAACAGCTCGATCTGCGCGCCGGAGGGGTTCGCGTGGTCCAGCGGCACCGGCAGGGTGACGTCGGTGAGGTGGAGGCCGGGGAGGGTCCAGGTGCTCTGGTGTGCGGTGCTCTGATGCATGCGTGTCATTCCTGCTCGCGGGTGGTGGTGCCGGGGAAGAACTCCCAGTCGAAGGTGTGCAGCTCGCCGGGGCGGCCCTCGCGGTCCAGTGCCCGGGAGACGAGCACCTGGGAGAGGCGGGCGAAGACGTCGTCGACGCCGTAGTAGCTGATGGGGCCGAAGTACTCGGACTCGGCGGGGACGTCGCCGATGGAGAGGAACTCGAGCTCGCCAGGGACGTCGACGCCGACCTGCTCCGCGGCCAGGCGGAGCGACACCGCCTGGTAGCCGGTGAAGCAGACGACGGCCTCGGGACGCTCGGGGCCCTCGAGCCACTCGGCGGCGGCGCGGAAGGTGTCGCGGCTGCTGGCGGGCGTGAGGTGGACGAGGCGCTCGGCGGGGCCGTCACCGTGCTCGCGGGCTGCCTCGAGGAAGGCGGTGGTGCGGGAGTGGGCGAGGGTGCCGCCGGGCCTCCCGGGCATCTCGGGGGCGAGGAGGTGGACCCGGTCGTGGCGGGCGCGCAGCACGGAGTAGGCCTCGCGGATCGCCGGCAGCGGGCTGGAGGCGACGACGTCGAAGCTCTCCGGCTCCATCAGGGCGCTGAAGGCGACGATGCCGCTCTGCGTCGCGGCGGCGAGGCGCCGCACCTGCTCGGGCCCGCCCTCGACGAAGTCGATGCTGGTGATGAGCGCGGCGTCGGCCGAGGCGCCGAGCAGGTACTCGTACCAGCCCTCGTCCACGAGCACGAGGGTGGACAGGTCGCGGTCCAGCGCGTCGTCGCGCACCTGATGGGCGAGCTGCACGCCCCACAGATCCTCGAGGGTGCCCAGCGCCAGCACGATCCCGCCGCCTCGGCCGGTGCGCATGGCCTGGGCGTGGCGGTGGGGCACGTAGCCGAGCACCCGCGCAGCCTCGCGCACCTTCGCCTTGGTCTCCGCGGACCCGGCCGAACGGACCCCGCCGCGACCGGAGAGGACGAAGGAGGCGGTGGCCGGGGACACCCCGGCGGCGCGGGCGACGTCGGCGAGGGTGACGGGGGTGCGGGGCGCAGGTGTAGCGGGCGCTGGGGATGCGGGCGCAGAGGTTGTGGACTCGGAGTCGCTCATCGACCTGCCCCCTCCTGGCTTCGGCGGGCGGGAGCGCGGCCTGCCCGGCCCCGGCCTCGGAGATCCTACCGGCGCGGCGGCGTCGGGCCCTGGGCCTCAGGCCACCCCGCCGCCGGTCAGCCAGCCGAGCGCCGGACCGATCGTGTGCAGCACCAGCAGCACCCCGACGATCCCGACCGTCCACGAGAACGCGCCGGGGGCGCTGCGCACCGCCCACTCGTGCACCCGCTCCAGCGCGCGGTCGCCCCGATCCCCCACCGCCGCCCGCACCCCGCACAGCACCGTGCCCGGCAGGATCATCACCGCGCAGTAGCCGACGAGGATGAGCGCCCCCTGCCCGAGACCCGCCCCCAGGTCGGCGATGATCCCCATCGCGGCGAGGTACGGGATCATGCTGGCCGCCTCGACGAGTCCCGCGCCGAGGGCGAGGGCGATCAGCGCCGTCGGCCGCCCCGAGGCGTCCCGCGCCCTGCCCGACCAGCGCCGCACCGAGGCCTCCGGATCCCCGCCGCGCCTGGCGATCGCCTTCGGGTCGATGCGGAAGGACCACCAGATCAGCGCCCCGCCGAGCAGCGCGAGCAGCAGCATGACCTGCGGGGAGGCGAGCACGAGCCCGAAGCGCTCCAGGAGCGGCAGCAGCCCCGCGAGCAGCGCGATGCCGAGCAGCAGGTAGAAGGCGCCGATCACCGTGAGGTAGAGGAGCGTGCGCACGGCCGTCCGCCGCGCCCCGCCGCGACCCACCACGAGCAGGACCAGCGGGATCACGAGTGTGCCGATGGACGTCGAGTCGACGAGCGCGAGCACCACGAGACCGACGAAGGGGGCGAGTGGGCCGGCGGCGAGAGCATCCATGTCCTCGATCCTCGCGTCGACCGGAGGGGCGGCGCCTCCTCCCTCGGGAGGAACCCGGCGCCCAGGCGGCCGACGGGGCCGGGCGGCCCCGTAGGCTAGGAGCATGTCCTCCTCCCCCGCTGCGCGTGGTGCGGCAGACGCGGCTGGCATCGCCGATGCGCCCCAC
Source organism: Brachybacterium aquaticum (assembly GCF_014204755.1). Classification (NCBI taxonomy): domain Bacteria; kingdom Bacillati; phylum Actinomycetota; class Actinomycetes; order Micrococcales; family Dermabacteraceae; genus Brachybacterium; species Brachybacterium aquaticum. The sequence continues at coordinate 2,583,727 of NZ_JACHLZ010000001.1, forward strand.
GCGCCCGACGCACCTGCCGGCGTCGCCGCCGAGGTCGCTGACGGCGCCCCGCCGCCGTGGCGACGGGACGTCGTGGTCGCCGGGGTGTATGCGCTGCTCGTGATGGGCATCGCGCAGCTCGGGATCCAGAACTCGGGGTTCCTCCTCGACAGCGGCGGGTGGGGGACGCGGACATCCATCGCGCTGATGCTCGTGGCGAGCGCGAGCGTGGTGTGGCGTCGGCGGGCTCCGCTCGTGCCGTTCCTGGTCGCGGGGCCGCTCGCGGTCGCGGAGATCATCGCGGGCGGGCAGATCTCCGCGTACTTCCTGCTGTTCGAGGCACTGTTCGCGCCGGTCATGCACGGCAGCGCGCGCCTCGCCCGGAGGTGCAGCGTCCTCTCCGTCGCGGCGGGCGCGGCGGCGATTCTCGCGGCGCTGATCGCTGGCCTGCCGGGGCCGGTGGTGCTCGTGGTCGTGATGCTCGCGGTGCTCACGGTGTCCACGCCGCTGCTGTGGGCGTGGGAGGTGCGCCATCACCGCGAGGCCCGTCAGGCGGCGGAGCGGCTCGCGGGGGTGGAGCACGAGCTCGCCGCATCCCGGTCCGCCCGGGCCGTCGAGGCCGAGCGGCGCACCATCGCCCACGACCTGCACGACGTCATCGCCGGACACCTCAGCGCCGTCTCCCTGCACACCTCCCTCGCCGCCTCCCTCGAGGACCCCGACGCGCGCGACCGCTCCCTGGTCACCGCGCGCGAGTCGTCCCAGGCCGCACTGAGGGACCTGCGCTCGATGATCGGGGTGCTCACCGAGGACACCTCCGGCACCCTGCCGAGCGCGACGCTGGACTGGCCCTCGCTGGGGGCGCGTCTGCGGGGACGGGATCCCGGGGCGCGGGTGGAGATCGACCCGGCGGTGAGCGCGGTCGGGGCCGACGGTGTCCCACGGGTCGAACCGTCCGTGCAGGCCGCGCTGCTGCGCATCGGCGCGGAGGCGGTGACCAATGCGGTGCGACACGGGGCGGCGCCGAGTGCGCTGGAGGTGCGGGTCGAGGGGGATGCGGTGCGGCTGGAGCTGGTGAACGGGCTGCCGGAGAGCAGGAGTCGACGGGTCCGCGAGGGCGAAGCAGGCAGCGGGCTGGGGCGCGGCGCGATCGAGGCGCGGGCCCGGGCGGTGGGCGGCACAGCACGGTCCGGGATCGTGATCGAGGCGAGCGGCGCGGAGCGCTGGGAAGCGATCGCGGAGCTGCCGGTGCGCGGGCCTGCCGGGGCCGCAGCGGGTGTGCGGACTGATGGCGATCCGGACGGCCGCGCGGCGCCCGCGACTGCACCTGTGACTGCACCTGGACCCGTTCCCACCCCCGAGGAGACCTCCCGATGAGCACCGCCCCCGACCCGATCCGCGTCGTCGTCGCGGAGGACCACCCCGCCGTGCGCTCGGGTCTCGTCGCCCTGCTCGACTCCGCGCCGGACATCGCCGTGGTCGCCGAGGCGGCCGACGGTGACGCCGCCCTCGCCGCGGCCCGCGAACACCGCCCCGACGTGGTCCTCACCGACGTGCGCATGCCGGGCGCGACCGGCATCGAGATCACCCCGCGCCTGCGCGAGACCGGCGCGCATGTGCTGGTCATCTCCGGGTTCGACCTCGACGAGTTCGTGCTCGGCGCCCTCGCCGCCGGCGCCGACGGCTACCTCGTGAAGTCCGAGGACCCTCAGCGCATCCTCGCCGCGATCCGCGACGTCCACCGCGGCGACGCCGTGCTCTCCGCGGCCGCGACCCGCGCCGTGGTCGCCGCGCTGCGAGGCCGGGAGGTCGCGCCCGCCGGGCCCACCTTCACCCGCCGCGAGGAGGACGTGCTGGCGCTGGTCGCCGAGGGTCTGACGAACCAGCAGATCGCGACCCGCCTGTTCGTCGAGATCACGACCGTGAAGACGCACCTGTCCAACGCGCTCATGAAGCTCGGCGTCGACTCCCGCGTGCAGGCGGCGCTGTGGTGGCAGCAGCACCGGGGGTGAGGCGGCGCGGCCACGGTGCCTCACGCGACGCTTCGCCCAGCGCACGGCGCCTCGGTCGTCGCGCTCTGGAGGTCAGGGTGCCTGACGCGTCGCCACGTGACGGCCACGGTGCGTGAGGCGTCGCTATCCCAGGGGCAGGGCGCTTGAGGCGTCGCTACACCTGCGGCTTTCCGACGACTCAGGCACCGTGACCCCGTGGCACACGGCCGGCGCATCGGACAGCATGGGGGCCATGAGTCGAGTGCTGTTCATGTGCGGCCCAGCGGGGTCCGGGAAGTCCACCCTTGCTCGCCGCCTCGAGGCGGAGGGCATGGTGCGGCTGTCGGTGGACGTCGAGGCCTTCGCGCGCGGGCACCGCACGATGCCGTTGCCGGACGAGGTGCAGCGCGAGATCGTCGTCGGGCTGAAGCAGCGGCTCCTCGAGCTGGTGCGGGCCGACCAGGACGTGGTGGTGGACCTCTCGTTCTGGTCGCTCGCCATGCGCGAGGAGTGGCGCGCGCTGCTCGCCCCGACCGGCGTGGTCCCCGAGCTCGTGCACGTGGTTGCCGACCGGGAGACGATCCTCGCCCGGCTCGAGGCGCGGAACGCCGAGCATGCCGATGCCTACCGCCTGCCGCCGGAGCTGGCCGCACAGTACGTCGACCACTTCGAGCCACCGACTCCTGCGGAGGGCCCGGTCACGGTGGTCCGGACCGACCTTGCGTGACCGCCCCGCCCCGTCCACCGGGGCCATGGCGCCTTTCGCGTCACCAAGCGAGGGGCACGGTGCCTGACGCGTCGCTACCCCAGGGGCAGGGCGCTTGAGGCGTCGCTACACCTACGACTTTCCGACGCGTCAGACGCCGTGACTCGGTCGCCGGGCGTTCAGAACGGCTGCTGCAGGTCCCGCGGGGTCCAGTCCTCAACCCAGGCGGCGGCACGGACGCGGACCGAGGGGCCGCCCGTGTCCTCCCCGGAGCCCTCCGAGGAGCCAAACGACGTGCGGACCCCGTGCGCGGTGGGACTCCGGTGCGCCTCGAGGGAACCGTCGACTACCGACAGCAGGATCTCGTCGAGCTCGCGAAGCATGCTCGCGGAGCCGTCATCGCACGCATCGCAGCCGCAGTCCGGCGTCTCGAGCACCGCCAGCGCGGGCTCCCCGACACCGACCACCAGGCCCGGCAGCTCAGGCCCGGTCACGGCGAGGACCAGCGGCGACGCCTCCGGCCGACGGGGACGCAACACCGTCGCCGCGGCCGTCCCGGCGTGGGGCGGGGCGGCCCAGACGTCGACCGACGACCCTGCCGGCACGCCCTCCTCCGCGACCGCCCAGCCGCGCGCGGTGAGGACCACCGTCCAGGCCGCGGCGCGGGCGCCGAGGATGCGGTACTTCTCGGGGTCGAGGCAGCGGCTGTACTCCGCTTCCTCGGGCGAGCCGCTGCTCCCGTCCGGGAGGAGGTGGGGATCCGGCCAGGGCGGGGTGTCCGCGCCGGTGCGGGCGAAGGCGGTCTCAACATCGGACAGCAGCGCGAGGATCTCCGGGGTGAACGGCGCGGGGCCGGGACCCCAGAGACCCCAGAGGTCGTCGCTGCGCCCGGCCGCGTCCTCCGCGAAGGCCTGCTCCTCCTCCCACCACAGCGAGGTCCCGAGATACGGGGCCGGTGGGTCTGAGGCTCGGGGCTGCGCGGCGGAGGCCGACACGTCGGAGGCCTTCGGGTCATCGGTCATGGCGGGACCGTACCGGCGAGACGGGTCGATGTCAGGCGAATACTCGGTGCCCCAGCCGGCGGTTCAACCGCCTGCACAGCCGCCGGCGCAGCCGCCGTTCCCGCCCCGCACTCAGCCGACGCGGTCCGCGGCCGACGCGATCCCCAGCCACGTGTGGCGGTTGTTCCACCAGCACCAGCCGAGCTTCGGGGCGTCCTTGCGGGCGGCGCCGTCGCGGCCGGTGCCGTTCGAGATCCACAGCGCCGGAGTCCGGGAGTCCAGCGGACCGGGCTTCTCGGAGCCGTCCTTCAGCGTGCGGCCGGGCTTGCGCTTGCGCGAGCCGATCGTCATGAAGCAGTGGTTGCGCTCGAGCACAGCCGGCTGCTGCAGCACCCAGTACAGCCCCTCGGTGAGAAGCAGCGGGGTGCGCTCGCGGGCGGTGAGAGCCTCGAGCGCCTCGGCCGGGGAGTCGTTCTCGAACTCGTCGCCGCGATCGATGCCGGTGACCAGGTAGACCGGTGATCCGGGCAGCTCGAGGCCGACGGGGGCGAAGTCGTCCACGTCGGTCATGTCCTCGACGACGAACCCCTCCTTCTCTCCCGAGCCCTTCCCTCCGGTGTTCCTCGCTGCCGAGCCCTTCTCGCCGCGACGCATCAGCGGGGCGAGCGCAGAGGCCGGGACCAGGCCCGGGTCGAGGGCGAGCAGCGTGTCCGACCGATGTCCCTCGGCCCCGTCGGCCGCGACCGTCAAGGGCAGGTCGGTGCCCAGACGCTCGGCGGCGGCGCGGAGCGCGTCGGCGTCGAGCCCCGCGATCTCATGGATCCCGAGCGCGATCAGGCGCTCCGCCTGCTCGGTGAGGGAGGGAAGAGCCGTGGTGGCCGTGGGGATGGAGGCAGCGGTGGATGCGGTGATGGGGTCTCCTCGGGTCGCGGGCGGGGTGGAGGGAACGCCGCCGCTCCGCGGGGTATTCCCTGCGGCTCGTCACCCCTGCGCCCCTTCACTCCCGCGGCTCGTCACCCGCCCGGTCACTCCCCGCCCCCGCCCGGCGGCGCCGCGCCCCCGCAGCGAGGGCGCGCAGCACGTCCACGGTCGCGTCCCAGCCCATGCACGCATCGGTCACCGAGCGGCCGCGTACCAGACCCGCCGGGCCCTCGGCCACATCCAGCTTCTGCGCACCGGCGAGGAGGTTGCTCTCGAGCATGATCCCGGCGAGCGCGGCGCCGTCGGAGGCGACCTGCTCGGCGAGCTCCACGGCGACCTCGGCCTGTCGCAGGTGGTCCTTGCCGGAGTTGCCGTGCGAGGCGTCGACGACCAGGCGCGGGGTGCGCCCGTCGGCCACGAGACGGTCCGCCGCGAGGCGCACGTGCTCGGGACCGCAGTTCGGCCCGTCGGCCCCGCCGCGCAGGATCAGGGAGAGGTCGGGGTTGCCGGTGGTCGAGACGAGCGCGGCGCGTCCGTCGGCGTCGATCCCGAGGAAGGACTGCGGGGCGGAGGCGGCGCCGATCGCGTCCAGCGCCACCTGGATCCCGCCGTCGGTGCCGTTCTTGAACCCGATCGGCATGGACAGGCCCGAGGCGAGCTGGCGGTGGATCTGGCTCTCGGTGGTGCGCGCCCCGATCGCGCCCCAGCTGATCAGGTCCGCGATGTACTGCGGGCTGGTCGGCTCGAGGAACTCGGTGGCGCAGGGCAGGCCGAGCGCGGTGACGTCGCGCAGGAAGGCGCGGGCGGTGCGCAGCCCGGCGGCGATGTCGTGGGAGCCGTCGAGGCGGGGGTCGTTGATCAGGCCCTTCCAGCCCACGGTGGTGCGCGGCTTCTCGAAGTAGGTGCGCATCACCAGCAGCAGGTCGTCCTGCAGCTCGGCCTTCAGCGCGGCGAGGCGCCGGGCGTAGTCCAGTCCCGCCTCGGGGTCGTGGATCGAGCAGGGGCCGACGACGACGAGCAGGCGGTCGTCCAGACCGTCGAGCACGTCGCGGATCTGCTCGCGGTGGGCGGCGACCTGCGCGGCGTCGGCCGGCTCGAGGGGCATCTCGGCGAGGAGCTCGGCCGGGGCGGGCAGCGCGGTGACGCTCGCGACGTGGCGGTCGGCAGTGGGGGATGCGGTGGGGGATGCTGCGAGAAGGGTCATGGGTCCTGTCCTGGGGTAGGGGCGGACCCGCTGTGCAGAGCCCGCCGGGAATGGCGAAGGGCAGAGCATCTGTGCTCTGCCCTTGTCGGCTCTGGAGGGTGCTGGTGGCGCTAGACGGCGGCCGGCCCCTCCGGAGCCGACTTCGCATAGACCTGCCAACGGTGCTGCATGGCTGGGAGGGTACACGTCCCGCGACGCGGGCACGACCGCGGTCCAGGATCCACCCACTATCCCTCCGGACGGTGTTGACCGGAAGGTCAGGCGCTGGACAGGTGTCCGGCGTAGGGTCGGGGCTTCACAGGCACCTGTGTGCGAACGACGACGAAGGAGGCTCCATGAGCACCGATGAGAAGTTCGAGAACAACGCTGACAAGCTGGGCGGCAAGACCAAGGAGGGCTTCGGCAAGCTGACCGGCGACAAGGAGACCGAGACCGAGGGCCAGGTCCAGCAGGGCAAGGCCGATCTCAAGGACAAGCTCGACGACGCGAAGAACACCGTCAAGGGCGCGGTCGACGGCCTCAAGGGCGACAACAAGTGACCCGACGCTGACCAAGCGGTGACTCCGCGCCGCTCCGGCGCGCGCGGCACGACGGCGGCTCCCCTCGCGGGGGCCGCCGTCGTCGCGTCCGCGGGGGTCGCGGGAATCTCCGGGCGCGGGCGTGGTGACATCCGGCCGACGGGGGCGCACGATGGGATCCCGTCGGCCGACCGGCCCGCGGGCCGTGGACGGACGACGGCTGGCGCGGCTGGTGGGGCGAGGACCCGCCCTTCCACACCCCCGTCGTGGTGCTCACCCATCATGAGAGGGAGCCGCTCGAGGTCGGCGACACGACCTTCCACCTCCTGAACGCCTCCCCGTCCGACGCTCTCGCGCGGGCGAAGGAGCTCGCGGGCGGCCTGGACGTGCGCATCGGCGGCGGGGTCGGTCGACGGGGCAGGGACGGGCGGGTCCGGCGTGAACGCCGAGTTCGACCAGCGCCTGGCCGACGGGGACAGCTCGGACGAGTCCGGGGCGAGCCCCCGCATTGTGTTCCGCAGCTCCTACGTCGCCCCCGGGTTCAGCGACGACCACGAGAACCTGTGGGTCGAGTCGATGCTGTCCACGAGGACCGGGGAGGACAACTATCCCCGCGACGGCGCGCCCTCCGAGTCGTGGCCAGGCTTCGGCGCCGGCGGCCGCGACGTGCTGAACACGATGAGCGGCGTGCGCCTGGACCTCACCGGCATCGTCGACCTGCTTAACAAGCCCGCGATCCTGTGGGTGCACGGCAGCGTGGACGCGATCGTGGGCGACGAGTCCTTCTTCGACCTGCACACCCTCGGCAAGCACGGCATCATCCCCGGCTGGCCCGGCGAGGACGTCGCTCCCCCGCAGCCGATCATGGCCCAGACCCGCGAGGTGCTCGGGCGGTACTCGGCCGATGTCGGCGAGGTGCGCGAGGAGCTGTTCGAGGGCGCCGGGCACTCCCCGCATCTCGACGCCCCGGAGCGGTTCCGGCGGGTGGTGGAGGAGTTCCTGGGGGCGGCGGGGGGCGGTAGCGGCGGGATCTGTTCGCGCAGGTGCACGCGTGGTGACCCCACGCACTCCAGCGCCCAATTGCCTTGCAGTTACAAGTGCAACTCGCCTAGAGTGAGAGGCAAGCACTACCGGCGCCGAGGATTCGCGCCCAGAAGGGAGCCATCATGACTGCAACCATGCTGGCCGCAGAACGGATCACGATCAGCGATTCCACGATCGCCGACGCTCAGGCGACCCCTGTGAAGCGCGGCTCCACGCTGGTGCTGCGCACCGCGGAGGGGAATGAGATCCAGCTCCCCGAGAGCGTCCAGCACATGCTGCTCGGTGCACTGGCGACGGTGGCCAGCGAGGGTGAGGTCGTCATCGGGCGGATGCCCGAGCACCTGACCAGCACAGTCGCCGCCGATCTCCTCGGGGTTTCTCGCCCCACGCTGATGAAGCTCGCCCGGGAGGGCGAGATCGACTCCTTCAAGGTCGGCACCCACACGCGTTTCAAGCGTGACGAGGTCCTTCGGGTCCGCGATGCACGAGCCGCGAAGCGGCGCGCAGCCTTCGACGAACTGCGCGCACTCGACGAAGAGCACGAGGAGCTCTTCGACGACTGACCCATGGCTCCGGGGCGACCACGAGGAATGCCGTCGTTGTCGCCCCGGACAACCCTCGCACTCAATAGGCTCGCTCCATGACCCAACGAGTGTTCGTGGATGCCAATGTGCTGGCCAGTCGCACCCTGCTCGACTGGCTACATCATCTGCGCGAGAACAACGAGGGCATGTTTCAGTTGCATTCAACGTGCGACGTCTTCGTAGAAGCTCTGCGAGTCTCGCGCAAGCGGAACCCTCGGGCTCCTGGATCGCTCCTCGAGGATCGCCTGAAGAAGATCAGGTATGTCATCGACGAGACCATCGATGACTTCCCCGGCAACGGCCCTTTCACCGGAACCGATGACGGCGACTATCACGTCCACGCCGCGGCGACCGCCTCACGGGCAGACATGATCCTCACCAACAACGATCCCGCGGACATCACGCAGACCCCCGACGACGAGCCGTACGAGATCATCACGGCCGACGACTTCTTCATGCTCGTGATCGAGTCGAACCCGCACTGTCTACTCCCGGCCACCAGGAACCAGTTCGCCTACTGGAGCTCGCGCGGCGCAGGCCAGCTCGACGACAAGCTGATAAAAGCGGACTGCCCACAGTTCGCCAAGGAGGTTCGGCGGGCACTCAGCCGCCTCGCATTCGAGCTCTGATCCGGAAGACTGTGCCGATCTGGCCGGCGCACACGTCCCCGATCTGCATCACCCCACCCCGAGGAGCCCCCATGCGGACCGCCCTGGTCACCGGAGCATCCCGCGGCATCGGCCGGGCGACCGCGATCGCACTGGCCGCCCGCGGTGAGCGCGTGGCCGTGCACTGCGCGAACAACCGCGCCGCCGCCGAGGAGACCCTGTCACTGCTCGAGGGCGAAGGGCATCTGATCATCCAGGGCGACCTCGCCGATCCGAAGGTCGCGGAGCGTGTGGTGCGCGAGGCCGAGGAGGGGCTCGGCCGGCTCGACGTGCTCGTGAACAATGCGGGCATCGCCCCCGGCCCCACCACCGATCACCCCGTGGACGAGGTCGACTTCGCGACCTGGCAGGAGCGCTTCACCCGGATGCTCGACGTGGACCTGGTGGCCCCGGCGAATCTGTCCTACCTGGTCGCACGGTCGATGATCGTGCGCGGCGAGGGCGGGGTGATCGTGAACGTCGGTTCGCGCGGGGCGTTCCGCGGGGAGCCGACGGCGCCTGCGTACGCCGCGGCGAAGGCGGGGCTGCATGCGCTCGGTCAGTCGCTCGCGCTGTCGCTGGCGCCGCACGGGATCGCGGTCGCGTCGGTCGCGCCAGGGTTCGTGGGCACCGAGCGTCAGCAGGAGAAGCTCGCGGGCGAGGCCGGTGACGGCCTGCGGGCGCAGAGCCCGTTCGGCCGGGTGGGAACAGCCGACGAGGTCGCCGCCGCGATCCTCTACCTCACCTCCCCCGAGGCGCAGTGGGCCTCGGGCGCGATCCTCGACCTGAACGGGGCAAGCCACCTGCGGACGTGAGCAGTCCGCCGACGTGCCTGGCTCCCCATTCCCCTGCTACCAGTCGCTCTCAAGCCACTGTCGGAACTCCTGCACGGTGCGGTCGTCCCGCGGCGGGTGTCCTCCGGCATCGACGAACGCCTGCCACACCCCGAGCGCATCGTCCAGGGAGCAGGACTGCTTGCGGAGCGCGAGCTTGACCAGCCGCCACGTGCCCACGCATTGCACGGGGTCGGCCCACCGAGCCGCGCCGTTGTCATGGGTTGCGATCAGCGCGCGGAGTCGCCGGCTGCGAATGATGGTGATGGTCTCCGCCTCGCCGAGATGCTCATCCGGGTGGTCGCCAGGGCGGGCCATCTGCAGTCGCAACTGGCGCACGGCAGCATGCTCGGCGCCTTCGGGATAGAGCGGTTCTCCGAGGAGTTGATCCGACGCCGTCGTCAGACCGGGAAGCGCGAGGTCACGCTCCTTCTTCTCGCACTCACGGCGAGGCGGTCACGGGTCAGGTCACCCCAGAAGCGCTTCGAGGTCGGCTCCGCTGATCTGGTCCGGCGGGGCGGGTTCGTCGACCTGGAGGAGCTCGGGATCGACCTCGAGCATCCAGGCGAGAGTCCCCTTACCGATGCGTCCGGCGGCGATCTCGTCGAGATGAGCCGCCCGGAGCCAGACCGGGAACGCGCGAGCCGTGGCCGCCGTCGTGCGTTCGGTGATCGGGTCTCCGGCACGCGTTGCCCGCCAGTGCTTCCGGAGGAGGGTCTGGGTCTTGAGCTCGAGAGCAGCACCCACCCGCTCCGACGGCTCCAGGCGCAGCGTGTCCATCCGACTGCGCAGAGCCCGTGTGGAGACGCCCGCCTCCCACACGAGATCCGCGAGCTCGGGGAGGGAGATCGACCTCCAATCGATGGCGACCATCTCGCGCTCCGGCAGCAGCAGCTCCGCCGCGAAGGCGTTCGCCGCCGCCTCGTCCCGGCCGTCACCGCCGTTCTCCACGATCACGCCACGATGGCCGAGGGCGAGATGGCCCAGCTCGTGGGCGAGGCTCCAGTTCTGGTGGAACCAATTGCCCGTCGCCTGGATCGCGATGACCGATCGCTCTCCCTCGAGGAAGGTGTAGGCGGTGCTCAGCTCACCGACCACGACGACGTCGACGTCCAGCCCCTCCAGACACTGGACGAAGTCGGGGACGAAACCGTCACCGAGAAGCTCGCGCGCCGCGGCAGGAGTGGCGGGAAGCTCCCGATTGGGCGGGATCTCCCCGGCCTGCGCGTAGGCGAGTCGGATGTTCTCGAGCACGGGCTCGTCCCTGGCCGCTCCGTCCACGCTCCTCGCTCCGGTCGCGTGGTCGAAGGAGTGGCGCGCCGAGAGGGTGAATCGGAGCGGGTCCGGCTCGCCGGTGATCAGCTCGTGGATGTCCGCGTCGAGCACCCTCGCGATGTCCGCGAGCTCGACGGCGGCGAATCCGCGCTGCCCGTTCAGCGCACGGGACAGAGCGTCAGGGGTCATGCCGACGGACGCCGCGAGCTGCTTCTGCTGTATCGCGGCGCTGCTCATCGCTGCACGGACTCGATCGCCGATGGTCGCCATACCGCGAGACTCGTCCCCGATTGGGATTTTCCCAATCACCTCGTGGCCGGGCACACGTCGGTCACCCGGCCGACTCTCGCACGGTCAGCGTCGGCGCGAGCACGCGCCTGCCGGGCTCCGCCGCCTCGCCGCCGACGATCCCGAGCAGCAGCTCGATCGCCTCGGCGCCGAGGCGCTCGAAGGGCTGGCGCACGGCGGTGAGCGGCGGGTCCAGCGCGAGTGCGACCTGCGGTCGTCGAAGCCGACCACGGCGACATCGCCGGGCACGGTGCGCCCGGCGCGGCGCAGGGAGCGCAGCACGGGGGCGGCGCCACCGTCGGACTCGACGAGCACCGTGTCGACCTCGACCCCGGCGGCGAGGAAGTGCTCCATGCCGAGCCGCACGCCGGCACGGGAGTCGGAGGCGAGGGTGGGGACGAGGACCTCTTCCGCCGCGTTGTCGATCGCGACGACGGCAGGCGCAGCGCTCGCGCGGAGGTTCGGGAAGAAGGAGCTCGGGGTCGCGGGGCTCGCCCTCTCCACCTGCGCGGGGCTGCTGCTGTTCGTGGTGCGCACGGACAGCCCGGTCGTGTTCACCATCGGATATGCGCTGATGATGCTGGGCTGCGCGGCGATGGACTCGCTGATCTGGGCGGTCGTCTCCGACGTGATCGACGTGCAGGAGCTGCGCACCGGCGAGCGCCCCGTCGCGACCGTGTACGCCGTGCACTCCTGGGCCCGCAAGATGGGCCAGGCCCTCGCCGGCGGGCTCTCCGGCTGGACGCTCGGCTGGACCGGCTACGAGGCGACCGCCGGACGCAGCGGCAGCGCGCAGTCCGAGGGGGTGCTGGACGCGCTGTACTCGATCACAACCCTGGGGCCGGCGGTGCTGCTGGGCCTCGCTGCCGTGGTGCTCGCGGTGTGGTTCCCGCTGAACCGGCGGCGGGTGATCGCGAATAGCGTGGCGCTCGCGGAGCGTCGGCCGGGGTGAGAGGTCTGCCGACGGGGCCCGCCGACGGGGCTGCGCGACGGGGCGGTGCGACCGAGCGGAAGGTCCGTTGATTACCACCGAGTTCGCGTTGTAGCGTCGACGGCAGGTGCGACCGGCGGGGAGAGTCGGGAGGTCAGGCGATGGTGTACGACAGGGTGCCGGAGGCGACGGAGGCTTTGGACCGTCTGCGCAGCGAGGTCGGCGGCGAGTACATCGCGCCGGGCGATCCGGACTACGACGAGGCCCGTGCGGTGTGGAACGGGATGATCGACCGCTACCCCCTCGCGATCGTCCGCGCAGCCTCGACCGACGACGTCGCCCCCGTGCTGCGGGCCGTGCGCGAGACCGGCCTGCCGCTCGCGGTGCGCGGCGGCGGACACAGCGTCTCCGGGCACTCCACGGTCGACGACGGGATCGTCCTCGACCTCGGCGGACTGCGCGAGGTCACCGTCGATCCGGAGACGCGCCTGGTCACGGCCGCGCCTGGGGCCCGCGCCGCGGACGTCGACGCGGCGACCGCCCCGCACGGCCTCGCCGTGCCGCTCGGCACCGTCTCCGAGCCCGGGATCGCCGGGATGGCGCTCGGCGGCGGGGTGGGCTGGCTGGTGCGGAAGGCAGGTCTCACCCTCGATGCGCTCGAGCGTGCGGAGGTCATGACGGCCAACGGCACCGCCGTGACCGCGAGCGCTGAGGAGCACCGCGACCTGTTCTGGGGTCTGCGCGGCGGGGGCGGGAACTTCGGCGTGGTCACCTCGTTCACGCTGCGGGCCGTGGCGATGCCCGAGACGGTGTTCGGCTCGAGCCTGTTCTACCGTCGCCCGTCCTGGCGCCGGGCGCTGGTCGCCTTCGAGCGCTGGAGCCGCGACCTGCCCGACGATCTCGGCACGATCCTCCAGATCACCACTCCCCCGCAGGTCGTCGACGACGGCGCGGATCCGTGGCTGATCATCCACAGCGTCTGGCTCGGCGAGGACCACGAGCTCGGGGAGCAGCACCTCGAGCGGCTCGCCCACGCCGCCCCGCCGGACGACGCCGTCTCCGGCCCGGTCTCGTGGCCGGCCTGGCAGGGCGCGCGCGACGACCTGCTGCCGACGGGGTCGCGGGGCGTGTGGCGCAACGTCTCCTTCTCGCACCTGGACGAGGACGCGCTGGACCTGCTCTTCGACGTCGCCGATGCCCTGCCCAGCACGAGCACCGAGCTGGAGATCCGCCACCTCGGCGGCGCGTTCGCCCGGGTGGCGGAGGATGCGACCGCGTTCCCTCACCGCGCGGCGCGGTTCATGCTGTCCTTGCACGCGATGTGGGACGACCCGGCCGAGGACGCGGAGCGGACCGGGCTCGTGGAGCGGGCCCGCGCCGCGATCCAGCGCCTCGAGCAAGGCGAGCGCGCGGGCGAGTACGTGAACATGCGGGCGCTCGAGCACACCCGCCCCGTCGCCGAGCTCAGCCGCGACGCGTACGGGGAGGAGACCTACCGGCGCCTCCAGCACGTCAAGCAGGTCTACGACCCGGGGAACATGTTCCGGCAGAACTACAACATCGCGCCGTAGGGGTTCGGCCCCGTCGGCGCGACGAGCCGGTCAGATCTCGATCTCGCGGCCGTCCTCGGTGCGCAGCGTGAGCGCGAAGCGAGAGCCGGGGCCCTCGACGATCTCGGCGAGGCCGTCGCCGAGGTCGAGCGCGGCGGTCGCCTCGCGCAGCGGCTCGGGCTTGACCTCGATGCGCTGGAAGGAGACCAGCTCCAGGGAGGGCAGCTCGCCGAGGCCCGGCTGCTCGGTGGTGCCCCAGTCGATGAGGAAGGGCAGGCCGTAGTTCACCGGCGGCGGCGCCTGGGTGAGGCGCCAGGTCAGCTCGGTGCCGTCCGGGGTGCGTCGGGAGAGGTCCTGGATCTCGCCGAGCTCGACACCGTGCGTACGGGCGCGCTCGACGACCTGGTCGATGCCCTCGGGGTGGGCAGCGTAGGTGATGAGGGTCGGCTTCTTCAGCCGGTGGATGTTGAACAGCTTCGGCTTCTCCTCGCCCTCCCGCTCGGGGTCGGGGCCGACGAGCTCGAGGTAGTGCGGGCGCGGCTCGCCATCGACGGTGAGGGCGACCAGGGCATTCGCGGTGCCGACGGGGTGGGTGCCGCCCGGCGCGGGGGCGACGCCGGTGAGGTCCTCGAACCAGGTCACCAGCTCGGACAGGTCGGGGCCGGCGATGACGATGTGGTCCAGGAGGTGAGGGGTGGTCATGGGTGCGGCGTCCTCCGGGTGGGGATCTCGGGCTCTCCGAGGGAGAGCATCAGGCGATTCGCCCAGTGGAAGAAGGCGGCGCCGTTGATGACGTCGACGATATCGGCATCCTCGAGGCCCGCCGCACGCAGACGCGCGATCTCGTCCGGCCCGAAGTCGAGCGGCAGATGGGTCAGGGCGTCGGCGGCATGTGCGATCGCGTTCCACGACTCGGAGCCGAGATCGGCGCCGACGCCCTCATCGAGCAGGCGCTGGACGTCGTCGTATCGTCCGGACTCGCGGGTCGCCGCGGCCGAGTGGACCGAGGCGCAGTAGATGCAGCCGTTGGTGCGGGAGGTGGCAGTGGCGGCGAGCTCGCGCTCGGCCCGGCCCGCACCGCCCTCGGTGTTGAAGAAGATGTCCTGGTCGGTGAGGGTGCGAGCGCGCAGTGCCTGCGGGTCCCTCGCGAGCAGGCGGAAGTAGGGCATGGCCCGGCGGCCGTCGTCCAGCAGAGCCTCGTGCTGTTCCGGGGTGAGGTCCTCGCGGGGGACCGGCTCCAGCCACGGCGTCCAGCCGAGGCTGTCCTGGGTGAAGGTCTCGGGGCGGCTCATCGGGTCTCTCCGGGCTCGCGCAGGGCAGGGGCTGGGTTCTCGGCCAGGACACGCAGGCCGTGGGCGACGCGCAGCTGGAAGGTGAGGAAGGAGATCAGCTGGGAGAGGGTGACGATGCCGTCGGCGTCCCAGCCTGCCGCCTCGAGCGCCCGCAGATGGTCGGGGGCGGCGTCGCGAGGTCGCTGCACGAGCATGTCGGCGTGGGCGAGGCCCGCGTCGAGGTGCGGCTCGCCCGTCCGCTCCCCGGCACCGATGCGCTTCGCGAGCACAGGATCCTCGTCGCGGAGGTTCTCGAGGTACAGCTCCGCAGCGGGGCCGGGGCCGTGCAGGCGCGCCACGTGGGCGGCGATCGCATAGCGCTCGCGCACCGGCACGGTGCCAGGATCTTCCGGTTCCAGCAGCACCTCGTAGCTGCGCTGTGCCTGGTCGCGGGCCTGCGGGCGCAGGGAGCGCAGGCGGGCGATCTCGCCGCCGCTCCCCTCCCCTGCGAGGTGGTCGATGACATCGACCCGGGGCGCGGTCATGCGCGGACTCCTTCGGTGAGGGCGGTGGTGGTGTCGAGGCCGACGAGCGGGGCGACCTCGGTGGCCAGCAGCTCGAGGCTGCGCAAGGTGCGCTCGTGGCCGGCGTCGATCGAGTGGACCTGGAAGGACACGTCGGTGGCGCGGGGAAGAGCGGCGTCCGCGGCGAGGGACTCGGCGACCTCCTCGACGGTGCCGACGTGGGTGTCGGTCGCGATGATCAGCTGCTCGAGGCTCGCACCGGCGGCGTCGAACCCCGGCTGGAGCGAGGCGAGGGCGCGCAGACCGGGCTCGGCCAGCTCGAGGGCACGGGGACGGTCCTCGGGGTCGACGACGAGGGCGGTGCGCGAGGCGAGGATGCGGGGCGCCGTCCCGGTGGGCAGCGACGTCTCGTACGCCTCGATGATCGGCAGCTGCAGGGCGTGCAGGGGCAGGTCGAGCTCCTCGGCGGGGCGGGGTTGGGTGCGCGAGAGCAGCAGCCCGTCCCCGTCGGCCCCGGCCCGGCGGCCTCCGTCGGCCGAGAAGGTGGCCTGCCAGACGCGCGCGCCGAGATCCCCGGCGGCGGGGTAGATGCGCGACTCGGTGCCGCGCACCCCGCGCCCGGCGAGCGCGTCGCGCAGCACCTCCAGGTTCGCGGCGAACAATTCGCGACGGTCGGCGGAGTCGAGGCCGAAGGCGGGGAAGGAGGAGGGGGTGCCGCCCGCGGCGATGCCGAGCTGGAGGCGCCCGCCGGACAGCGCGTCCAGCACGGAGGCGTCCTCGGCGACGCGCAGCGGGTCCTCGAGCGGCAGGGTCACCACGGCGGTGCCGAGGTCGATCCGGGAGGTGCGCTCCGCCGCGGCGGCCAGCAGCACGAACGGGGACGGCAGGCCGCCCTCCTGCTCGCCGAAATGGTGCTGGGCGACCCAGGCGGAGGCGAAGCCGAGCTGCTCGGCATGGCCGATCTGCTCGAGCGCGAAGCGGTAGCGGTCCGCGGCAGATGCCTGCTCGAGCAGGCGGGTGAACAGTCCGAGACGGGGCCTGGTCATGGGGAGGTGAGCTCCTGGGTATCGGCGGGGTGCGGGGTGTCGGTGAGCCGGATGTCCCCGGCCCCCGGGATGGCGGCGAGCAGCTGCCGGGTGTACTCGTGATGGCGGTCGCCGAGGACCTGGGCGACCTCACCCTGCTCGACCTGCACGCCGCGCCGCAGCACCGAGACGGTGTCGGCGACCTGCCGCACCACCGCGAGGTCGTGGGAGATGAACACGTAGGTCAGGCCGAGTTCGTCCTGGAGCCGCGCCAGCAGGCGCAGGATCTGCGCCTGCACGGTGACGTCGAGTGCGGAGACCGCCTCGTCGAGCACGACCACGTCGGGCTGGAGGATCAGGGCCCGGGCTATCGCGACCCGCTGGCGCTGGCCGCCTGAGAGCTCGCGGGGTCGGCGCGTGGCGACCTCGGCGGGCAGGGCCACCAGATCGAGGTGATGCATCGCGGCGCTGCGCCGCTCGGCCCGGTCGCCGCGGCCGGTGTTGCGCAGCGGCTCCTCGAGGATCGCGGAGACCGTCTGGCGCGGGTCGAGGGACCCGAAGGGGTTCTGGTGGACCAGCTGGACGGTGGAGCGGAACTCGCGCAGTGCGCGGCCTCCGCGCAGAGCGGTGACCTCGGTGTCGGCGACCCGGATGGCGCCGGCGGTGGGGGTGCGGAAGCCCGCGATCGCGCGACCGGTGGTGGTCTTCCCGGAGCCGGACTCCCCCACCAGGGCGTGGGTCGTGCCGCGTGGGATGTCGAAGGAGAGGTCCTCGATGGCAACGAAGGGTGCCGCGCCGCTGCGTCCGCCGAATTCCTGGCGCAGGGAGCGCACGGAGACCAGCGGCTCCTGGGCTTCGACGGGGAGGTGAGGTCGGCGGTCGACGACACGGCGCAGCGAGGGGGCGTCGGAGAGCAGGGTGCGGGTGTATGCGGCGGTCGGGGCGACGAGCACCTCGGCCGTCGGGCCCGACTCCTCCACCCGGCCGTCGCGCATGACCACCAGGGTGTCGGCTCGTTCGGCGGCGACGGCGAGGTCATGGGTGATGAGCAGGACCCCGGCGCCGGTCGCCTCGCGCAGCTCGTCGATGAGGTCCAGCACGGTGGCCTGGACGGTGACGTCCAGGGCGCTGGTGGGCTCGTCGGCGATCAGCAGCTCGGGCTCGAGGGCGAGCGCCGCGGCGATCAGCACGCGCTGGCGCATGCCGCCGGAGAGCTCGTGGGGGTACTGGCCCGCGCGGGTAGCGGGATCGTCCAGGCCCACCAGACCCAGCAGCTCCACGACCCGGGCGCGGATCGCGTCTCGGTCCCGCCAGCCGTGGATCCGCAGCGGCTCGGCGACGGCATCGCCGACGGTTCGCACGGGATCGAGCGAGCTGGTGGGGTCCTGAGGGATCAGCCCGATGCGGGTGCCGCGCAGGGCGCGCCACTCCCGCTCGCGCAGCCCCACCAGCTCCTGGGCCGTGCCGTCGTCCCCCGTGAGGGTGATGGAGCCGCCGGTGACGGTGCCATTGTCGGCGAGCAGTCCGATGACGGCCTGGGCCGCGGACGACTTTCCGGAGCCGGACTCCCCGACCAGGGCGGTGACCCCGCCGCGGGTGAGGGTGAGGTCGATGCCGCGCACCGCCTCGACGGGGCCGCGCCGGGTCCGATACGTGACCGAGAGGTCGCGCACGGCGAGCAGTGGTGCCGGGGCGGGACGGGGATCGTGCGGGCCGGTCATGGGCGCTCCGCCTTTCCGAGGGCGTCGCTGAGACGGTTGGTGGACAGCACGACCGCGGCGACGACGAGGCCGGGCAGCAACGTCAGCCACCAGGCGGTGGCGACATAGTCGCGGCCCTCGGCGATGAGCAGCCCCCATTCCGGAGTGGGCGGCGGCGCACCGTAGCCGAGGAAGCCGAGGGTGGAGATCTGCAGGATCGCGGAGCCGAGCTGGAGCGCGGCCAGGGCGATCACCGGTGCGGCGGAGTTGGGCAGGATATGGCGCCACAGGATCGCGGGCAGGGTGCCGCCGGAGCCGAACGCCGCTTCGACGTACTCGCTGCGGCGCACCTCGAGCACGCGGGAGCGGGTGAGCCGGGCGAAGGTCGCGATCGAGGTGACCCCCACCGCGATCGCAGCGTTGGTGGTGCCGAAGCCGAGCAGGATCACGACCGACAGCGAGAGCAGCAGGCCGGGGATGGCCAGCAGCACGTCGACCACGCGCATGAGGGCCTCCTCGATGAGGCCGCCGACGGTGCCGGCGACGACGCCGATCGTGGTGCCGACCACGAGCCCGACGGCGACGGCGACCAGCGCCGCGGTGATCGAGTGGGACGCGCCGTGGACCACGCGGGAGAAGACGTCCCGGCCGGTCGCGTCGGTGCCGAACCAGTGCTGCGCGCTGGGTGCCTGGAGGGCAGGGCCGACGGAGGAGGTCGGGTCGTGGGCGGTGAACGCTGCCGGGATCAGCGCCCAGGCGAGTGCAAGGGCGAGCACCATCATCGCGAGCAGCACCGTGGGGCGCAGGGCGGGTGAGCGCCGTCGGGTGCGAGCGGTGTCCGGTCCGCCGACGGGCCGGGTGGTGAGGCTCTGCAGGCTCATGCCGCACCCACCGCCGCTCCGCGGGTCGGGACCGTCGGGGCGACAGCTCGGTCGCTGCGTCCAAGCCTCGCGTCCAGGACCGGGTAGAGCAGGTCCACCACGAGATTGATCAGCACGAACACGACGGTGGAGAGCACCACCACCGCCATCAGCACCGGGGTGTCGCGGGCGGCGACGGCCTGGGCGGTCAGCTGCCCGATCCCCATCCGTCCGAACACCGTCTCGGTGACGACCGCGCCGCCGATCAGCTCGCCGAACAGCAGCCCGGCCATGGTCATCGCGGGCAGCAGGGCGTTGCGAGCGACGGTGTGCCACAGCAGGTGCCAGGTGGAGGCTCCGCGGGCGCGGGCCACCCCCACGAAGGGCTGCGCGGAGACCTCATCGATCGAGCGGATGAGCACCTGCGCGAGCGGGGCCGCGATCGGGATCGCGAGGGTCGCCACCGGAAGGATCAGTGACTGCACGGGACCGGCGTTCAGCACCGGGACCAGACCAAGGCGGAACGAGAAGATCTGGATCAGCATGATCCCGATCCAGAACACCGGCAGGGAGACCATGAGCGGCGGCAGTCCTCGCAGCGCGGCCCGCAGTCCGTGGGTCAGGCGGCTCGACCGCAGGCTCACGTGGGTGGCGGTGAAGGCGATCGCCACCGCGATCAGCACGGCGAGGGCGAGGCCCAGGGCAGCGAGCACGATGGTCGAGGGCAGGGCCTCGGCCAGGAGGGCAGAGACTGCCGCTCCGCTCTGGACGGAGTAGCCGAGGTCGCCGCGCAGGAAGGAGCCGGCCATGTCCAGGTACTGCAGGAGCACTGGCCGGTCCGCCCCGTAGGCGGCCCGGATCTCGGCGAGCTGCGCGGCGGTCAGGCCGAGGTCAGGGTTTCCGTAGCGGGCCAGCACCGCGTCTCCCGGGAGGGCCGCGAGCAGGATGTAGGCCACGGTGAACGCGAGTGCCAGGACCAGCAGCGCACCGCCGAGTCGGCGCAGCACGTAATGCATTGCCCCTCCCTCAGCCCGCGAGCCAGGTGCTGTAGAAGCTCGGCCGTCCCACGGACTCGGTGGCGAAGCCCTGCACCTCGCTGACGAACCCGAACACCTGCGGCTCCTCGAACAGCGGCAGCGCGTAGGCGTTCTCGGACAGGTGCGCCTGGGCGGCGGCGGAGGCCTCGGCGCGGCCTTCCTCGTCCGGGACGGAGGCGATCTGCGCCAGCAGCGCATCGAGCTCCTCGTCGCCGACGCTGCCGTCGGGATAGCCGTTGAGCAGGGCGTTGCGGTTCCCGGAGGAGAAGTGGGACTTGATCACGTCGTAGTCGGCCCGACCCACCATCGAGTGGTACACCTGCACGGTGCCGGGCTCGGCCCGGGCGGCGTCCTGCGCGGCCTGGTCGCCCGGGAGCAGCTCCACGGCGATGCCCAGCTCGGCCAGCTGCTCCTGGATCAGGGTGACCACCTCGCGGGAGCGGGGCTGCGGAAGGGCCTCGTTGAAGGTCAGGGTCAGCGCCTGACCGTCCTTGGTGCGGGTGCCGTCGGCTCCCGCCGTCCACCCGGCCTCGTCGAGCAGCGTGGCTGCCCGCGCCGGGTCGTGGACGTAGCTCTCGGAGGTGTCGACGTAGCCCAGCGCGGTGGCGGCGAGGATCCCGGTGGCCAGCGGATAGCTGTCCGAGAAGAGGGTGTCCACGATGGCCTGTCGGTCGATCGCGGCGATGAGCGCCTGCCGGGTGCGCACGTCGTCGAGAGCAGGGTCGCGGAAGCGGAAGTTGAGGCTGTTGTTCACGCCGTTGGTCGTCGCGGCGTGCAGGGCCAGCGCATCGGTGGCGAACTGGGCCTCGTCCGGCGCGTCGATCTGGCGGGCGATGTGGGCCTGCCGGGAGGTGACGGTGCCGACGCGGACGGAGGACTCCGCCGCGACGATGATGTCGATCTCGTCGAGCAGGGCACGGCCGCTGTGCGCGAGGGAGGCGGGGCCCCAGGCGTAGTCCTCGCGGACGGCGAGCTTCAGCCGCGTGCCGATCTCCTCCTCGACGATGGTGAACGGACCCGAGGCGATGATGTCGGTCGCGTTGCCGGGGCCGAACTCCTCGCCGGTGCGGTCGAGCGTGGCGTTCGAGAGCAGGCCGGAGTTGATCGTGGAGACGGCCTGTGCGAAGCCCGGGGCGGGGGCGGAGAAGTGGAAGCGCACCGTGGTCGCGTCCACGACCTCGCCGCGGTCGTAGTTGTTGAATCTCCTATGTCTGTCAAGCCCCGGTGAGCTCATTCTGAGCGGCGGTGTTGAGGCGGCGGTAGATGTCGCGGGCGAGGTAGCGCTTGAGGCAGCGACGGATCTCCCGGAGGGTGCGCCCTTCGGCGGTACGGCGCTCGACGTAGGCGCGGGTTCGCGGGTCCATTCGCATGCGGGTGACGACGGCCATGTGGAGTGCTCGGTTGAGGCGCCGGTCGCCACCCCGGTTGATCCGGTGCCGGACGGTGTTGCCCGATGACGCGGGGATGGGGCTGGTTCCAGCGAGGCTGGCGAACGCGGACTCGGATCGAATGCGGCCCAGGTGTGACCACGCGGTCAGAGCGACGGCGGCGGTGACTGGGCCGATGCCGGGCTGGTTGAGCAGGCCACCGGCGGGGCTCTGCCGGACCAGGTCCGTGATCCGCGTGGTGATCTCCTTGAGCTCGCCGTCGAGGGCGGCGACGCGTTTGGCGAGCCGGATCGCTTCACCACGGGCGGTGGCCGTGGCGAGCTCTTCGTCGCGGGTGCGCCACGCCGCGGTCGTGGCGATCTGGGTCGCGGTGAGCGGGCGGCGGGCATCGATACCGAGGTCGACCACGCGCAGTAGCGCGGTGAGCGCGTTGATCGTCGCGGTGCGCTCGGTGCTCATGTGGTCGCGGGAGGCCAGCAGGACCTTTATGGCAGCGCGAATACCTTCGTCGGCGCGCGGTTGACGCAGTTGCGTCTGCTGCAGCGGGAGCGCTGCTGCGGCGATGCGGCGCGCATCCAGCGGGTCGGACTTGCCGATGCCGCGGTTCGCCCGAGCGTTCATCCGCGGGGCCTCGACGACGGTGTGTCCGGTGTCTGCTGCAGTGCGGGCAAGGCGTGCGCCGTAGGTGCCGGTGCCCTCGATCACCCACAGCGTGTCGAGGTCCCCTCCGGTGCGGCGCCCGACCCAAGACACCGCGCGTGACAAGCCTGCTGCCGTTGCGGGAAACTGAGCCTCATCGACAATCTCGCCCGTCGGGCAGGCCAGGATCGAGACAGCGTGGTTGCGGGCGTGGGTATCCACGCCGATGACGAACGGGCGGGTATGCGCGACGATAGCCATGGCGATCGACGCTCCTCTCTTCGAGACGGACATGGTCACGGTCGCCAAGCGGCCGGCACGGGTCCGGGAAGAGGTCACTTCGGGGCGAATCTGTGATGGGCCACGGCCCGAGGGCCGGGCAGTCTCCTGATGAGGTCACCGAGGTGGGCCGGACGGTGTCGGCCGCACCGACCCGGGCGGACAATTCAACGGGAAGACACCGCAAGCGGGCCAATTGCTTCGAGAGTCACACCCGGTTCGATACGACCGACATCCATCCTGACCGGCCAGTCCCAGACCAGCCAGATCCAGACTCACAGATCGCCTCGGAGACGGTCAGCGCCCGTGCCGGGTCGCCCTTGCCGTAGAGGTCGAAGTTCTTCACCACGTTCTCGGCGTCGATCGGGGTGCCGTCCGAGTAGGTGGCGTCCTCGCGCAGGGTGAAGGTGTACTGGTTGGCGTCCTCGTTGACCTCGGGCAGAGCGGTGGCGATCCACGGCTCCAGCGTCAGCGTCTCGGGGTTCTGGTAGAGCAGACGATCGGTGACGTTGTTGACCACGCCGCCGTTCGGGTAGAAGCCGCCGGCCGGCGGGTACAGCGTGGACCAGGTCTGCGGCTCGAGGTAGGTCAGGGTGCCGCCCTGCTGCGGCTCGCCGGACGCCGCGCCGGAGCCACCGCTACCGCTGCTGCCACCGCAGGCGGCCAGCGCTGCGGCGGCGGGCACGGAGAGCCCGAGGGTGAGGGCGAGGCGGCGGGTGGGACGGGGCGCTGGGGACATGGCGCGGTCTCCTCGTGGGGCAGAGGGCGTGAGCCCGGGTCGGGGCGAGCCGGGAGCACAGAGTCCAGCACGACGCCCCAAAGGGAACCTAATGCTTGTTCATAGCGCGAGATATGTACAGGTCAGAGACCTGATCGTGACGTGATGGGCGCCACAGACCCCGCGCGCGACGTCATGCACGGTCGGGACCGGGTTCAGCGGAAGTCAGCGCGGGGTCGGAGCTGGAACTGCGGGGAGCCTTCGCCATCGCTCCCTGGCAGACCTCGACGATCGCCGGCGCGAAGGAGTTGACGGCAGCCGAGGGACCGCGTCAGAGGTTCCCTCCCCGGTAGAGCGCGAGCAGCAGCTCCTGCGCCGGACCCGTGCACTCGATGGAGGTGTAGTGCTTCCCACCGGCGCCTGTCCGCTCGGTCTCGACCACGCCCAGCAGGGCCGCGAGCGGGGTGGGTCGCCAGTGCTTCGGCTCGCCGGCGAGCAGTCCGATCGCGGCCAGGCGCGGGTTGAGGGACGCGGCCTTCAGGTCGGCGTCCTCTGCGGTGAGGTGGCCGGCGTCGTCCCACGACTGGATCACGGCGGTGAGGCTGCGCAGCGGCACCTCGTCCTCGGTGGGCTCCTCGTGTTCGGTGGGCTCCTCGGCGGTCCGCGGCACCGGTTCGAGGACGGCGGGGGGCGCAGGCTCGTCCTCGAGGTCGGGGGGCGACGTCTCGCTCGGAGCGGCGCGTCGGGCGAACTGCGCCATCGTGCCGAACACGGGGCCGCTGTCCCACCGGTTCGGGGCGGCGAAGACGACCAGGTGGTCCTTGGCCCGCGACACGGCGACGTTCATCAGCTCGGGCGTCGCATCGATGAAGCCTGCCTGGGAGCTGGCGGTGCCGTAGACCGCGGAGAACAGGATGACCGGCCGTTCCGCGCCCTGCAGGCGATGAGCGGTCCCCACCGTGATCTTCTGCGCGAGCCCTCCCGGGAGGTCCGCGTCGGGGCCGGCCTCCTGCACGGCCAGGCGGATCTCCTTGAGGATGAGCCGGGCCTGGGCGGCGAAGGGTGTGACCACGCCGATCAGTTCGGCGTCGGGCACCTTCTTGTTCAGGTCCGGCTCCTGGTGGTGGTAGAGGTCGAAGAGGCTTCCGTAGTTCTCGACGATCCATCGCGCGATGGTGCGGGCCTCGACCTGGTTCACGCGGCTGGACCCCTGCCGGGCGTCCTGGGACTGCGGGACGTCGACCCATTCGAAGGCGGGGCGGAGACCGTGGAGCTTCGAGCTCGCCGGTGGGCGCTTCGGCTCGAGCAGGCCGCCGTACAGCAGCTCGTTGCAGAACCCGATGATGTCCGGATGGCAGCGGAAGTGCTCGCGCAGCAGGAGTCCCGGCATCGCCTCGCCGTAGGTCCATCGCGAGGCGTGGCTCGCCACCCGCATCAGGCTGGAGCCTGCCGAGCAGGTCAGGCCGCGCTCGCGGAGGTCCTCCCGCCAGGTGTGCTCCGGGATGCCGGCGCCGCGGGCCATCTCCCGGTCGGTCTCCTCGTCCAGGGACCACACCGGGGAGAGCTGCTTCTCGTCGCCGACCACGACCGCGCGGCGGGCGAGCCCGAGGATCGGCAGGCCGAGCGGGGTGTCGACCTGACCGGCCTCGTCGACGACCAGCAGATCGATCCGCCCCGCATCGAATCGGGGCGGCTCCTCCTCCTTGGTCCAGAGCCCGAAGTACCGGGGCACCTGGTAGACGGTCATGACGAAGCACGGCGTCAGCGCCGCCGCCTGGGGCCAGTAGCGGTCCACGGCGTCCCGGGTGGTCTTGAACCGCTCCTTCTCCTCGAGGAAGTCGTCGGTGAGCAGCCATTGCGCCTCGAAGAAGTGCACGGCGAGCCAGAACTCGGCATAGCGCAGGGTGCGATCGAGGACCTCGTCGAGCGCCTCGAGCGTCTCGGCCGCGCGCACCGCGTCCAGGTCCTGTCCGCGCAGGTGCTCGGAGGTCGCCAGGCGATCGCAGAGGCGCGCGTAGGCGGCCGACGGGCCCTGCCGGGACATGGTCTCCAGGAGTGCGATGCGATACCCGTCGACCTCGGTGAGGGCCTCGTGGATCCAGCCCTGCACCTCCGAGGGCTCCGCGATCGATCCGAAGTGCTGATGCACCTGGCGGAGGAAGTGGTTGCGGGCGGCGGCGAGGTAGGTGTCCTGCGTGTAGTCGGCGTACGCGCCGCTGCGCTCCTTCTGCTCGACCAGGAACTGCTTCTTCGCCTCGTCGAGCTTGTACTTCGCCGGGCAGTACACGGCCAGCGAGCGCAGCGGGTGCGCGGTCGCGGAGCCGTCCGACGCCTCGGGCAGCCAGCGCAGGTCCAGCGTGCCCGGCTCCCTCTTCGTGACCGAGGAGAAGGAGGAGATGATGTTGGTGACTGCCTGGTTGTTGGTGGAGGTGCCGACGATGACGGGGGCGGCTCCGCGGTCGAGTGCGCGCCGTGTGAGCAGGTTCGCGACGATCGACTGCAGCACCGTGGTCTTCCCGGTCCCGGGAGGTCCGCTCACCGCGGTGACCTCGCCGTCCTCGCTGCCCAGGAAGGCGTGCACGGCGCGGCGCTGGGAGGCGGTGAGCGGGAAGCCGTCGCTCATGGATCCGCATGCGGCGCGGGCGGCCTCGAGGAGCCCGTCGCCGTCGTGGATCCTCATCTCCTCGGCACGGGTGCCCTGCCAGCCCTGGACGGCACGGGTCAGCAGCGCCGTGCCGTTCCCGGTGCGCTCGTAGAAGTCGTAGAGCTGCAGCAGCCCGCCCACCGCGTTGAACCGGTCCAGCTCCTGGACGCAGCAGCGGCTGAGCGTGATCTCCCGGGAGAGGTCCGCGTTCTCCGCCGCGAAGTCCTCGAGCGTCGTGCCGGAGACCGCGCGGAAGAGCGTCTCGGCCAGTCGCACGGCGCCGCGCATCGTCTCGGTGCGCGAGATCTCGGCGGCGACCTCCGTGCGGGTGTGCGCCCAGAAGTCGTGGAGGGATCCGACCATCACCTCCCGGTCCGTGACCGCGGGGGACGACGGACGCTCGGACGGGATCCAGGGCGAGGTGGAGCTCTCGAGGTCCGGCTCCAGGCGGCCGTCGCGGTGCAGCGTCGCCGAGAGCAGGAGCAGCCCGTGCTGGGTGCCGCCCCGGTCGGCCGGGAGGGTCGCGAGGGAGATGACCACGGAGATCGTCGGGTCCCGCCGAGCCTTTCCGCCCTTGGACTTGGGCGCCATGCGGTCGTGATGGGCGAACAGGGCGGCCGTGTCCTCCTCGTCGAGGGCTCCCTCCGTGATCTGCTCGCGGGGCGCCACGACGAAGGGCGAGGCGTCCGTGAAGGTCACCTCCTCGAGCTGGCCCCGTCGGAGCACCTGCGCGAAGTAGTCCGTCACCTCGTCCACCCTGCCGGTCCCCACCGTGCGTCCCCTCTCCCCGTCGCGCCGGAGCGCGCAATCCCCTGCGCTTCCCTGCACCTCACCATGAGCGGGCTGTGGGGCGCAATACCCGGCGCCCCGGGTCCACCCCTGAGCTCGGCCCTTGCTCGCGCCCTCCGCCCGCGAGTCCTCGTCCAGCTCGATGACGTAGGCCGCGAAGATCTCCTCGCGCAGGGCGTCGATCTGCTTCCGGAGCGTCTTGCGCTGCGTGGAGGTGGCACCGGGCGCGCTCAGCAGCTCGGCAGCGCGAGCCCCTTGATCCCCGTCTTCCCGCCCTTCGGTGCAGCGCTGTCCGCGCCCATCGCACGTCCTCTCATCGTGCCTGCCCGGAACGATACGGAAGGGACGTGGTCGGCCGGGGTGAGCGAGCCCGGCGCGTGCGTGGATCGCCCGCGCCCGCTGTCAGCCCGTTCTGCGAAGATCGGAGCCTCCTCCTGTTCCGGAAAGGACCGCCGTGGGTCTGCTCGATCGTCTCCCCGACCGCCGCAGCGCGTCTCAGGGACCTGCTGCTGCGCCCACCTCCTCCCATGGCGCGCCTGCCCTCGGCACTCTCCCCCGCTTCGCGGTCCTGGACCTGGAGACCACGGGCTTGAACCCCGCCTCCGATCGGATCCTCGAGATCGCGATCCTGCGGGCCGACGCGCAGGGCCGGCCGCTCGAGCAGTGGGTCTCGCGCGTGAACCCCGACCGGCCCGTCGGGGCGACTCATGTGCACGGTCTGACCGACGCCGACGTCGCCGCGGCACCGCGCTTCGCCGAGCTCGCCCGCGTCGTCGGCGACGCGCTGCAGGGGATGGTCGTGGTCGCCCACAACGCCGAGTTCGACCTCGGCTTCCTGCAGGCCGAGTTCGCGCGCGCCGGGCTGCCGATGCCGCGCCTGGTGCCGTACTGCACGCTGCAGGGCAGCACCCTCTACCTCCCCCACCTGCGCCGACGCACCCTCGCCGAGTGCTGCGCCGCGCTCGGTGTGCCGCTCCGGAACGCGCACTCCGCCCTCGGCGACGCCTTCGCCGCCGCCGGTCTGCTCGAGCGCTACCTCGCGATGGACGCGCAGACCGGCTACGACGCCGCGCTCACCGCGACCCGGGCGCGAATCGCGGGCGAGCGGCTCGCCGCGTCGCTCGCGGGACCGACGGGGGTCGAGGGGCCGACGGAAGGGCTGCCGACGGCGGGACCCGAGACAGGTTCGGCTCGTTCCCCTCTCACCCCGTCCCGTCCGGGCTCGACGACGGTGGCTCCGCCCGCGCCGACGCCACCGGCACCTGCGTCGGCACCGACTGCACCCAGCGTCACCGCGAACGAGATCTCCCCCGCCGCCGTGCGCGCGTGGGCGCGGTCGCAGGGCATCCCCGTCGGCGACCGCGGGAGGCTGCGCGCTGAGCTCGTGGCGCAGTATCGCGAGGCGATGGACGCGCCCGGGAGCGGGGCGGAGCACGTCGCCGCCTCTGCCGGCCCTGCCGCTGCACGTCCTGCAGTGCCCGCACCGGCGCCGGCCGACGACGCGGCGAGCACCGCTCCCCCGTCGGCCGCCCCGACCGCACGCGCCGACGCCGCCCCGACCGGCCCCACCCCGTCGGCCACACCACCCGCGCCCCTGTCGGCCTCCCTGGCCACCCCGCACGCCGCCACTCCCCCGTCGGCCGCCCCCACCCGGCCCCTCACCATCACCGACGAGTTCGCCGCCGCGCTCGACCACCTCCACGCCGGCCACCACCTCTTCCTCACCGGCAAGGCCGGCACCGGCAAATCCACGCTGATCCGCCACTACCTCGAGAGCACCGAGCGGACCACGATCACGGTCGCCCCCACCGGCATCGCAGCGCTGAACGTGGACGGCTACACGATCCACCGCCTGTTCTCCTTCCCGCTCGGCGTCACCGAGGAGCAGGTGCGCGGCGGCTCCTACTACCCGGGCCGCTTCGCGAGGGCGCTGAAGGAGCTGGACACCCTGATCATCGACGAGGCGTCGATGGTGCGGGCGGACCTGTTCGATGCGCTCACCGCGGCGCTCGAGCTGTACGGCCCCCGGCCCGGCACCCCGTTCGGCGGGGTGCAGCTGGTGCTGGTCGGGGACCTGTACCAGCTGCCGCCGGTGGTGACCGATCACGATGCAGGCTGGATCGAGCGGCGCTACGGCACCCCTTTCTTCTTCTCCGCCCACTCCTTCGACGAGGACACCTTCCCGGTGGTGGAGCTGTCGACCGTCTTCCGCCAGCAGGGCGATGACCGCCTGGTGGACCTGCTGAACGCGGTGCGGGAAGGGACTCTGCTCGAGAAGGCACGGGCCGAGCTGAACCGTCGGACGGATCCCGATTTCGAGCCCGGGCTGGACGAGTTCTGGCTGACCCTCGCCACCACCAACCGGATCGTCGGCGCGCGGAACCGGCAGATGCTCGAGCGCCTGCCCGGCCCGGTGCAGGCCTTCACCGCGCAGACCAGCGGGGACACCGACGGATTCGAGAAGCCCACCGAGGAGACGCTGCGGATCGGGGTGGGCGCGCAGGTGATGCTGCTGAACAACGACCCTCTCGATCGCTGGGTCAACGGCACGCTCGGCCGGATCACCGCGATCAGCGCCGACTCCGACGGGCCGGTCGTCACCGTGCTGCTGCGCGACGGCCGCACCGAGCAGGTGCGCGAGCACACCTGGGAGATCACGCGCCCGAGCGTCGAGGGCGGTGCGCTGGTGCATCAGGTGATCGGCACCTTCACCCAGCTGCCGATGAAGCTGGCCTGGGCGATCACGATCCACAAGTCGCAGGGGCAGACGCTGGACCGCGTGGTCGTGGACCTCACCGGCGGCACCTTCGCCAACGGTCAGCTGTACGTGGCGCTGTCGCGGTGCACGAGCCTCGAGGGTCTGGTGCTGAAGCGCGAGGTGCTGCCGCGGGACCTGAAGACCGACCAGCGGGTGCGCCGCTATCTCGCCAGCGGCACGTCCACGACCGAGACGCTCGGCGAGGCGTACCTGTCGGTGCTGACCGTGGGCACGACCGGGGACCGGTGGCGCCCGCGGCCGGTGGAGATCGCGGTCGTCACCGACGACGGGGACGAGATCTCCACCGTCGTGAACCCCACCTCGGACCTGTTCGGGGCACGGGACGAGTTCGGGATCACCACGCGGGACGTGCAGCTCGCGCCGCTGCTTGCGGAGGCGTGGCCGGCGCTGTCGGCGCTGCTGGCCGGGCGGGTGCCCGTCGGCGTGGACATCGACCGTCAGCTCGCCCACGTGGACTTCGAGCTCAAGCGCAACGGGATCGTCGAGCCGGTGCCGCTCGGGCTCGAGGTCCCGGGCAGGCTGCTCGGCGCCCGCGAGCGCGCCCGGTTGAACGCGCCGACAGCGCTCGAGCGGGCCCGGGCGGTGCGCGACGCGGTGCGGCGAGTGCGGGCCGCGGGAGAGGAGCTGCCCGGCAGCGGGATGGCGTTCCGTCAGGTCGTGGCGGGGCACGGCTATCTGCTCGCCCGCACGACGGGGCCGACGGGGACCAGCGCCCCGACGGGCTTCGTCGTCGGCGGGAACCTCGGCGCGCAGGACGACGCCGCCGAGGTGCTCGCCCACCTGCTCGAGGGGACCTGGCAGCGGGTCCTCTCCCCCGATCACGAGGTCCTCGAGCGCCTGCGCGGGGTCGAGGAGCATTTCGGGGTGCGGGTGCTGCCCGAGGGCCTGGAGGCGACAGGCCCGATCAGCGCGGCCGACGTGCTCGTGCCCGGCGCGCGGGTGTGCTTCTCCGGCACCGTCCACTCGCCCCGGCACGGGTGGCTGGAGAAGGAGCAGCTGCACGCCATGGCCGAGGCGCGCGGGCTCCGGGCCGTCCCGACCCTCACCAAGACCCGGACGGATGTGCTGGTCGTCGCCGAGGCCGGCTCGCAGTCGAGCAAGGCGAAGAACGCGGCGAGGTGGGAGAAGCCGGTGATCACGGCGGAGGAGTTCCTGGAGTGGGTGGGATGAACCGCAGCGACGAGGCGAGGCCTGACGTGGACGATACGGGGGACGACGACCGTTACCTGGTCATCCGGGGACGAAGATGGCGACGCACGGACCCGGCGCTGGACGCCGACGTGGTCCGGGCGCTGAAGAGCCATCTGGGCAGAGCCCGCTCCCAGGTCGGGCGCGCCGGCCGCGACGACGACCCGGCGAGCGTCCGCTCAGCTCGAGACCGCGTCCAGCTCGCGAAGGAAGGCCTCGGAGAGCGCGGACCCGCATGGTGGGAGCGCCCCGAGGACGAGCGACGCCGTCAGGCTGCGGATCGACTCGCTCGGCTCGAGCGGCTGGACGCCTCAGCCCGCGATGCCGACGCGGACGACGACGGAGGGGAACAGTCCCACCATGGTGAGCGTCCAGAGGGCGTGGACCAAGAGCGCCCCGGCGAGTGAGCCGGAGGTCTCGCGGGCCCACATCGCCACCGGTCCCAGCAGGAGGGCCATCACCGCGAGAGCAGGGCTGCCGGTGCACAGCGTGACGAGGGCGTACACCACGGTGGGGACCACCCAGCGGGCCGGGCCGGTGAGCAGCCGAGGCAGCGCACCGCGGAAGAACACCTCTTCAGCGGCGCCCGCCACCAGCGCGACCGCGAGCACACCCCAGCGCCCGTCGGCCGCCGCGGCGACGGGACCGGCCACCCACGGGGCAGTGGCCGGGACACCGGCCAGGACCAGACCGCCCGCCAGCGAGGCCGCGGCCAGGCCGACGCCCGCGGCGGCCACCGCGACCTTCGGTGCGCCCCCCGGGGCCCGGCCGGCGAGATCCGAAGGTGCCAGGCGCATGATCAGCAGTCCGCCGACGGTCCAGGTCAGGGCGATTCCCAGTGCCCAGCCGGCGACGGTCCCCGGCCCCCCGCCCTCGGCGCGCAGCGACGCGGCCAGGAGCGGCGCAGCCACCACGACGGCGAGGCCGGCCACCCCCCACGCGCCGGGACGGGAGGCGGGACTATCGGGGCTCATGCGCCTAGGGTACGAGGCCGCTCGCTGCGCCGGGGCGAGGCGGGTCTTGCTCGCGGGCGCCGGCTCGTATAGACCTTAGGCACGGCTCGCGGCACGGGAGCACGGACACGGAGGTAGATCATGCGCGTTCTCGTCATCGGAGCCGGGGGGTATGTGGGGAGCCGGCTGATCCCCGCACTGCTGGAGGACGGACACCAGGTGGTCGCCGGGGCCCGGAATCTCCACAAGCTCGACGCCTTCTGGTGGAGCGACGCCGTCGACAGGGTCGAGCTGGATGCGACCGAGGACGACTCCGTGCGTGCCGCGATCGCCGCGGACCCGTCGCTGGAGGCAGTGGTCTACCTGGTGCACGGCATGGGAGGAGAGGACTTCCGGGAGGTGGATCGCGCCGCCGCCCGGCGCGTGCGCGCCGCCGTCGACGCCTCCGAGGTGAAGTCCCTGGTCTACCTCTCGGGCATCATCCCGGACATCCCCCGCGAGCAGCTCTCCGAGCACCTGGCCTCCCGCCTCGAGGTCGAGGAGGAGCTCTCCGCGGCGCGATGCCGCTTCGTGGGCCTGCGGGCCGCAGTGGTGCTCGGCGCGGCCTCGACCAGCTTCGAGCTGATGACCCAGCTGGCCCACCGCCTCCCGGTCACCGTGTTCCCGGACTGGATGGACCATCTGGTCGAACCGATCGCCGTGGTCGACGCCGTCGCCGCGATCCGGGCCGCCGTGATCACCGGGAGCGCCCACGGCGTGTACGACATCGGCGGGGGCGAGGTCATCGCCTATCCCCAGCTCGTTCAGAAGGTCCTCGAGCTCACGGACCAGGAACGGCCCGGGTTCTCCGTCCCGGTGATGCCCCAGGCCCTGGTCACAGCGGTGGGATCGTGGCTCTCCGACATCCCCGCCCCCACGGTCACCGCGCTGATGGAGAGCCTGCGCGAGGACATGGTCGCACGGGACGAGCGATGGCTTTCCGAGCTGCTGCCGGACGGCCATGCGGCGCGGGTGACGATCGACGAGGCCCTGCGCCGCAGCCTGGCCGCACCGGATGTAAGCCGCAGCCCCCGGGAGCGGGATCCGCTCGCGGTCATGCCCGGCGATCCCTCGTGGGCGACCAACGGCGAGGGTCAGGAGCGGGTGCTGGAGTTCAAGCAGGGCTGAGCGCGGGGTCGGATCGCCCCGCGATGCGGAGATCAGCCCACGAACTGCAGCACGAAGCCGAGCAGGGCCATCACATAGCCACCGATGCGCACGCCGGCGACGAGCCGCCGGGCGGCGGGATCGAGCAGGTTCGCGACGCCCAAACAGAGCATGAACCCTGCGGCCACCAGCGCGATGCCGGGATCCGGCGAGGCATCGGAGAAGCCGTCGATCGTGAGCGACGCGGTCAGCACCAGACCGAAGATGATCAGACTGAACACCGGCGCCCCGTCCGGCTGGTGCGGGGCGTGGTGCCTCTCGCTCCGGCGCGACATCTGCTCGGTGCGGGTGGCGGCGGGCTGTTCCATCGGTCCTCTCCTCGGCGGGGCCTGCCAGGCTACGCGGCCTCGATGCCCTCCGCACCCCGGGCACGGATGAACACCGGCCGGCTCGCGACGATGCCGGCGACGAGCTGCCCGACCAGCACCACGCACAGCGCGATCAGCGGCACGGCCCAGCTGTCGGACGCGGCGTGGAGCGCGCCGATGCCGAGCGGGCCGAACCCGGCGACCAGGTACACGAAGCCCTGCGACACCGTCGAGAGCTGGCCGGTGAGGTGCGTGGTCGGCGAGCGCCACACGATATACGTCAGCGAGAGGCTGATCGAGGCGCCGAGCCCGAGGCCCAGCACCGTCATCCACGCCACGGCTCCGCTCGCCGGCGCGATGATCAGACCGAGATAGGCGGCGCCGAGGAGCAGCACGGCCACGACGGGGGGCAGCCACGTCGGCCCCAGCCGCGCGGCGAGGGTCGGCGCGAGCAGGGCGGCGAGCGCGGCGGGGAACGCGGAGTAGGCGATCATGCCGCCGGCGGCGGTCACGTCCATCCCGGCGTCCAGCAGGATGGTCGGCACCCAGGTCACCGTCGTGTAGTAGCTGACGCTCTGCAGCCCCATGAACCCGGTGACGGCGATGGCGGTGGGTCGGTGAGGATCGCTCCCAGCGGCGTGCTCCCGCGTCCGCTCGGAGCGTCGGCGACCGCGCCTGCGGAGCGCAGGCGTCCGGGCGAGCGGAGCAGCTGCGGCAGCCACACCACCAGGGCCAGCACCGCCGGGACGGCCCAGATCGCCAGCGCAGCCCGCCAGCTGCCGCCGAGGACCGGCAGCAGCGGCGCGGTCAGCCCGGAGGCGAAGGCCGCGCCGACGAACAGCGACATCGTGTACAGGCCCATCATCAGACCGGCGCGGTGGGCGAAGTCCTGCTTGATCGCCGCCGGCATCACGACGTTCCCCACCGCGATCGCGATGCCGACGAGCACGGTGCCGGCGAACAGGGCGGTCATGCTCGGCTCGTGCCGCAGCAGGTTCCCCGCCGCGAGGACCAGCAGCACGATCGCGAGCAGTCGGTGCATGCCGAGCCGCCGGGTCAGGCCCGGAGTGAGGAACGCGAACGCCCCGAACACGAACACGGGGATCGTGGTCAGCAGGCTCACGACGGTCGCCGACAGGCCCAGCGAGGCACGGATCTCGCCGACCACTGGTCCGATCGCGGCGACGCCGATGCGGAGGTTCAGCCCGATGAGGATCAGTCCGATGCCGAGCAGCAGCATCGCCCCGCGGCCACGGGGCGGCTCAGCGGGCTCGACGATCTCCGACGGCGCGGGCGGCGCGCCGGTGGGGACGGGGAACGTCTCCTCCGCGGCGGTGTCCGTGGAGCCGGTCGTCATGGGGGCCTTGCCGATCACGAGGGGATGGGAGGGGTGCCGGTCCCGGCGGGCCGCTGCGCTGCGGGGCGCCGGGAGTCGGACACGTGTTGCACAGTACGCTCTCCGGTTGGCAGATACGCAACCCTCGTCCGGAATCGCGCAGTGCGCGGCCCGTCTGCCGGTGGGCGGACGCCCGTCGGCCGGTGGGCTCCCTGTCCTCGACGATCCCTGCCAGCACCGTGCGCGCGCGCCGGCGCCGCGGAGGCGTCGAGAGCTGCGGGGTGTACCAGGAGGGCCTGGTTCGTGGACGAGGGCAGGTCTTCACTGGGATGCATGACCGAGACGACCTTCGACCAGCCCTTCCCACTCGGGGAGCCCAACGACGCCTTCGCGCAGTACTTCATCGGCCGGTCCTACCTGGCCCCGCTCACCGGCGGCAGCACCCCGGTCAGCAACGTGACCTTCGAGCCGGGCTGCCGCAACAACTGGCACATCCACCACGGCGAGGACGGCGCCGGCGACCAGATCCTGCTGTGCACGGCCGGGTCCGGCTGGTACCAGGCCGACGGCGAGGAGCCGGTGCGCATGACCCCGGGCACGAGCGTCCGCATCCCCGCCGGGACGAAGCACTGGCACGGCGCGACCTCCGACGCCTGGTTCTCGCACCTGGCCTTCATCACGCCCGGCGAGAGCGTGCGCAACGAATGGCTCGAGCCCGTCACCGACGAGGTCTACGCGCAGCTTCCCACCACGAACGGAGAGACCGCATGAGCATCCTGGAGGAGACCTACACCCTGACCGGCGGCGCCGAGATCCCGCGCCTCGGGCTCGGCACATGGTTCATCGACGACGACAAGGCGGCAGACGCAGTCCGCGCCGCGGTCGAGATCGGCTATCGCCACATCGACACCGCCCAGGCCTACGGCAACGAGAGCGGCGTCGGCGAGGGCGTGCGCACCTCCGGCGTCGCGCGCGAGGAGCTCTTCGTCTCGACGAAGATCGCCGCCGAGGTGAAGGACTACGACGCCGCCGTCGCCTCGATCCAGGGGTCGCTCGCGACGATGGGCCTGGGCTACTTGCTCGAGCACGCCGAGATGGTGCCGCAAGTGAACCAGCTGCTGGTCCACGCCGGGAACACGCCCCGCGAGCTGCTGGAGTTCTGCGAGGCGCAGGGCATCCGCGTCCAGGCCTACTCCCCCATCGCCCACAGCGCGATCATCGAGAATCCCGACGTGCAGGCGATGGCCGAGCGGTACGGGGTCACCGTCCCGCAGCTGTGCATCCGATACACGCTGCAGCTGGGCACCGTCTCGCTGCCGAAGACCGCGAACCCGGAGCACATGCGCGCGAACGCCCAGGTTGACTTCGAGATCACCGCGGAGGACATGGCCGCGCTGGAGGGCCTGGAGGCGCGGGACTACGGCGAGCACGCCGCGTTCCCGGTGTTCAGCGGGGAGTGAGCAGCCCGGGCGGGGGCGATGATCTGTCGGACCCCCGCCCTACTCTCGGCGCATGATCATGATCCTCGGCGACGAGCCGCCGGAGCCGTACTCTGAGCCGCGCGGCACCTGTCCCGTGTGCGGTTCGCACCAGCTGATCCACCATCCGCTCGGCGGTCCGGACCCGCGCCTCGACGAGGAGGATCCGCCGTGGGTCCAGTGGCAGGGGTGCGTCCTGGCCTTCAGCGACCGGACGTGCGAGGACTGCGGTGCCGGGTGGAACGTGGAGAGCGACGAGGACGAGGAGGAGTGAGCAAGGGCTGATCCCGGCATCCCGCTCCGGCCCGGCCGGTGGATCTGCTGGTCAACAGCGCCGGCTTCGGGCTGCCGCTGGCTTTCGAGCGCAATGACATCGAGGACGAGGCCCGGCATCTGCGCCTGCACGTCGAGGTGCCGATGCGGCTGATGCACGCGGCGCTGCCGGGCATGCTCGAGCGCCGCTCCGGCACGATCCTGAACATCGCCTCTGCCTCCGCGGTGATGCCCCGCTCCACCTACGGTGCCGTGAAGTCCTGGCAGGTCCAGTTCTCCCGCTGGGCGAATGGTGCCTACCGGCCCCGTGGCGTGACCGTCCCCGCGGTGTGCCCCGGCTACACCCACACCGACTTCCACGCCCGGCTGGGCCTGCCGCGCGGCGAGGAGGGGATCCCGGACTGGCTGTGGCTGGAGGCGCCGCGGGTGGTGGAGGAGTCGCTGCGCCATGCCGGGCGCGGGAAGGCCGTCTCCGTCCCGAGTCGGCGCTACACCGCGATCTGGACCGCCGCCCGCCTCGCCCCCTCCGGGCTGATGGCACGGCTCGCCGCGCGGGGGCGGCGAGCGAGGCAGCCCCCAGGGAGTGCCCGTCGGCCGCCGTTCCCCGACGCGGCGCTCCGAGGCGATGTCGGCATACGGCACAGCGGGGGGCGGCGAGGCGATCCCGGAGCGGCTGCCGATGGGGCGTTGCGGGGCACCGGGCGACGGCGCGCTGCGCCCCGCCTCTCACGCGAGCGTGAGGAACAGCTTCTCGAGCTCCTTGCGGTCCAGGTCCTTCTCCGGGCTGGTCATGCACTGCTCCATGCCGCTGGCGATGATCGCGAAGCCGGCGCGGTCCAGCGCCTTGGAAACGGCGGAGAGCTGCGTGACGACGGCCTTGCAGTCCTTGCCCTCCTCGATCATCCGGGTGACGGCCGCGAGCTGCCCCTGGGCGCGCTTGAGGCGGTTGACCACAGGAGTCATGTCATCGGGGTTCAGGTCCATGGCGTTCTCCTCGGGTCGGTCCGCACGCCCCAGAGTATACCCCCCGGGGTGTCTTGCATACCCCCTGGGGTATGTGGCAGGCTCGGCGACGGAGGCGGTCTCGCCGCGAGCCTCCGACCCACCTCTCGAAAGACCCCTCGTGACACCCACCCTCGCGCTCACCCTGCTGCTGGCCGTACTCATCGGAGTCTCCCTGGGGCTGCTCGGCGGCGGGGGCTCGATCCTGACGGTGCCCATCCTCGCCTACGTGGCGGGGCTTCCGGCCAAGGAGGCGATCGCCGCCTCGCTCGTCGTTGTCGGCGTGACCTCGGCCGCCGGCGCCATCAGCCACGCCCGCGCCGGCCGGGTGCGGTGGCGCACCGGGGTGAGGTTCGGGGCCGCCGGTATGGCCGGGGCCTTCCTGGGCGGACTCCTCGGCGGGCACATCCCGAGCGCGGTGCTGATGGTCGCGTTCGCACTGATGATGATCGCGACGTCGGTCGCGATGCTCCGGGGCCGACGGGGCGCGCCCGCAGAGGAGGGACCGACCCGGGAGCCGTCCGCGAGCAGGATCGCGCTCGAAGGGCTCGCGGTGGGCCTGGTCACCGGGCTCG
This sequence comes from Brachybacterium aquaticum, assembly GCF_014204755.1. NCBI lineage: Bacteria > Bacillati > Actinomycetota > Actinomycetes > Micrococcales > Dermabacteraceae > Brachybacterium > Brachybacterium aquaticum. The sequence goes on from NZ_JACHLZ010000001.1 coordinate 2,621,171, forward strand.
TCGGCGCGGGCGGCGGCTTCCTGGTGGTGCCCGCGCTAGCGCTGCTGGCCGGACTGCCGATGCCGGTCGCCGTGGGCACGTCGCTGGTGGTCATCGCGATGAAGTCGTTCGCAGGTCTCGCCGGCTATCTCACCTCCGTCTCGCTGGACTGGGCCCTGGTGGGCGGGGTGACGCTGGCAGCCGTGCTCGGCTCCCTGCTCGGCGCGCGAGCGGCAGGCCATCTCCCCGAGCGGGCGCTGCGCACGGGCTTCGGGGTGTTCGTCCTCGCCATGGGGGCTCTCGTCCTCGTGCAGGAGCTCCCGGGCGCAGTCGGCGCCGTCGTCGGCGGAGTCGTGGCGCTTCTCGCCCTGCTCGCCGCCGGATGCTGGATGCTGGTGTCGTCCCGTCCGCTGCGCACCGCCCGACCCGCCTCGCATACCCCCCGGGGTATCTGATACCCTCGGGGGTATCCCGTCCGCTGCCCGTCCCGCACACCCACTGGAGGAACGATGCTTCTCGAACGGATCTATGACGAGGACCTGTCCCAGGCCGGCTACTTCATCGGCTGTCAGGCGCAGAAGGAAGCGCTGGTGGTGGATCCGCGGCGCGACATCCAGGTCTACCTCGACCTCGCCGCCCACCACGGCATGACCATCACCGCCGTGGCCGAGACCCACATCCACGCCGACTTCCTCTCCGGCACCCGCGAGCTCGCCGCCGCCACCGACTCCACGGCGTACGTCTCCGGCGAGGGCGGCGAGGACTGGCAATACGGCTTCGAGGCCGAGCGCCTGCACGACGGCGAGTCGATCCAGCTGGGCAACATCACCGTCACCGCCCGCCACACCCCGGGCCACACCCCCGAGCACCTCAGCTACCTGGTCACCGACGGCGCCTTCGCCGACGAGCCCGGCTACTTCCTCACCGGCGACTTCGTGTTCTCCGGGGACCTGGGCCGCCCGGACCTGCTGGACGAGGCCGTGGGCATGGAGGACACCCGCTTCGCCGGCGCGAAGCAGCTGTTCGCCTCCCTGAAGAGCGCGTTCCTCACCCTCCCCGATCACGTGCAGGTGTTCCCCGGCCACGGCGCCGGCTCCGCCTGCGGGAAGGCGCTGGGCGCGCTGCCCTCCACCACGGTGGGCTACGAGCGGAGGTTCGCCTGGTGGGGCCCGTTCCTGGAGAACGACGACGAGCAGGGCTTCATCGACGAGCTGCTGGACGGCCAGCCCGACGCCCACGCCTACTTCGCCCGCATGAAGCGGCAGAACACCGACGGCCCCGCCCTTCTGGGCGAGCGCCCCGCCCCGCGCGAGGTGGCGACCGGTGAGCTCTCCGGCGGCCTCGCCGACGGCTCTCTCGCCCTGGTGGACACCCGCCCCGTGGCGGAGGTGCATGCGGGCACGGTGCACGGCGCGCTGTCGATCCCCTCCCTCGGCAAGGCCGCCACCCACATCGGCTGGGCCTTCGACCCCGAGACCGACGACGCCCAGCTGGTGGTGCTCGCGCCCGACGCGGCCACCGCCGCCACCTACGGCGACCACTTCGTGCGGGTGGGCGTGGACGCGCTCACCGGCTACATCCCCTCCCTGGACGGGCTGGAGCTGTCCGCCCCCGCCACCGTGGCCCCGGCGGACCTCGCCGCGCTGCGCGCGCAGGAGCCGGATGCGCACCTGCTGGACGTGCGCACGCGCACCGAGCACGCCGCCGGCACGGTGGACGACGCCGACCAGCTCTCCGCCGGCAAGGTGCTCTTCCACCCCGGCGACCTGCCCGCGAAGGACGCCGGGCGCCTGATCACCTTCTGCCAGTCCGGGCTGCGCAACTCCGTGGCCGCGGCCGCGCTGCGCCGCGCCGGCTACGACGTGGTGGAGCTGGAGGGCAGCTACGCCGGCTGGTCCCGCTGGGCCGCCGCACAGCACGAGCTGGGGACCACCGGAGCGGACGCCCGATGACCGCCACCCCCACCACTCGCACCGTGACCCCTGCCGAGCTCGCCCACCGCCTCAGCACGGACCCCGAGCTGATGGTGATCGACGTGCGCACCCCCGGCGAGTTCGAGACCGTCCACATCCCCGGCTCCCACAACGTGCCACTGGACCTGCTCACCGCCCACACCGACACGCTCGCCGGCCGCATGGGCGAGCACGTGGTGCTGGTGTGCCGCTCCGGCGCCCGCGCCGGGAAGGCCTGCGAGGCGCTGCAGCAGTCCGGCCTGGAGGGCATCGACGTGCTCGACGGCGGCATCGCCGCCTACCAGGACGCCGTGGGCGAGGTGAACCGCAGCGGCGGCCGCTGGGCGATGGACCGCCAGGTGCGGATGACGGCAGGCACCCTGGTGCTCGCCGGCACCCTCGCCGGACAGCTGGTCCACCGACGCCTGGGCCTGGTCGCGGGCGCGATCGGCGCAGGGCTCACCTACTCGGCGCTCAGCGACACCTGCGCCATGGCCGCGGTGCTCGGCAGGATGCCGTGGAACCGCACGGCCGACTCCCCCACCGTCGAGACCGCCCTGGTGCCCGGCGGCGTCGCGGCGCGCTGAGGCCACCCGCCGAGGTCACCCGCCCCGCGCCGGAGCCCGCCGCTCCGGTGCCGGGCGGCCTCCCCCTCCCCGGCTCGCGCCGGACCGTGCCCCGCACCCCGCTCACACCCCTCCTCTCTCACCTCTCACCGAAGGAGCACGCCATGTGCCGAGCCACCACCTGCAACACCTGCGGCAAGACCACCTGGGCCGGCTGCGGCCAGCACGTCGACCAGGTCATGAAGGACGTCCGCCCCGCCGACCGCTGCCCCGGCCACGCCGAGGCGGCCCCGGAGAAGGGCTTCTTCGCCCGGCTGCTGGGTCGCTGAGGCCGCCACCGCTTCGCCCTCCTGCAGGGCGACCGCGGCCTGGCCGTTGACCTGCATCCACACGATCTGCTTGGCCAGCCCCCTGACCCGACACCGCGGCTCAGCGGGTCAGCGCCTCCCGGGCAAGGGAAGTCGCCTCCGGGGAGAAGCAGAAGCCCCGCTCGCTGAGCCGCGAGGTCACGGTGCCGGTGTTGGCGAGCAGATGCCAGGCAGGCAGGTCGAGGATCGCCCCGGTGGTGACGGGGCCGGACTCGCTCGGTCCGATGCCGGGACAGAGGACGTCGGCCGTCCCAGGCCGCGCGAGTACGGTGGCCATAGACGTATGCACCGCGCATCACCAGAGAGAGGACGCCCCCCATGTCAGAGTCCCCCGCTCCCACCGCCGGCCCCCTGCCCCGCGGCATCCAGCACATTGGGGTGACGGTCCCCGATCTCGACGCCGCCACCACGTTCTTCGTCGAGGGGCTCGGCGCGAAGGTCGCCTACGACGGCCTCACCCCCGAGGACGAGCCGCGCGAGGGCGAGGAGGTGGAGCGTCAGCTGGGTCTGCCCTCCGGCGCTGCCATCCATCGCCAGCGAATGATCGTGATCGGCGAGGGCCCGGGGCTCGAGGTGTTCGAGATCCGCGGGGAGCAGCGCGCGGCGTCCGGCCTCGCGGACTTCGGCCTGAACCACATCTCCCTGTACTGCGACGACATCGAGGGCAGCCTCGCGCGGCTGGTCGCGGCCGGGGGCAGGCCCCTGTCCGAAGTGCACGGCAACAGCCGCCACGAGGACTCACCGGGCAACGGCAGCGTCTACGTGAAGGCGCCGTGGGGGATGCTCATCGAGCTGCAGACCATCCCGTCCGGCCACTACTACGACGAGGACTCGCAGGCCGAGGTCTGGATGCCCTCCCCGCGCTGACCGTTCCGCTCACGGCCGCACAGATCGCTCGTTCGACCGTGGTCTCATCGCTTCCCGACGGGATCCTCGTCTCGGGGCCGATGGCGGGGGCGGGACCGGATCCGGCGATGCTCCGTGAGGTGCGCGAGGCCGTACCCGAGGAGATCCCGGTGCTGCTGAACACGGGCGCGCGGGCGGAGACGATCGCCCGGATGCTCGAGGTCCTGAGTTGGACCTTTTTAGTGAGTCAGTGCATCAAGCACGTGCCGGGCGTCGTCGGTGAGTTCGGGCTTGGCTGTGATCTGCAGTCCGGCGAGGCTGATGGTGACGTCTTGGAGTGGGCGTCGTGTGCGGATGATCTTGCGGATGCTGAACCCGGTCTTGTGCTGCAGGTAGCGGGCGATCGCCAGGGCAGTGAACACGATGGTGAGGTGGGCTTCGATCGCGTCGCGTTGCCGGTGAAATATGGGCCTGGCCTGCAGGTCTGTCTTGCTCATCCGGAAGGGCTGCTCGACGTGCCAGAGGTCGTGATAGTTCGAGAGCACCTCTGCCGGCGGCATGACCTGGGCGGGGATATTGGTGACGTAGGGGCGTGTCAGATGGTCTGTGTAAGCCGTACCGAAAGGAACGGTAAGAATCATGACCATGACCGACGAGAAGACGCCGGGTGGGCCTTCGGGCCAGGACCTGGTCGAGCAGTTGAAGGCCGCCGGGCAGCTGGACGCGCTGCTCGCTCAGATCGACGCCGGGAATGTAGAGCTGACCGGCGATGGCGGGTTCGTGCCCGCGCTGGTCAAGGCCGCGCTGGAACGGGGCCTGCAGGCCGAGCTGAGCAGCCATCTCGGCAACGAGAAGGGCTCTGAGGACGCGTCGAAGCACGCCAACTCCCGTAACGGGACGACGCCGAAGACGGTCCAGTCGGAGGTCGGGCCGATCGCGCTGGACGTCCCGAGGGACCGTGCCGGCTCGTTCACGCCGCGCCTGGTCCCGAAAGGCCAGCGGCGCCTGGGCGGCCTCGATGACATGATCATCAGCCTCTATGCCAGCGGGGTGACGATCCGGGACATCCAGCATCACCTGGCGTCCACGCTCGGCACGGACCTGTCGCACGAGACGATCTCGAACGTCACCGACGCCGTGCTCGAGGAGGTCTCCGCGTGGCAGGCGAGGCCGCTGGAGGAGTTCTACCCAGTCCTCTATCTCGACGCGATCCGAATCAAGATCCGGGAGAACAGCCAGGTCATCAACCGCGCCGCCTACATTGCGGTCGGCGTCGATCTTGACGGGGTCAAGCACGTGCTGGGGATCTGGGTCCCGGACACCGAGGGGTCGGCGTTCTGGGCCCATGTCTGCGCTGACCTCGCCAACCGCGGAGTGCGGGACGTGCTGATCGTGTGCTGCGACGGGCTCAAGGGCCTGCCGGAGGCGGTCGAGGCGACCTGGCCGGACTCGATGGTCCAGACCTGCGTGGTCTACCTGATCCGGGCCGCGACGCGGTTTGTGGCCTACGAGGACCGCAAGAAGGTCGCCGCCGCGCTGAAGCCCATCTACACCGCGGCCAGCGAGGACGCGGCCTGGGCGGCGCTGGTCGAGTTCGAGACCTCGTCACTGGGGCAGAAGTACCCCTCGATCGTGATGACCTGGAAGAACTCGTGGGACCGGTTCGTGCCGTTCCTCCAGTTCCCGCCGATGCTGAGGAAGGTCATCTACACGACCAACGCGATCGAGTCGTTGAACTACCAGCTGCGGAAGGTCACGAAGAACGGTGGACACTTCCCCTCGACGGACGCGGCCGTGAAGCTGCTCTGGCTCGCGATCTGCAACATCGAAGACAAGCGCGCCGCCGATCGCGCCCGAGACCGTGGCAAGCCCGCGAACGAGCGGAAGGCCCAGGGCCGGCTCGTCGAGGGGCAGGTCGTCTCGAATTGGAAGCAGGCCCTCGCCCAGCTCGCCGCCGCCTACCCCGACCGGATCACCCCATACCTGTGAACACCCCGCTTACACAGACAAATTGACAGGCCCAGTGGTTCTTCAAGAACCGGGTCGACTTCACCGCCACGTCCCCGTCGATCACGGCCCGGGCCCGGTTCTCCTGCGCAGTGAGCGTGTGTCCGTCCCGGACTGCGCGTTTGCGGGAGTAAGCCCAGACGGCCCGCCAGTGCACGAGATGCTGCTCGGGGTCCCAGACCGGCTCCCGCCGGTTCTTCTTTCGCTCGGTCCTGGTGTTGCCGTGGCGCGGGGTGATCGTGTCGATCAACTGCCCATCGGTGAACGCATCCCCCTCCCAGTGGAAGTGATTCTCCAGGTCACCCGGCGCTTTCACCTGTCTCGAGCCGCCGATGAACTTCAGCTCCGCCTCGTCCAGCGCCGTCAGATTGGCGGTGGAGAGCATCCCGGCATCAGCGACCACAACCATGTCGGCAAGGTTGTGGCGGGTCTGGAACTGCTTGATGATCGGCACGATCGTCCGGGTCTCGGCATGGTTCCCCTCGAAGCAGCCGATCTCCAACGGGAACCCGCCACGATCCACCAGAAGACCCACCACGATCCGCGAATCGACCCGGCGTTCCTTGGAGTAGCCGACCTTCCGCAGCTCGTCCTCGTGCTCCGCCTCAAAGTAGAGCGTGGTGACGTCGTAGAGGACCAGCGAGATGTCACCGCTGGTGGCAGCGTGTTCGACGCACTTCGTGGCAATATGGTCGCGGTACTCGCGCTCGGCGACGCGGGCCAGGCAGCGCTTCATCGTCGAGCGGTGCACCGGGTCCATCCCAACCTCGGTCAGCACGCGAGCGGAGTCGCTCATCGAGGTCGGCTCGATCAGTCTCGCGGCGACGAGCTGGAAGAACGCCTCGTCCTCGATGACGTCGAACCCCAGCGCCGTCCATGCCACCTGGAGCGTCTCCACCAGCTGGCGGGAGCGTTTCGAGTGGACCACCGCTGACTGCGGATCCCGCGGAAGACCCAGGTCAAGGGCCTCCTGGCCCGCGTTGATCTTGTCCCGGCCCGCACTCATCAGCGCGGCAAGCTCGGCCTCGGTATGGGCGGAGCCGAGGTGCTCCAGCACTACATCCCGGCGTTTCTTCCGCTCGGCGATCTGCACCGCAGTCGCACCCGACGCCGTCTTCACCTTCCGCAGAAACACCATCCCGTTAGTGTGTCACCCACGACCTCCCGCACGGCCCTGACCAGGAGGATCATCGACAGAATCAGCCGTCATCTCCCAGAGAGGTCCAACTCGGGCCCGATGTGCGGGGCCAGCGGGATGCCGGCGGCGTTCATCTCCGAGGCCTGCCCCCAGGAGATCGCGGCAGCGCGGGTGGGCCGGTCTCGATGGAGCCGGGATGGATCAAGTTCACGCGGATCCTGTCGGCCGCAAAGTTCAAAGCGAAAGGCAATATAGAGAGGGGGCATGGTCGAATCCCATTGACATCCAAAGCGAATAACGAATCGTCCCCCAGTGCCATTCTCACGCTCGGGCGACTCCGGGCGACTCCCAACCTAACCCTCACCGACTCGAGTCCACCCCAAACCCCTGCACCCCTATCACGCCAGCGGCTGGACAAACTGAACGAAACCTTCTCCTGTCCAAATCCTAAGAACTGCATCTCGGAAGTCTTCGACCCCAATGGAGCCCAGACGATCACTATCGACCACAAGAATTCCAACTGGCTCACGAAAACTCTCGCGCAGGTCACCTGCCATTAACTCGAGACCGCGAACATCCCGGTCCGACATGTCCGAATAATCCTGTAGTGCCACCACCTGTATCGCCTTACATTCCGCCCTCTTCTGCCCATCGGGGCTGGCGGGATACGAGAACCCACCCTTCAGCCAGACCGCAACTGAGGCCAGCCGCACCATGGAATCACGCATCCTCTTCGAAAACATCTTGACGCGTGAGAGCCTTACGTCAAATGCTACCTGCCCGTACGAGTCGTCCCTGACGGGGCTAATAATTGCATCCACGATAACTGTCCTACCCGACTCTACATTCCTGACGGCGGCCCCGGGAGTTACATTGAAGTCACCCCCGTAGGCTTCGACAAGGATGCGATACAGCCAGCCCTCGAGCTCCACGACCTTCTGTCGAACTTGCTGATGGCGCAATTCACGCGCTCCCAATTCCGGCTTACCATTTGTATCTCCGAGAGTCTTGCCATTCGCATCCTCGACCAGACTACCCGGGGGGCGCATGGTCGCATCCCCCGGGGCACGCTTGTCGCCAATCTCGCCCGCCAGCTTTTCGGGCACACGATCAGGTTTGCCGGCCAGTTCCATGAACTCCTCGGCTTCCCTTGCCCTCTTCTCCTCCATCTTCTCAGACGGCGCATTTAAGATTTCCGCCCTCTGCTTCTCGAGGACGACATTCTCAGTTTCGTTGGCCACTAGCTGGCGATCACGCCACTGCGACGCCCCCTGAAGCAATAGAGCTAAGCCCGAAAAAAACATTACTATCACCAAAATGGGAATACCCGAACCCTGAAGGGATGATATTATCTCTTGCCGTTCGAGAAGCGCTTCGCGCGCCACCGGCGTGTAGCTCTGAAGGTCACCCTCCGTGATACGCAATACGGCATCAACCTGAGCGAATCCCCATGGCATCAGGAACGCCGCCAGCATGAGGCCTATCCCTAGGGACGAGGTGAACTTGTAGTAATGGCCGTAATCTAGTGCCGCAATTCCGTTCAAGACGCCCGTCTCCGTAAGTTAGCTGACTCGACAAAACTACAATCCGCCGCACCAGGCCCGCGGCAACCGATCCACAAACGACACACCGGAGCCCTTTCGAATCCTTCCGGTTCTATCGGCACCAAAGAGCACTCTCCCGACCACGCCACGCCACCGCCAACTTATCCCGCGCCCGCGTCGCCCCCACGTACAGCAGCGACCGCTCTTGCAGCTCCGCCGCCTCACGGGTCTGGTCGTCATACGCACCCCGCGAGGGATCGATGGACGACGAGTCGTCCACGCCAAACAGGACCACGTGCGTGAACTCCATGCCCTTGGCCCGGTGGAACGACATCACCAGCGGCGCCCCGCCGCGGTAGGTGGTGTTGCGGTCCACCGACACCACGCGGAGACCGCGGTCGTCGAGCGCGCGCACCAGGGTGTCGCGGGTCTTGTTGAACCGCGTGAGCACGCCGATGGTCGACGGGTCCCCGCCCTCCTTGACGACCTCATCGAGCCAGTCGCGCAGCAGTGAGGCGACCTTCTCGATCTCGTCGGCCAGGTCGGTGGCGGGCAGGAACGTCACCTCGGGTCCGCTGCGGGCGGAGCGGAAGGTGCCGCGTTCCCCGCCGTGGACGACCTCGTCGGCCGGGTCGTCGTCCTCCATGGCGGCGATGTCGAAGGCGCCGCCGCGCAGGATCGACACGGCGAAAGCCAGGTTCTGCGCGGTGGTGCGGTAGTTGAGCTTCAGGCGGCGTGACCGGCCGCGGATGGCGATACCGTAGCGGCCGAGCTTCACAGGGTTGGAGTAGATGCGCTGGTGGGAGTCCTCGGCGATGAACATGTCGTCCTCGCCCTCGGCGACCAGCGCTCGGAGCATCTGCCACTGGGTGGGGCGGAGGTCCTGGCCCTCGTCGACCAGCACGTGGTCGGCGACCCGCTCCCCCGTCGCCTCGGCGCGCGCGTCGAGGATCGCGGCGGCCACGGCGGAGGTCTCGTCCCAATCGAGGGCGGCGTCGCGCTTGCCGTTCTCGCGGTAGGCGGCGATCGCGGCCCACACCTCGCGCCGCTGGGCGCGGCCGAGCCTGGTGCCGCGTCCGCTCCGGGTCACGCGCAGGTACTCCCCCTCGGTAAGAACGCGGTGCGGGAGGACCACCTCCCGGTACTCGTCTATAAGGAACGCTGCGGTGACGTGCGGCTGGCTGCGGTCACGGACGTTCCCGGCTGCGGCCGCGGTGTCGATCGCGATGTCCCATTCGCGGGCGTGGCGGGTGAACTTCGGTCCCCGCGCCGTCCATCCGAGCACGCTCGCCATCGGGGCGAGGTCCTGAGCGCCGGTGATCACGCCGTAGGCGATCCGGTCCACGCCGGTGACGTGGATGCCGGGTTTGCCGAGCGCGTCGGGACGCGCGATGTCCGGGGCGAGGGTGCGGACCTGCTGGTCGAGCGATTCGGCGAGGGTGCGGGTGTAGGTGGTGAGCACGATCCGCGCCGGGTGACCGGCCTCCACGGACTTCCTCGCGAGCCGTACGGCGCGGTGCACGAGGACCACGGTCTTCCCGGTGCCGGCACCGCCGGTGACCCGGTACGGGCCACGGGTGTTCACGTCGACGTAGGTCTTCTGCTCGGGGTGGAGGAAGATGCGCCACTGGGCGAAGCTGCCGGAGGCGAGGACCTCGGCGAGCGCCTTGTCGTCCTCGATGAGGTGGTAGCTCGCCTGCGACTTCTCGGCGCTCAGCGATTCGAGGACATCCTCGGTGCCCGACGGGGTGCCGACCTCGCTGCCGCCGATCACACCCGTGAAGTACGACGCACGCACCTCCTCCAGGGTCGAGCCGGTGGCGAGGTCGAGCAGGGCGGTGCCCTGCCAGCCCTTCGTGCGGCTCGTGAGGGCGTCGAGCTCCTCCCCCGTCGCCTGAGCCGCCTCCTCCGCGAGGTCGGGGTCGAGGCCGAGGTCCTCGATCAGCTGCTGCGCGGTGTACTCGAGGAACGGGCCCGAGGGCACGGGAACTGACGGCGCCACCTCCTCGACAGCTGCCTCTTCGCCCTCCCCCGGCGATGCGGCGTCCGACGCCTCCTCCTCAGCCTCGAGGCCGCTCTGCTGCTGCGCGAGCATGCGCTCCGCCGCGAGCTTCTCGGCGAGTGCTGCGGCGCGGGAGCGCACCTCCTCCTCGCTGTAGCCACCGCCGGTCTTCACGGCGTCCTCGTCGGACCGGATCTCGGTGGTGCCGGAGATCGGGTTCATGCGCAGGTAGAGCGTGCGCGCCTTGCGGTAGGCGTCGTCGTGGTCGTAGATGCCCTCGACGAGCCACACGTTCTGCCCGGACGAGTTCAGGCGGAATACGAGCACCCGGTACTGGCGGTTCACGCGGACGGAGCGGATCCGGTCGTCCTTGGCGTTCTGGATCGGCTCGACGTGGAGGCCGGGCGACTCGGGAGTCGTGCGCAGGGTGTCGAGAGTGGACGTGACCTGCCCCGCCACGTCCCTGGGCACCGTCGTGAGGGTGGGCAGGAAGGTGTCCGAGATGGCGATGATGCCGTCGCTCATTGGTCTCCTCGTCCGGTCAGCTCCAGTGCTGCAAGGACATTTTCGGGGTCGGGTCCGACGATCGCCCAGCCCTGCTGTTCGAGTGCGGTGCGCTCGCGGGGCGAGAGCTCCTCGGCGGTGACGCCGACCTTGCGGTCCGGCCAGGCGATCTCGAGCGGGGTCCCCTCGCCGTACTCGTCGCCGATGATCGGCGGTTCGATGTCGTAACGGGAGACGAGGGTGATGAGGCGGCGCTCGATCTCGTCCGCCGCCTCATCGAGGGCGTCCTGCCACTCCGGCGAGAGATGCCCGGCCTCGGCGTCGTCCAGCTCGGGAACAGCCACGACGTCCGCGGGCAGCGGCGTCGGCGTCGGGGTCGTGGGGGCTTCCGTCTGCTCGCGGGTGGGCTGCGCGGTGGGTTCTTCGGCCGACGGGATCCGCGGTGCAGCGGCGCCGTCGGAGGTCACGTCGATGCCGGCCTCGACCAGGCTCACCGTGGTCAGGCGCAGCGTGTCACCGAAGGGGTCGCCCTGGGCGAGGTTGGCGAGCTGGAGCCAAGTGCGCCAGGAGTCCGCGGAGCTCCCGCGGCGCAGCGCCTCGTCGCGGTCGTCGAGGACGAGGGTGAGGCTGAAGCGCAGCGGGCCGGGCTGTCCCACGGCAGCGACCTCGTCCCGGGCCTTCGCGACAGCGAGTCGTGTCGGGTCGGAGAAGGGGGCAGGTCGCGTCCCGGAGAGGAGTTCTGTGCCGATGCGCTCCGCCGAGACCTCCCCGAGTGTGGTGAGCGAGGACTGGTCGCCGCCCTTCACCATCAGGACGGGGAGGGCCGCGGCCAGCGTGTTCAGGCGGTCGACCTTGCCACGGGTGACGATCTCGGTGAGGAGACCGAAGGGGGTGGCGCGCAGCAGCGGTTCGAGCGTACGGTACTGCGCTCCCGCGTCGGCCCATTGGCGGACGGTGACGGGGTCGACGAAGGCCGGCAAGGCGCCCTGTGCACGGTCGCTGTCGAGGTCCTCACGCCGCGCGGCGTCCTCCGTGAGGTCCGCTTCCGTGATCGAGAGCGTCAGGTACCCGGCTCGTCGCAGGCGCATCCGCTTGATGGCGTCGTCGGCGACGCGGTTCTTCGCGGCGGTGGCGTGGAACTCGCGGCCGTCGGTGAAGATGGCGACGCCCTTCACGTCGCTGCCGGGCCAGGTGAGGACGAAGTCGGGGCGCGAGCCTGCGATGTCGACCTGGCTCTCGAGGGTGAAGGTGCGCTCGTCGTAGCGGACGCTGATCGAGGAGCCGCGCGTGGTGACGTCGGCACCGTCGATGCTGCGCATCGCGTGGATGTACGCGTTGCGGAAGCGCCGCTCGAGGGAGGACTCGGAGACCGCGCCGAGCTCGACCTCGCGCTCCTCGACGGTCCACTGCATCGCACCAGGCTGCGGGTCCTCGGCCCCGAGCAGCACGTGGAGCGCTTCGATCGCCGTGGTGCGGCGCATGCTCTCGTAGGCGTCGGGCCGGACGTAGGGCAGCAGGCACCGGTGGCATGCGGCGAGTCCCTCGTCCTGGCAGGGGCAGGTCTCGAGTGCTCGGAGTCCGGCGAGGAGCACGTCCCAGACGGAGCGCGCGGAGGCGAGCTCGAAGAGGTAGCCGGTGCCGCCCACGATGGTGTCGGAGAGCAGCACCGCTGTGTGACCGGCCTCGTTGGGGTGGGCGATGAGGTCGACGTCGAGGTTGCCGATGCTGCCGCCGAAGCGCATCTGGATGCCGAGTCGCAGGGCGGCGACGAGATTCACGAGCAGGTCGCCGGCGGCGTCGTCGAGGATCTCGGGCGGGAGCGTGATGAGGACGGTCTCGGTCTTCAAGGTGCGCGAGAGGAGTGCGGCGCGGTTGTCGCCCTCGCGTGCGTAGCGGAGGTCGCACCATGCCTGGTGGTCCTGGGGCTTGTTCCCGGCGGTGTCGGAGTCGTGATGGCCGCAGTGGGCGCAGAGCAGGAATCCGGGCGCGGTGCGCTCCTCCCCGGAGATGCGGATCTTCTCGGCGACCTGGTGGGGGCGGCCGAGGTTCAACCGGGTCAGGGTAGTGTCACGGTCCAAGCGCATCCCGAATCCGGTGCCGACCACGTTCCAGCTCTGGACCTGCTTGGCGTCGTGGAAGGAGACGGAGAGTGCCTGTTCGAACTGCACCTTCTCGCGGTCGTCCCGGGAGTCGCCGATGCGGGTCCGGCTGCGACTCATGGTCGAGTAGACGCGGGTGAGGTCGATGACGTCGCGGTGCTGGCCGGCGTCGGCGATCTCGGCGCTGTGGCAGTTCGGGCAGGACTGGGGTGGCTGGCTCTTCTCGAAGGGGTGGGCGAGGCCGCAGCGCGGGCAGAACGCGGTGGGCTTCAGGGCAGCACCGTCGATGCCGATGTCCACAGCGTCGACCACGAGCTCGCGGCCGTGGGCGTAGAAGTGGGCGCCAGGCGCGAGCTCGGTGAGGGCGGCGGCACCGGAGCGGGTGTAGCTCACGGGGTCGTGCTTCCAGGTGCCGTCCTCGTCCTGCCAGATCACGGTGGCTTCGAGCGCGACCGCGTCGTCGACCAGGGTGAAGTTGGGCAGGAGGCCGTAGCGCTCCATCACGCCGATCCAGTGGGCGCTGTCGAGGGCGGACACCTCGGCGCTGAGCTGACCGGCGCGGCCGCGCAGGCGTCGGCGTTCCTTCTCCTGCTCCTCGGCGGTGAGGGTGGGCTCGGCACCGATCTCGTCCTGCTCGGCGGAGATGAGGAGATCCTCGGCGCGAAGCGCTGCCATGGCCTCGGCGCGCTCATCGGTCAACGGCTGGTTCTCGAGGTGCTCGAGGTTGGTCTGGATCCTCGCGCGTCGGCGGCGCAGCTCCTCCCGGCTCGCCGTCCAGCGTGCGACAGCGGTGTGGAGGGATGCGATGAGCTGGCTCTGACCACCATCGTCCTGCGGCAGTGCCCAGGCCCGCAGATCCTCACGGGCCTGATCGGTGAGTCCATCCCAGGAATGAGTGCCTGTGGTGAAGCGCGCGAGGAATCGGTCCACATGCACCTCCCCGTTCTGGGTCATCTCCTCGATGACATGCCCCAGGAAGGTGCCCGGCGCTGCGGACGCCAGCACGGGTGTGGTGCGAGCAGGAGGCTGGACACGATCGTCGCCGGCGAGGGTGTCGAGGACGGACGCGAGAAGCTGTCGTCGGAGGATCTCCTGCGCCGAGAGGTACGCACCCGGTGCGCGAACGGTGCCGTTCAACAGGTCGAGGGGGTCGTAGTAGAGGCCAGCTGCGCGCCCACGGCCGGCGACGAAGGTGACGTCCAGGGCGTTGCCGGTCTGTCGGCCAGCGCGTCCCACGCGCTGGAGGTAGCTGGCGACGGTCTTCGGGACGGAGGCGAGCAGCACAGTCGAGAGGTCGCCGATGTCGATGCCCATCTCAAGGGTGGGGGTGGCGACGAGGACGTTGGGCGTGCCGGGTGCCTGCTCGCTGTTCTTGAAGGACGTCTCGTAGCGCAGGCGGTCCTCGGTGGTGAGCAGGGAAGTGTGTTCGCGGGCGACGACGCGTCGCATGTCGCCCTGGTAGAGGCTGCGGTAGTAGGTGGCGCGCAGCTCACGGGTCCGGAGCGTGCCGAGGCAGCGGTGGCGCAGGCAGGGTCCGTCCTGCAGCTGGGCGAGCACGGTGCTGGTGCCGGTCACCGTCTCGCGGCATTCGTCGCAGATCAGCACGGGAGTGCCGTCCTCCGCGGTGCCGGCGGGCAGGCACGCTTCGATGCGGTCCGGGACGAGGGCGTAGCTGCGCAGCCCGCCGCTGGTGGCCTCCTCGACGTCGAGGACTCCCTGGTCGGTGAGGGCGTCGAGGAGCGGGCGGAGGAACGTGGAGGTGGTGCCGCGGTCGCGGGCCAGCACGCGAGCGCTCCAGTCCGCGTACCAGCCGGAACGGGAGGTCGCGTCCTCGAACTCGCTGCGAGCGCCCTGTCGGCCGATGCTCGGAAGCTGCGGCAGGGCACGGCCGGTGGGGAACGCGGGCATGAGGTCCTGCTCGGGGCGTCCTCCCCAGAGGCGGTACACCGGTCCGCCGTCGCGGCGGAAGGACGTCAGCCAGTCGTGGGCGATGGCGCCGTGGGTGCGCAAGCGCTCGAGGATGCCGCGCACCCAGCGTCGGCGCACGGCGACGTCGTCCCCGTCGAGCTGCAGTGTGCTCGTGCCGAGCGCGCGTTCCGCGGCCTGATCGAGCTCCGTGTCGGTGGCGCGCACGTGGGCGAGCGCCGAGCCGGTGAGCAGCAGGGTGCGACCCACCTGTCCGGTGAGTCCCAGTTCGAGGCCGACGTCGAAGGTGAGTCGCTTGGCGACGCGCGCGGTGGCTCGTTGCATGTCGCGGGTGCGGTGGCCGCGGCGGCGCTCAGGGTCCTGGTGCCAGAAGGCGGTGAGCCGGTCGGAGTCCGTGATCGTGGGGTGGAGGAGCCGGTAGCGCTGCTCGTCCGTGGTGGCGGAGGCGAGCATCCGCTCGACGAGAGTGGTGATCGGTGCAGGCTCGGTGGTGAGTGCGTGCTGGATGACCGAGCGCATGGTGAGGCTGTAGGAGCGTGCTTCGACGAAGCCCGCGCGGTGGGCGGCGTCCTGCACGGAGTCGGTGAAGACGAGTGCCTTCTTCTCCTGCAGGTCGAGGCCGGGCGTGCCGAAGAGACTGGTGAGCGCGACGGAGAGCAGGGTCGCCAGGCGTGTGCCGAGGAAGCGGATCCCGTCCTTCTCGCCGCAGGCCGGGCAGGTCTGGTCGTTGGCGTGCTTGTCCGCGTCGAGGCCGGCGTGCACGAGCACGCGGAACACGTCGGAGTCCGGGTCTCCCTCCACGGGGCCGAGGCGGTCGAGGGATTCGCTGGCGAGTCTCAGATAGCGGCGGCGGGAGGTCTCAGGAGTGGTGGCGTCAGGGTCCTCATCGGTGGTGGTGACGTCGAGGATGAGTGCGCGGAAGCGTCCGGTCTTCTCCGCGGAGTCCTTGCGGATGCGGTCGGGGCGCAGGTCGAGGTCGTCGCCGACGGCACGGGTAGTGACGCCCCAGCCGGAGCGTCCGCAGTGCCGGCAGTAGATGGCGGGCAGGGCGCGGTCATCGTCCTCGGCGAGAGCGTCGGACCAGGTGAAAGTCGGGGCGGTGCTGACAATGCGGTCCACGCGGGTGATCTCGCGCAGCCAGAGGTGGGCTTCGAGATTCGGGAAAGAGTTGCGCGGTGCCTCCTTCCGGGCGCGTTCGTGGGAGAGCACCGCGAGGAGAGCTGTCGTGAAGTCCTGGGCGACAGATGAATCGGAGATCCAGGGGAAGACCGTCGAGGCCAGGTCGCGCAGCTCCGTCGCACGAGCGGTGCTGCGCAAAAGATCCGCGACGAGCGGGTGGGCGAGCAGGAGGTCCCGGGTGGAGATGCCGTGCTGCGCGGCCACGGTACTCGCGGTCGCATCATCGGCGGACCACAGCACATCGAGCACGTCGACAGTGAGCTGGTCGGCGTCGACTGGATGGCCTGGTTCGAGGTGGGGTCCGACGGCAAAGGCCATGGAAGACGCCGAAGGAAGTCGCTGCGCTCGAAGTGCAGTTCCCTCCCCCGCCGCACCCGTCTCTGCTGCAACGACTGCTTCGCGCGAGGGCCGCACGAACTCGTCGAGGTCGAAGCGGGTCTCGGTGATCACGGCATTTTCGCCGATGTCGGTGCCGAAGACTGTACGTGCGAAGTCGAGCATGGCGGTCGACGCATCCGCGCCGTCGCCGAGGGTGGCGGAGGTGGCGACGGGGGTGAGGTGCACGCGGCCGGGCACGATTTGGTCGAGCACCAGGCGCAGGCGACGCAGCAGCATGCCCACGTCCGTGCCCTGCGCGCCGTCGTAGGTATGGAACTCATCGAGCACCAGGTAGCGCAGCGACGCGGCGGAGGCCTCCCACAGGGGCCGGTCGGCGCGGCGCAGCAGCAGCTGGTCGAGCATCTTGTAGTTCGTCAGCAGCACGTCCGGGGCGGAGCCGCGGATCATCTCGCGGTCGGTGATGAGCGAGTCCGCGGTGACGACGGTGGAGGGGTCGTGGGAGGCCTCGCCGGTGTAGAGCGCGGCGCTGAGGCCCTGGTAGGCGGGGGTGTCTGTGAGGAGTTTCGCGAGGCGGCCGGCCTGGTCGTTCGCGAGCGCGTTCATGGGGTAGAGGATGAGTGCCTTGATCCCGCCGATCCCGGCCTTCCGCGCACGGGCGGCGTGGTCGAGCACGGGGTAGAGGAAGGACTCGGTCTTGCCGGAGCCGGTGCCGGTGGTGACGATCGTGGGCTGTGGGAGCCGGAACCCGGCCTCGTCCTGCTCCCCCGGTGCCTGCGGGCTGGTGGTGAGGCGGGAGAAGGCGGCGGCCTGGTGGGCGTAGGGCTCGAACCACTCCGGCAGGCTCGGCACCAGCTCCCGTGCCGCGGCGACGTCGCTGCCCCCCGCGAAGGGCAGACGCGTGCGCAGGTAGGGGCCGAGGAAGATCCCCGAGTCCTCATCGGTGAGGAAGGCATCGAGTGCGCTTGCGACCGACGGATCGGCGAGCGAGATCGCCGTGGTCACGTAGTCGATGACCGCGCGGCGCAGATCCGCGGCCTGCCGGGTGGGCAGCAGCTCCGTCATGATCCGTTCTCCTCCATCCGCCGGGTGAACTCGGCGTAGGCCTGGCGCATGTCCGCTTCCCGATCGAGGATCCGGAACGGCTGCTCGTACACGATGGTGCGGCCGGTGCCGGTGGCGCTGGGATGCACGGCGGTACGGTCCTCGAGCGGCAAGCCCGTCTCGGGTCGGCCCGCCTTGTTCCAGGCGGTGCGGACGGCGCTCGGGATCTGCCGGCCGTTCGCGTCGAAGATGTACGCCTTCTTCCCCTCGCCGCGGTCGTAGTCGTTCAGCACCCCGAACTGGGTGCGGTAGATCGTCACCAGGTCATCGATCGAGATCCCGGTGACGATCGCCATGATCGCGTCGATCTCCACCAGCGCCTGCCTGCGGTCCTCATCGATCCGCAGCGGCGACGCCATCGACCACTCCGGGCCGACGTCCCCGAGGGCGGGCCGGTTCGGACGGTCGAGGCCACCGGTCCAGGCATCGGCGGTGAAGGAGGAGTCGAAGGTGTCACGCCAGAGATCGGCGTAGGCAGTGGTGAGGGAGTTGAGGCGGAGGGTGCGCAAATGCGCGGCCGGGGCTAGCCAGTGGTCGCTCGGAACGACCGGTAGCCGTTCTACCGCAGTTGGAGATATGCCCGAGCCGACGGAACTGCGTATCACAAAATCGGCAAGCAATGACCCCATCGAAGCAACGAGCCCAACCAGCGATGTTTTCGCACATCCGGGAAGGCCGTAGGAGTTCACCGAGTGGACGGCCGCCGCACCCGGCGGGAAGATAGCGGGAACGAGAGTTCTCTCCCCGTTGCCAGCAGCCATAGCCCGCCACATCACCCTGTAGAAGGTACGAACCGGCGTCACATCCGTGACCGTCTCGCCATCACGGGTGTTGGTGTAGGACCAGGTGCCGTAGGCCTTGTCGTAGATGGACGTGTTGGAGACGAGCTCACCGCCCGCGGCCTTCGTCTCACAATAGAGGGGCTTGTACTCGGTCGCGGGGATCGCCGAGGGCAACAACGCCTCGAGGTCGGTCACGGAGTAATCTTGGAAATTCTTCATGGTGCTGTTCAACTGCGCGAACAATGGATTTGAGACGTGAAAAGAAGCCCCCTGCAGTATCACTTCCTCCCACGATTCCGGCACTCCCCAGCGGGACTCGAAGCGGCCCTTGGCACGGTCACCAGTCTCGTGCCATCCACTGCTGAATCGCGGGGCGAGCGAGCCGACCTTTGTGGTCCTCGAAAGGATCTCGAGCGCCGTCGCCGCGGCGTGATTGACGCTCGAAAGCATGCGACTCGACTCCACCGCCACTTCAGAGTTGCCCGACTCCATGAGAGAGTGCCACAGCTCGAGCTGATCCCGCCGATTACGCTGAATACGGGCGCGGTGAGGCGTGAGGTCCCAGCTCCCTTCGGCGTTCTTGAAACCAGGCTCAGGGCCGGTACCGTCGTGGCGGAACGATGCCTCCACAACCGTCGGGTGAAAGATCCCGACCGCGCTCAGAAAGTCAACGTCACGTGGCGCTCCATAGACGTTCACTGAATACCAAATCTCGTCCTTAATCTCGTGGAAGAGACGGAGTTTGTTTAGGAGCCGCCAGTGACGGCGCATGCGCCGGTAGGTCGCCAGACGCAGGGCGTACCCGCGTGCATCGGTGAGATGCGTCGGCGGGTGCACGAGCGTGACGATGCCGGTCGCTGACGAGTGCGCCCACGTCTGCGCCATGAAGTTCCGGTATAGGTCCGGCTGGGTCCCAGTCATGTCCGGATACATCGCCGCAGAGCCGACGAACTCCGCCGTCGCAGCGACATCGCGAGTCCCCGACAGCAGCGCCTCCGCCGCACCCTCATGACCGAGAGTCAGTTCCCGCCGGTGCTTCTTCTCTGCGTTCGACGGCTTGTTGCTGAGCACCCACCACGGGTTGAACTCTCCCAGCAGTCCCGGGAGGTCCAACGTCGGCCGCACCCACGGCGGGTTCCCGACCTGCAGGTCGAAACCCCTACGGTCGAACGCCGCTGCGAAGTCGAGCTCCCAGTGGAAGAAGCGCTGTTCGGCAGCGATCTCGGTGCAGCGCTTCAGCCACGGGGTGTCGGCGATGAGCCGCTCGGTGTTCGCGGCATTGCCCAAGGGGAACATCATTTCGACAGCATCGAGCTGTTCCCATACCTCCGCGCTGCCGAGCGCGAGCTGGCCTTCGCCGGGTCCCTTGGCGTTCTTCGTGTGCTTCACGACCTCGAAGGACGTCCCGAGGATTTTCTGCACCGTCGCCAGCCACTGCGGGAACCTCGGCGGGGCGATCTCGTCGTCGGGGAGCACAGGCCAGAACCACAGGGCGCACCAGGCGTCCATCACCAGGCGCAGCCGCTGGTAGGCACAGTTCGCATCCGCGAGGGTGTCCTCGATCTGCGTCCTCGTGACTGCGCCGCCCTCGCTGGTCTCCGCGCCCCACACGGGGATCGCGCGGCGGGACTGCTCCTCCGCGGCGCGGATGCGGCGCAGGGCCAGGCCCCACAGTTCCTCGACGCGCTGGGAGAGGGTCTGCAGCTGCGCGAGCTGCG
Organism: Brachybacterium aquaticum; assembly: GCF_014204755.1. NCBI lineage: Bacteria > Bacillati > Actinomycetota > Actinomycetes > Micrococcales > Dermabacteraceae > Brachybacterium > Brachybacterium aquaticum. The sequence continues at coordinate 2,641,221 of NZ_JACHLZ010000001.1, forward strand.
GCGGCGTGAGCTTCCCGGCCCAGTCCTTAGCGTGGTCGCGGAGGTCCTTCGCGGCGTCAGGGGCGAGCTTCTTGATCTCCGCATCCTGCGCGGCGGCGAGCCACCCCTCCCCCGGCAGCAGGAAGTGGGCGATCCGCCCAGCCATGCTCGCTCGCGTGCCGTCGGCCCCGACGGGGTCGTGCACGGTGGTGACCGGCAGGGTCTCCGGCGCGGTCTCCACGACGGCCTTGAGCTTGGACTTCTTGAGTGTGTCCGCGCGGTACACGGCGTGCCGCGCACCGATGAGCGAATTACCGGCGCGCAGCCGCAGACCGAACCACGGTGCCTTCAGCCCCGGTGCCATCGTGTCCAGCCACAGGGACACCTCGGCGAGCTCCACGGCGGTGGGATTCAGGTCCACGCCGTACACGTTGTGCAGGGCGATATAGGCCTTCACCCGCTGCAGCTCCTCCGCGTACCGCTCGGGGTCGATGCGCTGATCGAGCTCGTCCTGACGGCGGGTGAGGTACTCGGCGGCGAGCTGGCGCACCGCCTCGATCGCGAACGCCCCGGAGCCCAGGGCTGGCTCGCAGATCGACATGTTCAGGATCTCCGCAGCGGTGGTGCGCCTGCGACGGATCGGCTGGTGGTCGAAGTCCTCGTCGTCGAACACCACAGTACCCTCGGGCAGGTCGGTCTCGTCGGTGATGACGGGGTCGAGCAGCTCGGCGAGGCCCTGGGCGACGGTGAAGGAGGTGATGACCTCCGGGGAGTAGTAGCTCGCGGACTGCTGGCGGGCGCGGCCGGAGAGACGGAACACGAACTCGCCGTGGCGGTAGGTGCGTGGCACCTTCTTGCCCGTCTCGTCCTCGACCATGACGAGGTGCTGGGTCATGGAGTCGTCGATGACGTCCTCCGGGACCACCCAGGAGCCGTCCTTCGGGTCCCCGCCCTTGGCGACCTCGACGAGGTCCTGGTCGGCGAAGGAACCGGTGTAGCTCATGAGGGACTCGTAGACCGCGCCGAGCTGGTTGATGCCGAGGGCGACGTAGCTGATGAAGCCGCGGCTCTTGCCCTTCTGCACCCGGGAGAGCAGGAGGTTCTCGAGCACGGCCTGGAGTGCCTTGTTGCCGAGCTTGACCTCGTCAATGAGGGCGGTGCGGTCGGCGCGGAACAGGTCCGCGTCGAGGTTCTCGAAGACGAGGGCGCCGCCGCCGTGCTCGGCAGGACCGTCCGCCTGCACGTCCTCGGGGCGGTGGCCGGTGTTGATGAGGTCGAAGAGGACCTGGAGGGAGCGGTACAGGTACGTGCCGTCGGCCGCATCGAGAGGGACCTCGCGCTGGGTGAGATCACGGAGGCGGTCCAAGGAGTAACCGGCCTGGTACTCCGGGGCACCGACCGGGAGCACGCCCAGTTCGGGGCTCGCCTCCGCGTACAGCAGGAACAGGATCCGGTAGAGGTAGCGCAGCGACTGCAGGGCGAGCGGCTGCGCCTGGTCCTGCGGCAGGGGCGCGAGTCCCTGGGCGTCGCGGCGGCGGATCACCTCGTTGGCGATGATCTCGATGCTCTCGCGGACGCCGTCGCGGAGGTCCTCCGAGACTCCCACCGCGTTGTCGATCGACTCCTGGACCGTGTCGGTCCACCAGATCTGGGAGTTCGCATCCGGGGCGAGGGAGTCGGCGCTGAGGGCGGCGAGCATGCGCTCGACCTCGCCGCCGCGCTTCTGGTCATTGCGCTCGGCGATGGTCTGGAGGTCGGCGACGAGGTAACGGCCCTGCGGCCATAGGCGCGAGGAGGTGAGGACGGCGAAGCGGCCGGCGAGGACGAGGAGGAACTCGGGAGCGTCCTTCTCGATGGCGAGGGCGGAGAGGACCTGGGGGACGGTGGTGAGACGCTGCTCGTCCTCGGTGCCCTCGTGGAGAACGACGTCGGTGGGGAGGTAGCCGGCCTGCTTGGCGAGGACATCCTGGACGTCGTCGGCCGCGAGCGCGTCGAGCATCGCGAACGGGGCCTCGTCGACACCCCGTGTCGCGTAGCGACGCAGGGGTCCGGTGGTGGTCACGTCCCAGCGGCCGGGAGCCGCGTTGCCGTCGGAATCGGTCTGCTCGGTGTAGCCGAGGATCGTGCGGAGCTCGTCGGCCAGTCGGAGGGACCGCTCCCCCAGCAGCTCGCGACGCTCGCTCGAGCTCGCCGTCTCCGGGAGTGCGGCGGTGTCGGCCTGGAGATCCAGCAGGCGGCTCACCAGGCCCGTGCGGGCGGCGGTGAAGCGGTCCCGGGGGCTCTGCCAGGTCGGGTCCTCCTCGCCGGTGGTGCGCCATTCCTGGAGCAGTGCCTTGGTGCGGGCGGTGAAGGTCTTCGACGCGTCATCCGCGGTGAAGTAGTGCTCGCTGATCCAGTCCTCGACCACGTAGAGGGCATCGCTGATCGCCATGGGGAGACTCCTCAGGCCTGGGGACGGGGGACGACGACGAGCAGCGGGCGTGCGAAGGTGCGGTCCGGGAGCATGTCGGTGACGAGCTTCTTCTCCACCGCGAGGGCGTCACGGGTGGCGAGGAGCAGGGCGGACTGGCCGCGGGTGTGGGCGGCGTCGGCCTCCCAGCGCTGCTGCTCCTCCTGCCAGTGCTGGACGCGGGCTTCCGCGGCCGCCGTGATGCCCGGGGCGATCCTCTGCTCCATGAACTCGCGGGCGACGGGCACCGCCTGCCGGAGGAGTGCCTGGTACTGGGCCGGGTCCTCGACGGCGGTGCCGATCGCGTCGGGGTCGAGGCCGATCTCCTGGAACAGGGACGAGGGCGCGGTGTGAGGGAGGGCGCGCAGCGTGCCGTGGTCATTGGCGATGCCGAGGACGGTCGAGGAGACGATCTGGCCGCGGGCGGTGGTGAGGGTGCCCTGGAAGATCACCCAGGGCTGGTCGACCTTGCCGTGGATCGCGAAGACCTCACCGCTCGGGACGCCGCCGAGCACGCGGTCGCTCATCCAGTCCAGGACCGGGTGGAGCGGGCCGAGGTAGTGGACGTCGGGCCAGTTGGTGCCGGTGTCGTCGTCGAGCGCGGCGCGCAGGCGCTTCGCGGCGACGTCGGCCCGGGAGGTGAGGTGCAGGGTCTCCTTGACGCGGCGGTCCTTGAGGTAGGACTGCGGGAGGTGGTCGAGGCGCCGGCCGAGGTTCTCGCCGGGGGTGAACTGGATCAGGCCCGTGGACCGGTCCAGCACGAGGTCGACCCCGCCGCTGGCGATCGGCCGGCCGGGCTCGGTGTGCAGCTCGGTGAGGCCCGAGAGCAGGAAGTCCGCGTCGGAGGTGAACAGGCCCGTGGCGAAGGAGGTCTCCTGCGCGGCGCGGTGGCCGTCGCGGCGACGGGTAGGAGCGGAGTCCTGGGCGAGGAGGCCCTGGAGGAAGGCGCTCATCGGGTCGATCTGTGCGACCTCGGGGAGCACGTCCTCGACGTCCTTCTCGCTGCGGAGCACGTCGATGAGGGCGCGCTCCTCGGCGCCGGCGTCGTACTTCTGCATGAGGGACGCGGCGTCGCCGAGCTGCTCGTGGGCTTCCTTCTCACGTTCGAGGAGACGGCGGAGCACGTAGATGTCACCGTCGAAGCCGTCGACCTCGGAGAGGTCCAGCAACAGGGCGGTGATCTGCGGGGGTGTGCGCTGGCCGTAGCGGTCGATGCGGCCGTTGCGCTGCTCGATCCGGATGAGGGACCACGGCACGTCGAAGTGGACCAGCTCGTGGCACTGGGCGTGGAGGTTCACACCTTCGGAGGCGATGTCGCCGGTGATGAGGATGCGGATCGCGGAGGAGCTCTGCTTGAAGGACTCCACGATCCGCTGCTGCTCGACGTCGGTGAGCCCACCGTGGAGCACCGCGATCTGGTCGTCCTTGAGCTTCAGGTCCTCCAGGAGGTGCTCACGCAGCCACGACAGGGTCGCGACGCGCTCGGCGAAGACGACCACGCGCTCGGGCGACGTGCGGGCGACGCCCTTGTCCCGCAGCAGCTGGACCAGACGCTGGTACTTGCCCGAGCGGGGAGTGCCGTCGGCCGGGAGGCAGGCCTCGTTCAGAGCGCCGAGGCGATCGAGGGCCGCCGCCTCGGCGGCGAAGGCGCTGCTGGGCGGGATCTCGGCGAGGGTGCCGGCATCGGCCTTCCCGAGGATCTCGCGGGCGCGGTTGCGGAGCGTCTCGCGGAGCGCGACCGGGGAGGAGAGGAAGGCCTTGGCGAGGGTCCACGGGAACAGCTGGGAGCCGCGGCCGGACATGGGGCCGTGGCCCGCGGGCGGGTGGGTCCAGGTCGAGGCGATCTCGTGGGCGACGGCGAGCTCTTCCGGGGAGGGCTCGACCGGCAGCATCTCCGGCGGCCTGCGCTCCGCCCAGTTCTCCCCCACCTCGTCCTTCACCGAGTCCGAGTAACGGTGGCGGCGGATCATGAGGCGCTGTGTGGCGTCCTCGGCGATCTCGCGCTTCGGGGAGACGGCGGTGGGCTCCAGCAGGCTGATGAGCTGGGCGAAGGAGTCGTTGGAGCCGTTGTGCGGGGTGGCCGAGGCGAGGATCAGCGCATCGGTGTTCGGTGCCAGCACGTGGGCGAGCTGGTTGTTCTGCGTGGACTGGTTGGTGACGTTGTGCGACTCGTCGATCACGACCGCGTCCCAGCGATGGTGGCGCAGGTCGTGGACGAAACGGTCCTGCTTGAGGGTGTCGATCGAGATGATCACCTTCTCGAAGAAGGTGAAGGGGTTCCGCGACGCCGGCAGCTGCTGCTTGACCTGCTGCACGCCCTCGGAGTCCAGGCGCACGAACGGGATCGCGAAGCGGGTCCACAGCTCGTGCTGCATCTGCTCGAGGACATGGCGGGGGCAGACGATAAGGATGCGCCGGCCGCGACCGCGACGAATCAGCTCCGAAAGGATCATGCCGATCTCGAGCGTCTTTCCGAGGCCGACCGCATCCGCGATCAGCAGACGGGGGCGGATCCGCTCCGGGTCCAGCGCCATCTCGACGGCCTCGCGCTGGTACGGGAGATCGTCCGCCAGCATCTGGGTCGAGACGGTGAGGTCCGGGTGGTCGACGGGGACCGGGGTCTTGCGGAGGGTGGACTCGATCCACAGCCGGGTGCGGCGGTAGCGCGGGGAGGTGTCCGCGACGACGGTCGAGTCCTCCGGGGCGAGGACGGAGATGTCGTCGAGGGAGCGGTAGAAGGACGCGGTGGTGTCCTTGACGAAGTCGCTCACCCCGCGGACCGCGTACAGCGGCCCGTCCGGGGTGTCCTCCACGGAGGTGACGAGCCACGTCTCGTCACGGACGACCACCAGGGAGCCGGGCGAGATCACGCCGGCGTCCTCCTCGACTGCCTGTGCGTGCACTGCGATCCTCCCTGCGGCATCTCTACCGCAGTGACTCTACGGCAACTTGCGTGCATTGTGCTGGTCAGGGCGGACATTCGGACGGGGCGGGACGGCCCTGCCGATTGTCCGGGGGCGAACCTAGGATCTGGTCATGGCTGTGGACATCTCGGACCTGCTCGAGCGCGGTGCGCTGACCATGGACGATGACGTCTCGTTCCGCACCCATGTGGAGGTCGCCCGGCTGTTCGGGTTCGAGTACAAGGGGCATCAGCAGGCGACGATCCGGCTCGATGAGCACACGGACGTGTGGTTCCCGAAGCTCTTCGCGAACCGGGACTGGATCAACGCCCTCTCCCCCGAGGGTCTCGAGATCACGATGCGCCCGGCCGACGGCAGCCAGTACGGCCACCGGATGGAGACCACGCGCCGCGAGGACGTGATCGCCTTCGGGAAGGAGGGCCCCTCCGGGGACTACCGGTTCCTCGGAGTCTTCCGCTTCAACCCGCTCCGCTCCAATGACGAGGAGTGGGTGTTCGACCGCATCGCCGCCTCGATCACCCTGGGCGGCGAGGAGCGTTTCGGGTATCAGGACGGTGCGCTGCGCGCCGGCCAGGACGACCTCACGGCCGAGGCCGCTCCCGTGAACCCCGACCTGGTCCGGGAGTTCGACCAGCGCATCCCGGAAGGGCAGTTCGCCGTCGAGGACCGGGAGGTGCTGACGCGGACCCGCGGCAGCGCGCGGCGCTCCTTCGCGGAAGAGGTGAAGAGCAACTATCAATGGACATGCGCTCTCACCGGCATCGGCACCCGCGCGTTCCTCGTCGCCTCGCACATCGTGCCGTGGAGCGAGGACACCTCGATCCGCTTGGACCCGAGCAATGGGATCTGCCTGTCCACGTTCGTGGACCGGGCGTTCGACGCGGGGTACCTGGAGATCACTCCCGACGGGGTGAGCCGGGTGCGGTGGGAGCGGGTGGGCGACGATGCCCCGCTGCGGGAGGAGCTCTCGCGGTTCGATGGGGTCGCTCTGGCCCGACCGCAGGCTGGGGCGCCGGACCCGGAGAAGCTGCGGCGGCGGGTTGAGCTGGGGTACTGATTTGGCATGCAAACGTCCTGCACCAAGGAGGATCACGTGACCATCCGTGAAGCTGTCGAGCGCATCAGCAGCGAGAACGCGATCGAGCTCGCCACCGAGTACTTCGCGGCCTCGGAGACGCATCCCGGCACGCTCGCCTACACCGGTGCCCACTTCGAGACCTTCAGTGCGGAGCAGAATCTCGAGAACACGGTGAGCGCCGACGATCTGCTCGCCGTGCAGATGCTCGCGGTCACCGTGTCGGGCCGGGCAGCGCTCGGGATCCTCGGCGACTCCGCTGGGGAGATCTCCGAGCTGCTGGCCGAGATCGAGCCGGAGCTCTGCCTCGAAGACATTGAGGACGAGGAGCAGTTCGACGAGGTGCTCGGCAAAGACTCCCCCGCGCTGAAGCTCTGGGATCTGCTGCGGCGCAACGATGCTCCAGCGCAGCGGTGGAGAGTCGGCCCCACGACCGCGAGCAAGATCATGGCGCGCAAGCGCCCGCGGCTGATCCCGATCGAGGACTCCGTCGTCAATCAGGTGATCCAGCTGGGTAACCAGAACTCGTGGCGTCTGTGGTGGGAGGCGCTCCGCGCGGACGGGTACCTGAAGGAGCGAGCCGACGAGGTGGAGGAGGCGGTGGGTCGGACGGATCTCGCCACTCTCCGTGCGCTCGACATCGTGCTGTGGATGTGGGGCAGGGAGAGCGGGAAGTCGTGAATGCGCGATTCCCACTTGGCGGCAATGAAGATGCGGCACTTGAACGGTGAGGACGGGAAGAGATAGTGGCATCACCTCGACGGCAGAAGCGCTGGGACGTCTCGAACGACGTCGCGCCGAGCATCTACTTCGGACTCGACCGGAAGCTCTGCGGGATCTACACACTGGAGTTCGCGAACGGCGAGCGCTACGTCGGCCAGACCGTCGATCTGACCAGCCGGCTCGCCTCGCATAGGCGGCGCTGGAGTGACATCACGGCGGTCTCGTTCCTCGAGTGCGGGCGCGATGAGCTCAACGACGTCGAGCGCACCCTGATCACGCAGACGGAGCGCAGCTACACCGTCCGCAACAGGGCCTTCACCCAGATGCCCGGCGGCGATGCCGAGATCGATCTCGTGGTGGACCGCCAGCAGCAGGAGGAATGGCTCGAGGGCGTGAAGCCGGCGTACCCGCTCGATGAGCGCGCCCGCGCCGCGGAGCGCCGTCGGCGGATCCGGCCGAAGTACGAGCAGCTCGCCGCTCACCCGGCGTACCCGGAGGCGCTCGCGGATCTCACCGAGTACGTCCACGAGGTCATTCCGTGGCCGTCCGTGACAGGTGGCCTGTACTGGGGAGTCTCGGCGATGCCCGGGACGGCGAAGTCCAAGGACCGGTACCGGCTCTTCACCGTCAACGCCCACAACGTGGAGCTGCTCTTCGCGCACCACTTCCCGAACGAGGGCGAGACCAACGTGATCCTCAACGTCGCCTCCAGCATCATCAACGCCAAGGACCGCAGAGGGTTGATGATCCGGCGGACCTCGCATTACCGCAGCTACAAGGATTGCGAGACGATCGCGCTTCCGGCAGGGGCGATGGCCGAGGTACTGGCGCGTTCCAGCGTCCTACTGGCTGCGCGCACGATGGCGCTCGGGCTCATGCGTCGAGGGCCGTCGAACTTCGCGAAGTTCCACTCAGATGATCTGCTGGACGAGGTGCTGCTGCATCGGGCGGGGGAGGCGACGGCCTGAGGCTCGGTCAATGCGCTGCATCTCTGCGAGAGTCGCGCGATGATGGACGAACGTGCACCGCCTGAGGAAGGACCCGCAACGCATGTCGACATTCCAGACGCCCCAATACACGATCACCGAGATGTTGAAGGACGCGTCTGACGGCACCCTCCAGTTGCCGGACTTCCAGCGCCCCTACCGATGGGATGACGAGCGGATTCGCTCGCTCCTCGTGACGGTCCTGCGCGGGCATCCGATGGGCGTGATCATGACGTTGGAGACGGGTGGCGAGAACATCAGGTTCAAGCCCCGTCCCCTGACCGGCGTTCAGCTCGAGACCGCAGCGAAGGAGCCTGAGCTGCTTCTCCTGGATGGCCAGCAGCGGATGACGTCGATGTACCAGGCGCTCACCGGAGACGGGATCGTCGAGACCGAGGATGTCCGGCACCACAAGCTCACCCGACGATACTTCATCGACGTCGAGAAGGCGCTCGGCGATGCACGGTCCCAGGACGAAGCGGTGCTTTCGCTCCCTGCCGATGGGGTGATCCGGGAGAACTTCAATCGCGACGTCCGCTTCGATGTCTCGACGCCCGAGAAGCAGCAGCTCGAGGGTCTCATGCCGCTGAGCGTGCTTTTCGACCAGCAGGCCGCGATGCCGTGGCTCTTCGGCTACATGCAGGCGAAGAAGCCCGACGAGGACGTTGATCGAACCGCTGTCATGCAGACGTTCACGACGAAGATCCTGAACCCGATGCAGCAGTACAAGATTCCGGCGATCCAGCTGAAGAAGGACATCGGCAAGGACGCGGTCGCCACAGTCTTCGAGAAGGTGAACACCGGCGGACTGCCCCTCGACACCTTCGAGCTGCTGACAGCCACCTTCGCGGGCGACCGCGCCTATTTCGAGGAGACCGGTAAGGACTTCCGGCTCGGCGAGGACTGGGAGCTCACGCAGAAGGTGATCGACGATCATCGCGCGCTCCACGGCATTCGCAACACCGACATCCTGATGGGGATCTCGGTCCTCGTCACCCTCGAGAAGAGGAAGGCTGATGCAGCCAAGGGGCTGACAGGGAAGAAGCTCTCGCAGACCAGTGCCCGCAGGGAGGACATCCTGAGCATGGAGCTGCGTGATTATCGCCGGGTCGCCCCGCTCATGCGCCGCGCGCTCCCGGCCGTCGCTCGTCATCTGCGATCACTCCACATTCACAGCTCGGGCGACGTTCCGTACCGCAGCCAGCTGATCGCGCTTGCGGTCTTCCACGTGCTGCTCGGAGAACGAGCCGAGGAGCATGCCGTCCGCGCCCGGCTCAACCAGTGGTACTGGTGCGGTGTTCTCGGCGAGCAGTACGGCGCGACGATCGAGACCAAGATCAGCCGCGACGCCGAACAGGTTCCTGGGTGGGCGCTCACCGAGAGCAGCGAGCTTCCCGACACCGTCGCCCGTGCCACCTTCGCCGAGTCCCGCCTCGGCTCGCTGCGCACGCGCCAGTCGGCTGCGTACAAGGGCGTCTACGCGCTGCTGATGGCACAGGAACGTCCCACGAAGGACTGGATGCTCGATCGTGAGCTGGACTTCGCGACGTACGACGAACTTCAGGTGGACATCCACCATGTCTTCCCGAAGAAGTGGTGCAATGAGAACGGCATCGAGGACTGGCGTCGCGAAAGCATCATCAACAAGACGCCGCTGTCCAAGTCGACGAACATCCGACTCAGCGGCGACTCGCCCGCTGTGTACATGCATCGCCTCGATGCGAAGGGCCTCACGCCCGATCAGGTTGACCAGCAGATCACGACCCACGCGATCGATCCCGCGTACCTCCGCGCCGGTGACTTCGACGGCTACTTCGAGGATCGTCGAGCTCGTCTGGTGACGATCATCGAGACGGCGATGGGCAAGGCCGTCGCGCGGGACTGGGACCTCGACTCCGAGGAGACCGACCGTCCGGAGAACTTCACGGAGGAGTTCGAGGACCAGGAGGACGCCGACGCTTCGTGATTTGCCGTCCACCCTTCTTGGATGGACTCTGCCTATTCTTCGGTCAGCAGGGCTGGTGCTCGATCAGGCGACTGGTGCGGTCAGGACACCGAGCTGAAGGTCGGATTCCTGAGGCCCGCGTGCTCCGATGGCTCCGCCGCGACGGGCGACGACCACGGCACCGGGCGCGGGCCGGCTCGCTACTGCGATGAACTGTTCGGTCACCTGGGTTGCTCGACGGGAGTCCTGGACGAGAGCCTCTGCGGAGGGGATCCACCGAGTGATCGCCTCTGGTCAGCCGAACAGGTGCAGTGCGCCCGGGCTGATGGCAGCGGTACGTGGAACGAGTCCGAGCGCCAGCAGGATGTCCACGTGGCAAGGTCGCCGTAGGGGTCGCCTGTCGGCATGTGTCCCCTATCGTGGTGATCATCTGCGAGAACGCCGAGACCGTGCAGGTGCTACCGGACCTCCCCGGCACACTCGCGGTGCACGGCAAGGGATACGCGGTCCCTGCCCTACTCGACGTGCCGTGGATCGCCGAATCGGGGTGAAGTTACGGGTCTCGGCGAGGCGGGCTTCGTCTGTACGCGGGCGATGTCGCCGGCGATCTCTGACCCGATCAGCGTCTCCACCGCCGTGCCGTCCTCGGCATCTATGTGTCGCATCGCAGAGGTCAGGGCTGCCGTTGTCGGCGTCCCTCCCACGATCCCGGGACGCCTCGCCCAGGTCCTGCACCCTCCTCATCGGCGGGTGCATGAGCGCAGGCGGATCCCTCCCCGCTCACGCCCCGCAGCCGCAGGAGCGACGGAGGACGAGCTCGGTGCCCGCGACCACCTGCTCCACGACGAGGGAGGGGTCCTCGAGGCGTGCGAAGAGCCGCTCCGTGGCGAGGGTGCCGAGCTCGGCCGGGTCCTGGCCCACCACGCTCACGGCAGGATCCAGCAGATCCGCCTGGTCGAAGTCGTCGAAGCCCATCATGGCGACCTCCCGCTGCAGGCCACGGCTCTGGAGAGCGCGCACCACGCCGACGGAGATCGCGTTGCGGGCCGCGAAGATCGCGGTCGGCGGCTCCGCCGACCCGAGCACGGCGGACACCGCGCGGAGCGTGTCCTCCGTGCTGGACAGGCCGGTCACGACCTGGAGCGCCGAGCCTGGGAGCCCGGCCTCGGCCCAGGCCCTGCGCGCGCCGGCGATGCGCTGCGCGGCCGTGGTCAGCGTCGACAGGTGCGTCAGGACCGCGACCCGCCGATGCCCATGCTCCACGAGGTGGGCGATCGAGGCATGCGCGCCGCCGTCGTTGTCGACCATCATCGTGTCGATGGACAGTCCCGTGGGCGGTCGGTCCACGGCGATCACCGGGGTGCCCAGATCGAGCTCGTGCTGGAGGAAGGAGAGGTCCCCGGAGGGCATGAGCACCAGGCCGTCGACCCGGCGTGCGACGAGGGTGAGGGCAAGCAGGCGCTCCCGCTCGGCGTCCTCGTCGGTGCTCGCGGCGAACACGCTGACCCCGTGCGCCAGGGCGGCGTCCTCGACGGCACGGTGGAGACGGGAGTCGAACTCGTTGCCCACACTCGACACGAGCAGCCCGATGCTGTCGGTGCGCCCCTCGGTACGGCGGAGGTTCCCGGCGGTCATGTCCTTTCGGTAGTTGAGGTCCTTGGCGGCCTTCCGCACCTTCTCCGCCGTCGCGTCCGAGACGCCGGGCTCGCCGTTGACGACCCGCGAGACGGTCTTGAACCCGACGCCCGCCCGGGCGGCGACGTCCTTCATCGTGGCACGCTTCTTCGCCATGCTCTCTTCCCCTCCACAAGGGTGGTGGCCCCGAGGCATCGCGCCTCGGGGCCACCACCGTCGTTCGAGTCAGCCTTCGAGCAGCGCCAGTCGATCGGGATCGTCCGCGAAGACCTCCTGCGCATTCTCCTTGGTGACGACGATCGGATCCAACGCGTAGATCGGCACCTCGATCACGCCGTTGTCCTCGGTCTCGTCGGCCGCGGGCGCCTCCTCGCCCTTCTGGAACGCCGAGATGATCTCGACGGTCTTGGCCACGAGGTCCTTCGTCGGCTTGTGCACGGTCGAGTACTGCTCACCGGCCCAGATCGACTTGATGGACTCGGTCTCGGCGTCGAGGCCGTCGACCACCGGGATATCCTGACCGGCGGACTTGCACGAGGTGATGATCGCGCGGGCGATGCCGTCGTTCGGGGAGAGCACCCCGTGGATGGGGGTGTCGGAGTAGTTCGCGGCGAGCAGCGAGTCCATGCGGGCCTGGGCCTTGCCGTTGTCCCAGTCCTGGGTGGCGCACTGCTGGAAGTCCGTCTGGCCGGACACGACCACGAGCGTGCCGTCGTCGATCTTGGGCTGCAGAACGGACATGGCGCCCTCGAAGAAGTTCGGGGCGTTCGGGTCGGCCGGTCCGCCGCCGAACAGCTCGATGTTGTACGGACCGTCGCCCTTGCGCTCGGCGAGTCCGTCGAGCAGGGACTGCCCCTGCAGCTCACCGGTGCGGATGCTGCCGAACTGGACCACGCCGTCGACCGCGTCGGTGTTCTCGATGAGGCGGTCGTAGCCGAGGACCCGCACGCCGGCGTCCTTGGCGGCCGCGAGGGCGCTGCCCAGCTGGGTGCCGTCGATGGGGCCGACGACGATCGCCTTCGCCCCCTGCTGGATCATCGCCTCGATCTGCTGCTGCTGCTGCGGCACCTTGTTGTCCGCCGCCTGGATCAGCGGGGTGAACCCGGCCGCTTCGAGCTGCTCCTTGAACATGGCCTGGGCCTCGGCCCAGTTCTGCGTGCCCAGCCACGGCAGGGACACTCCGATGGTGGCGCCGGCGTCGAAGCCGGTGCCCGCGTCCTCGCCGCCTCCGGTCTCTCCGGTGCGTCCTTCGCCGCAGGCGGCGAGCAGGAGGGCAGTGGCGGCAGCAGCGCCGCCGAGGGTGAACGTCCTGCGCTTCATGGTGGATCTCCTCAGGTGAAGTGGAGGCCCGTCGTCGGGCTCCAGGGTGGGGATGGGGTCAGGGGGGCGAGTCGCGGACGGCGTCCGCGCTCGGGATCGGGGCGGATGTCCCGCGGCGCTCAGGCCTCGGCGGCGCCGGGCGCGGCGGGCGCGATCTGGGCAGAGTCGGTGGTGCTCTCCGACTTGCCTCGGTCGCCGAAGAGCCGACCGGTGATGGAGGGACGTCCCTGCTGCTTGTTGTAGACGTCGAAGGCCACGGCGGCGAGGAGTACGAGACCCTTGATGACCTGGGTCTTGTCCTGTCCGACGCCCATGAGGAACAGGCCCGAGTTCAGGGTGGCCATCACGAGGCCGCCGATCATCGTGGCGGTGACGGTGCCGATGCCGCCGGAGACCGCGGCTCCGCCGATGAACACGGCGGCGATGGCGTCGAGCTCCCACATGTTGCCGTCGGTGGGGCCTGCCGAGGTGGCGCGCGCGACGAAGAGGATGCCGGCGAGCGCGGCGAGGAAGGACATGTTCATCATGACGAAGAACTGCACCTTGCTGACGCTGACACCGGAGAGCGCGGCCGCCTGCTTGTTGCCGCCGACGGCATAGATGTGACGGCCGAAGGTGGTGCGCTGGGTGATCACGTGGTAGACGAGCACGAGCACGACGAGGATCAGACCGGGCACGGGGAACGACGTGCCGGGCCGGCCGCTGCCGAAGAGGTAGGTGACGTATCCGAGGACCGCGGCCACCAGCACCACGCGGATGATCACCGCGGTGCGGTTCAGATCCGTCTCGCCGTCGGCGACGCGCTGGCGGTAGGTGCTGATCTGGTTCCAGGCGTACAGGCCGATCGCGATCAGGCCCAGCAGGAGGGTGGAGTTGTTGAGCTGGGTGAACCCGGGTCCCCACTCGGGCAGGTAGCCGGCGCCGAGCACGTTCAGCTCGGGCGGTACGGGCACGCTCACGGACCCGCTGATCCAGATCACGCCGCCGCGGAAGATCATCATGCCGGCGAGGGTGGTGATGAACCCGGGGATCCCCACCTTGGCGAGCCAGAACCCGTGCCAGGCGCCGATCGCGGCACCGATCACCAGTCCGGCCAGCAGCGCCGCCCACCAGGGGAAGCTAAGGTCACGGGCGGAGAGGGCCACGCACATCCCGACGAATCCGGCGACGGATCCGACGGAGAGGTCGATATGGCCGATCACGATCACCATCACCATGCCGATCGCGAGGATCAGCACGTAGGCGTTGCCGGCGATGAGGTTCTGCATGTTCCCCGGCGTCAGCATGTTGCCGCCGGAGGCGATGTGGAATCCGAGGAGGAGGGCCACGAGGGCGAAGACCATCGTGAACTGACGGAGGTCCGTCCCGAAGATCTGCTTCACGACATTCATGGGTGTGCTCTTTCGTTGCTGCGTGAATGGGAGTCGGCTCAGGCGGCGGAGCCGACTGTGGTGGTCATCAGGCGCATGAGGGTCTCCTGGTCGGCGTCTGCGCGGTCGACCTCGCCGGTGATGCGCCCCTCGCAGATCGTGTAGATCCTGTCGCAGAGTCCCAGCACCTCGGGCAGCTCGGAGGAGATCACGATGATCGCCTTGCCCTGGTCGGCGAGGTCCTGGATGAGCTTGTAGATCTCGAACTTCGCGCCGACGTCGATGCCGCGGGTGGGCTCGTCCAGGATCAGCACGTCGGGCTCGGGGAAGAGCCACTTGGCCAGGACGACCTTCTGCTGATTGCCCCCGGAGAGGGTGGCGACGCCGACGTCGACCCCGGGGGTCTTGATCCGCAGCGAGGACCGGTACCGCTCGGCGACGGCCCGCTCCCGCGAGGGATCGATGAGCCCTCTGCGGACCACGGCCGGCAGGTTCGCCGAGACGATGGTGCGCTTGATGCTGTCCAACAGGTTCAGGCCGAGCTGCTTGCGGTCCTCGGAGACGTACGCGAGGCGGTGCCGGATGGCGTCCCGCACCGTGCGCAGCTCGACCTCCTCCCCGTGCAGGAACATCTGCCCGGAGCGGTGGATGCCGTAGGAGCGGCCGAACAGCGAGCGCGCCAGCTCGGTGCGCCCGGCCCCCATGAGCCCGGCGAAGCCGACGATCTCGCCGCGGCGGGCCACGAAGCTCTCCCCGTCGCACACCAGTCGGCCGGGCACGTTCGGGTGCTCGACGGTCCAGTCGCGGACCTCGAGGACGGTCTCGCCACCGAGATTCGGCGCGTGGTCGGGGTAGCGGTTGTCCAGGGAGCGGCCCACCATCGCGCGGATGATGCGGTCCTCGTCGACCTCGCCCGCCTCGACCGCGTAGGTCTCGACGGTGCGGCCGTCACGGATCACGGTCACCGCATCGGAGACGGCCGCGATCTCGTTGAGCTTGTGGGAGATCATGATCGAGGTGATCCCTCGGCCCTTGAGGCCCTTCATCAGCAGGAGCAGGTTCTCGGAGTCGTCCTCGTTGAGGGCGGAGGTCGGCTCGTCCAGGATCAGCAGCTTCACGTTCTTGGACAGCGCCTTGGCAATCTCCACCAGCTGCTGCTGGCCGACGCCCAGATACTTCACCGCCATGTCCGGGTCCACCTCGAGGCCCACCCGGGCGAGCAGGTCACGGCAGCGCCGACGGGACTCACGACGGTCGATGAGGCCCGAGGCGACGATCTCGTTGCCGAGGAAGATGTTCTCGGTGACGGAGAGCTCCGGGATGAGCGCCAGCTCCTGGTGGATGATGACGATGCCGGCGCTCTCCGAGGACTTGATGTCCTTGAAGGACATCTCCTCGCCCTCGAAGACGATCTGCCCACCGTAGGTGCCGTGGGGGTACACCCCGGAGAGCACCTTCATGAGCGTCGACTTCCCGGCGCCGTTCTCCCCGCAGATCGCGTGGATATCGCCTCGACGCACGGACATCGTGACGTCGTCGAGCGCCTTGACCCCCGGGAACAGCTTGGTGATGCTGCGCATCTCGAGGATGGCGTGCGGTTCTGCCATCGTCTCCTCCTTCTCCTCGTCGGATGCCGCGCTCGGGCGGCTCGGTCGTCCCGGTCCGGGTGGCTGCGGGGCGGTCATGGTCCCGTCACCCCGGTCCCGTCGGTGAACATGGTCTGCGCCACCGGGGTCGCCGTCGCTTCGAGGATTCTCGCCCGGCCGCCCTCGGCGAAGGCGAGCACCTGCTGGGAGGCGGGATCGGGATAGACGAGCTCGGTGAGGGTGCGGGTCCCGCCCGCGGCGAACACCTCCACGGAGGAGCGGTCCACCCAGACGCTGAACGAGACCGTGCCGTCCGCCTCCCGGGTGACCGGGGCGTCCACGCGCCCGGCGAAGTCGTCGTGGAAGCCGACGGCGCCGGAGCGCGTGCGGTCCACGAACACCTTCCCGCTCTCGGCGTCGTATCCCACGAGCGTGCCCTCCGCCCCGTCGGCGCTCTTCGACGGATCGGCGGCGAAGCCGTCGGAGGCTCGCACCACCACCCCGGCGCGCTTCGCCGTGCCGGGGTCCAGGCGCACGTCCAGGCGCATCATGTCCCCGCCGAGGCGCTGTCCGCGCACACGCAGCGGCGCGGTGCGGTCGTCGACGGTCGCTCTGGAGACCGTTCTCGCGGACTCCGCGATGAGCGCATCGGTGGCGTGCGCGACCGGCGCCTGGGCGAGCTCGATCCCGTCGGCGGTGCGGGTCAGGGTCACCTCGCGCGGAAGGGTCATGGACGAGACCCACGGGGAGGTCGGGACCGCGCCCGCGTAGAGCCAGTTGTTCATCCAGCCCTGCATGATCCGCCTGCCGTCGGGCGCGTCGGAGTAGGAGACGGACGCGTAGTAGTCGCGGCCCCGGTCCAGCCACTGATAGCTCTCGAGCGTCGAGGGGACGGGCCCGTCGGTGGCGACGACGTGGTCGACCAGCACATGGCCCCAGCCGCCGCTCTTGTTGTCGACGATGCGGAGGCGCGCCTGCTGTCCTGCGAACTCGCGCACGTCCCAGCTGGTCCAGTCCAGGCTCTCGCTGTCCGTGCCGGTCGCGGTGCGGACCACCTCGCCGCCGACGACGAGGTTGACCGTGGTCTCAGTGCTCTGCGGGAGGGCGATCTCGTCGCCCATCACGACGTGGTCGAGGGTCAGGTGGCCCCAGTCCCCGGTCGCCTCGTCCACCACACGGAGCTGCGCGGTGCGGCCCTGGAGATCCGAGACGTCCCAGCTGCGCCAGTTCAGCAGCCCGTCGGACGGGCCGGTGAGCCGACGCACCGCCTCGCCGTCGACCAGGAGCTGCACCTCCAGGGTCTGCTCGGGGTCCTCCTCGCGTCCGCCTCCGCCGACGAGCATGTTGAGGTGGGCGCCGTCGAGGACGAACTGCGGGGAGGTGAGCGTGCCGATGTTGTCATCGCCCTTCGGGCCGCCGGTCCAGGTGTTCACCCGCATCGCGCCGATCGCACCCTCCCCGCCGTCGGGCGAGGGGCTGTCCTCCGCCGCGAGGTCGCCGCTGCCGGTCCACCCGAGATCCGCGAGGGTCGCGGCGCCGTCGGCGGCCTCGAAGCCGTTCCACAGCAGCGTGCCGGCGGGCGGTGCGGAGTCGAGCCTCGTGCCCTCGCGGCGAGGGTTGTTCCCGCCGCCGACGAGGAAGGAGAGATGGCTCCGCTCCACGGTGAACGGCGCGGACTCCATCGACCCCACCGGTGCGTCGCCGCCGTGGAACGAGTTCACGAGCCCCTCCCCCACGAACCCGCTCACGGTCTGCTGACCGCTCAGGGCGCCGGTCGCCGGTGCGTTCCCGAACGGCCCGTCCTCGGTGGGCCGACCGTCCTGATCGGTGACCTCCCAGCCGGTGAAGTCACCGCCCTCGAAGTCCCACAGCACGTCACCCTCCGGCACCGGGACCTCGTCGACGATGTTCTCGGCGGTGAAGGAGGTGCCGTCGAAGTCGCCGACGAAGTACTGCCCTCCGCTGCCCCCGGCCACGGCACCGGGGTTGAGGTTCACGACCAGCACCCACCGGGTCTCCTCGGGGTTCCCGTCCACGGGGAGCTCGAAGAGGTCGGGGCACTCCCAGACACCGCCGACGGAGTTGGCCGGCCCGAAGTCGGAGGCGTGCTCCCAGGTCAGCAGATCATCGGAGGTGTAGAGGACCACCTTGTGCTCGGTGGCCTCGACCGCGACCATCACCCAGTGCGACTCCGCGGGCGTGGCGCCCTCGTACCAGAACACCTTGGGGTCGCGGAAGTTCGCCGATCCGCGATCGACGACAGGATTGCCCGCGTACTTCTCCCAGGTGAACCCGCCGTCGGTGGAGTAGGCGAGGGACTGGGCCTGCTGACCCGCACGCTCGGGATGCGCGCTCGTGTACGCACTGGTGTACAGCGCGATGAGCGGATCCTCGCCGTCGATGCCGAGACCGCTGGTGTTGCCGTGGTCCACGACCACCGAGCCCGAGAAGATGTCCTCGATGCTCCGCCCCTGCTCATCGAAGGTCTGACCGATGGCCAGGGGCTGCTCGGTCCAGGTCATGAGGTCCGGGCTGGTCGCGTGCCCCCAGGACATGTTCCCCCACCGGCTGCCCTCGGGGTTGTACTGGTAGTAGAGGTGGTAGAGACCGTCGTGGAAGACCAGCCCGTTGGGGTCGTTCATCCAGTTCCGCTCCGGCGTGTAGTGGTACCCGGGCCGGTAGGGCTCGGTGCCGGGGGCGCCGTCGGCGAGGGCGTGCGTCGAGCCCAGCCCGAGGGTCAGAACGGCGACGGCGCCGACGCACAGGGCGCGGAGCGAGCGACGAGGAGCGTTGGTGCGAGGCATGGGAGGTTCCCTCCATCGGGAATCGTCAGCGCGGCGGGGCGGCACCGGTTCCTGCTGCATCGCATTGCGGTCCCTCCCTCGGGTGACAACGTTGTCTAGTGCGTGGCGCCGAAGGTACCTCATGCATCGCGGCGTGTCCACACGCGACGCGCATCCGGTCACGCGACCCGCCGCCGATCGCACGGGGAGAACGCCTGCCCTCCTCGGTATGGCGACGACACAGATGCGGACGCGATGTGCCGGACTGGCGCGACCACGGCCGGGATCATCGAGAGGATCACGCCTGCGAGGACCACCGAGATCGAGCCCGTGCCGAGGTTCCCCTGCAGTGCGACGACTCCGAGCGGGAGTGCGTAGTTCTTCTCGGAGAGCATGAAGATCAGCAGGCGGAAGAACTCGTTCCAGTGGAAGGTGAAGGCGAGCACGTCCGCGATCGCCATGCCGGACACCGCGGCGACGCCGAGGGCGGCGTAGCGGGCGAGGGAGGGGAGCGTGGCGTTCATGGCGGTGGAGATGGTGCGGATCAGGGCGGTCTCCACCGCGGCCTGCCGACGGCGGTTCGCGGACCGGCGTGCCGAGCCTCCGGACGGCTCACGTCCCGAGGTGCGACGGCCCGACGGCTCCGGCCTCAGGGGCGCCGGCCTCCGGGGCGCGGGCCTCCGGGGCGCGGGCCTCGGAGGCGCCGGCCTCAGGGGCGCGGGCCTCAGCGGCTCAGGCCTCCGGAGCGCGGGCGACCGAGCTGCGCTCGACGAGCGGGCACTCCACGACGACGACGCGGGCGCGCTGCTCGTCGGCGGTGCGGTCGGCCGTCGCGTCGACTGTCGCGTCGGCCGTCGCATCGGCTGTCGCGTCGGCCGACCCGCCGACCATCCCGTCGGCCGACCCGCCCGGGCCGCCGCCCGCCCCGACGTGCGACCCGGCGCCCTCGACGAGGTCGAGCAGCATCGTCATCGCGCGCCGCCCCATCTCCTGATGGGGCAGGGCGATCGTGGTCAGCGGTGGGGTGAGCACCTCGGCGAAGAAGTCCTCGTCGTCGAAGCCGATCACGGAGAGGTCCTCCGGCACGCGCACCCCGGCGAGCGCGGCGGCGTGGATCGCTCCGGCGGCGACCCGGTCGCGGATGCAGAAGAGGGCGGTGGGCGGCTCGTCCTCGGCCAGCAGGGCGGCGCCGGCGCGGTGGCCGTCGTCCATCTCCCAGCCCGCGCGGACGATCCGCGGCACGAGACCGGCCGCGGTGATCTCGGCGGCGAAGCCCTCCTCGCGCTCACGGGTCGCGACCGAATGGTCCTTTCCGGAGACCATGACGATGCGGCGGTGTCCCACCTCGAGCAGGCGTCGGGCGGCCCGGCGGGCGCCCTGGACGTCGTCGGGGATGACCGCGGGCGGGGAGGCGGCCGTCCAGGGGG
Source organism: Brachybacterium aquaticum (assembly GCF_014204755.1). NCBI lineage: Bacteria > Bacillati > Actinomycetota > Actinomycetes > Micrococcales > Dermabacteraceae > Brachybacterium > Brachybacterium aquaticum. The sequence goes on from NZ_JACHLZ010000001.1 coordinate 2,661,423, forward strand.
CGGGTGCCTCCAGGTCCCCCTCCTCGCAGTTCATGAGCACCAGCGGCATGTCCGGCGGGAGGACGGGCAGCGCGATACGGGTGCGGCCCATCGAGCCGTAGACGAGCCCGTCGACCTGCCGCTCGGCGAGCATCCGCACCGCGCCTCGATCGTCGCCTCGCGCCGCGAGAGGTCCGCAGCGAGCACCATGTAGCCGCGCTCGGCGGCGGCCTGGTTCGCGGCGCGCACCATCCGCCCGGCCCAGGGGGAGGTCGCGATCTCGTCGCTGATCAGTCCGATCGTGCGGGTCCGGCGCTCCCTCAGCGACATCGCGACGGCGGAGCGGGTGTACCCGAGCTCCGCCGCGGCCTCGAGCACCCTGCGCTGGTTCGCCTCGGAGACCGTGCCCTCGGTGCGACCGTTCAGCACCATGGAGACCGTCGCGCGGGACACCCCGGCGCGCTCGGCGACATCGGCGGAGGTGGGGCGGCGACGAGCGGCGGTGGTCACTCCCCCAGAGTAGGCGACGAGCGTGGTCGGACCGTCGCCGCGCGGCTCCCCTCACACCCGGTGGTGCCGCCCCCGCGCCCTTCGCTACGGTCGGGAGATCGCGCGAGGAGGCGCACGGATCCCACCCCTTCGCCTCGGAGCCGCCATGACCCGCCCCACCCGCCGTTCCCTCCTGCAGCGCACCGCCGCAGGAGTCGCCTTCGGCCCGCTCGCACTGGCGGCGAGCTCCTGCACCCGGGACGAGGACGCCCCGGAGCCCTCCGCCGACGACGGCGGACCGAGCGACGACGCGCCGGACGGGGCGGCCGACGAGGAGGCCGCGAGCCTCCGCCCGCGCTTCCACCTCACCGCCCCCTCCGGGTGGATCGGCGACCCGCAGCGCCCGGTGCGGAGCGGGGACACCCTGCACCTCTACGGGCTCCACCATGCCGAGGACACCGTCCCCGGCCCCACCTCGTGGACGCACTGGACCAGCACGGACCTGGTCGCCTTCACCCACCAGGGCACGGCGCTGACCGGCGCCGACGGCGTGGACGTGTGGAGCGGCTCCGCCGTGGTGGACGAGGAGGACACCGCGGGGCTCGGCGCCGGGACGCTGATCGCGCTGACCACCCGTCCCACCGACGGCCGGGCCGAGCTGCAGGAGCAGTACCTCGCCTCCTCGTCGGACGGCGCGACCTTCGCCCTGGAGGCCGAGCCGGTGCTGGAGAACCCCGACGGCCGCGACGCCCGCACCGAGGAGGAGCTCGCCCAGGCCTCGTGGTTCCGCGACCCGAAGCTGCAGCGGGACGCGGAGCGGGGGCAGTGGGTGTGCGCCCTCGGCCGCGACCATCGCGTGTCCTTCTGGACCTCGCCGGACCTGCGCTCCTGGGAGTCGCGGTCCGACTTCGCCTACCGCGATCAGGACCCCGACGGTCCGGACCTCGGCGGGGTGGAGTGCCCGGACCTCTTTCCCCTCACCGCGGACGACGGCACCGCGCACTGGGTGCTCGGCGCGAGCCTGGACGGCAGCGGTGCCGGCGAGCCGACGAACTACGCGTACTGGGTGGGCGACTGGGACGGCGAGCGCTTCACGCCCACGGAGCCCGCACCGCGCTGGCTGGACCGGGGCCATGACTGGTACGCCGCGGTGACGTGGCCGTCCGTCGAGGACCCGGAGCACGTGCGCCACGCGATCGGCTGGATGAACAACTGGGCCTACGCGCGCGAGGCCTCCGCGACGGCGGCCTCCGACGGCTACGACGGCCAGTACTCAGTGGTGCGCGAGGTGCGCCTGGTGCGGGACGCCGACGACGCGCTCACCCTCGTCTCGGCCCCGGTGCCGGCGCTCGCGGCGACCGCGACCGCCGCGCCGGACCTCGCGGACCAGGAGGTCGCCGCCGGGGCGTCCGGCGAGAGCGCGTCCGACGGTTCAGGGATCGAGGGTTCAGGGGCCGAGCATTCAGGAGCCGACGCCGAGCCCGAGGGCCTGGTCGAGCTCGGTGCACTGGGGCGCGCGTTCGGCCTGGAGATGGACGTGAGCTGGGATGACGGGGCCGAGGCGGCGGTGACCGTGGTCGGGTCCGCGAACGGCTCGCGGGGCACCCGGATCACGCTCGGCGGCGGGCAGCTGCGCGTGGACCGCAGCGGCAGCGCGATCGCGCAGGACGGCGACGCAGAGCCCTTCGCGGGGCGGACCGCGGCGGTCGCCCCGATCGCCCCGGACGCCCGCTCCGCGCATCTGCAGGTGCTCGTGGACACGCAGAGCGTGGAGGTGTTCCTCGACGACGGCCGCACCGTCGCCTCGATGACCGTCCACCCCTCCCCCGGGGAGGAGCACGTACGCCTGCACGCGGCGGGCGGAACCGCGCGGTTCACAGGGCTGCGCCTGCGCGAGCACTGACCCGACCCGCGGCCCGTCGCGCGGGCACCGCGGGCACCTCGAGAGAGCACCGGGCGGGCACCCCGCACGCACCGCGGCGCGGTGCCGCCCCTGCTCGGGGGCGACACCGCGCCGTCGTCGCTGTGCTGCGAGTCCTGCGCCAACAGACCCAGGGGCTGTCAAGCCCGGGGGCCGTCAAGCCCGGGGGCCGCGGCGCAGGCTGCCGATCACTTGTAGTGACCGACCCCGCCCTTGCGCTTGTTGGTGGGGATGTAGGCGTACGGGCCGAGGCCGTTGTCGCCGAAGGAGTAGTCCACCGCGGAGGTCGCGGTGGCGCCGTCCAGGTCCACCTTCACCGTGGGCGAGAGGGTGCCGCCGCGGCGCCCCTCGACGTTGTCGATGAAGGACTGCACGAGCCCGCCGGGCTGGATGTAGTGCGAGTAGGCCTGGAACTGGCGCGGATTCTGACCCTCGGTGGGCGACTCGGGGGCGTCGGCCGGGAGGTTCAGGTCCACGGGGCTGCCGAGGACGACGCCGGAGGAGTTCAGCGGCTGGAAGTCCGAGCGGATGCCGTCGCCCACGAAGCCGTAGACGCCGTCGGGGCCACGCAGGTCCGCCGCGTAGGTGAACTGGTGGGAGATCGTGAACAGGAAGTACTTCCCGTCCTGGATGATCATCTGCGGGCGCTCGGTCTGATCGTTCACGCCGTAGGCGGTGAGGATCGGGGGGAGCATGGTCCAGGAGGTGAGGTCCTTGGAGTCCGCCCAGGCCAAGCCGATGTTGCCACGCTGCCACTGGACGCCCTTGGCGTTGACCTCGTCGACCGTCTCCGCGAACGGGTCGCCCTCGACGTAGCCGAGGTCCTCGACGGTCGCGTCGGTCTCGGCGGTGCCGGGAACGCCCGCGCCGCAGCCCTCGAAGAGCATGAAGGTCACGCCCGGGTGCGCCGGATCCTCGAAGGTGAAGGGATCGCGGAAGGAGAAGTAGGGGTTCTGCTCCTGGGTCTGGTACCAGGTGCCGTCGGGCTCCGCGATCTCGAGGTGCTCGCCGAACTTCGAGAAGCTCACGCCGGCCTTGGTGGCCTTGATCTGACCCTCGACGGTGGCGAGGACGGCCGGCTTGCCGGGGGTGCCGGGACGCTTCTCACCGAAGGTGGTGGCGGTGTAGAACACGCGCACCTTGTTGCCCTGCATGAGACGGGCGGAGCCGGACCACTCGGTGTTGGACAGCGAGGTGTCGTCCTCGAAGAGGTAGCCGCCGTAGGTCCAGGCGTCGTCGGGATCCGCGGTCGAGGGACGGGTGAAGTAGCCGATGCGGGCGCTCCAGTGGCGCTCGTCGAAGGGGATCTCGCGGGGAGCGACGAGGGAGAAGATGACGTCCCAGCCCTTGTAGCTCATCTGGTTCGAGTACTCGTCGGTCAGCGACCAGGTGTCCCAGACCCACACCTCGTCGGTCATGATCGGGAAGTCCCTGGGGATCTCCGGCATGGTGATCGACTCGGGCATCGAGTTCTCGCCGCGCGCCACGTCGGGGTCGTTCTGGGTGCGCATGATCTGGCGGGCGTCCGCACGGGTCCAGCGGGCGTGGAAGTCGCTGGTGATCGGGTCGTGGGCCTGCTGCGTGTGCACTGTGGGCTGGGGGCCGTCCGCGGTCGGGGCGGCGGGAGCGGCCGAGGCTGCGGGGGCCGCCTGCGCCGAGGGGGCGCCGAGCACCGAGGCGGTGCCGGCGGTCGCCAGGGCACCGAGCGCGAGAGCGCCGAAGCCGCGACGGGTGGGGTTCAGGGGGGCGATGTGACGGGACACGTCTACTCCTGGATCGGGGATGCGGGAGACGGGTGTCGGAAGTCGCGGCGGGCGTGCTGCCGTCGACCCACGGCGGTCGTCGGTTACGACTTTGACACGTGGCGAAACGAGGGCGTCAAATTTCTGTGGCGCCGATCACGGGCGCTGCCAGAGCGGCCGACGGACGAGAGGATCGATATCTGCGCAGGTCAGCTCGCCATGTCGGAGGCGGGTCGCGGTGCTCGACAAGCACCCCCCGACGCGAACGGGATCCACGGCAGGTCCTTGACGCGGGGCGTGCGCCGCGGATCCACCTTGCGCCTCGGGCGGCTCCGGCTCAGCTCAGCTCGGGCCGGGTCACCACGAGCCCCCGCCCACGGATCTCGCGGTCGTTCAACATCCGGTACGCCTGCCCGATCTCGTCGAAGGCGAAGCGGTGGGTGATGAGCGTGCCCAGGTCGATCCTGCCCTCCTCGGCCAGGCGGATCACCTCGGGCATGGTGGTGGACGCACGAGCGCCGAAGGTTCCGAGGATGCGCAGCTTGCGGCGCACCACCTTGGCGATGTCCACGTCGAGGGTCTGGCCGGCCGGGGCGATGCCGGCGAGGACGGCGCGGCCGCCGTCGTCCAGCAGATCGACGGCCTGCTGGACGGTCCGCACGGACCCGAGGGCCTCGAAGGCGACGTCGACGCCGTGACCGACGAGGCGCCGGACCTCGTCGGCCGGATCGACGCTGAGCGAGTTGATGCTGTCGGTCGCGCCGAGCTCGCGCGCGAGCTCGAGCTTCGCGTCGTCGATGTCCACGGCGATGACCCGCTCGGCGCCCGCGGCGCGGGCGAGGTGGATGATGCTCAGCCCGATGCCGCCGGTGGCGACCACGGCGACGCTCTCGCCGGGCCTCACGTCTGCGACGGTGCGCACGGCGCCGTGGGCGGTGAACAGCGAGCAGCCGAGAATCGCGGCCTCGTGCAGGGGCACGCCGTCCGGCAGCGGGAACACGGCGCGAGCGGGGACGACGCAGGTGCGGGCGTGGCCACCCATGGAGTACATGGCGATGTCCTCGCCACCGCGGGTGTATCGCGTGGTGCCGTCGTGGAGGTGGCCGGCGAGCCGGTTCTGCTGGAAGAAGGTCTCGCAGAGGTCCTCGAGGCCCTTCTCACAGTGGCGGCATGTGCCGCACGGCATGATGAAGCTGCAGGCCACACGGTCACCCGGGCTGACGTGGGTGACCCCGTCCCCCACGGCCGCGAGGATTCCGGAGACCTCGTGACCGAGCACGGCGGGCGTCGGGAAGGCGACCTCGTCCTTGATGACGTGGAGGTCGGTGTGGCAGACCCCGCAGGCGGCGACGTCGACCAGCACCTCCCCGGGCTTCGGGGCGGCGACGTCGATATGGTCGGCGCGGAGGCGGTCGAGGCCCGGCGTGTCCTCGGCGCCGGCGGCGTCCAGGACGAAGGCGGGGACGTTCTGCAGGGTATTGGGGTCCTCGCTCTCTCTGCTCGGCGGTGAGCGGTCAGGGTCGGGGAAGGAGGGGCGGAGGCGGTCAGCCCATGTTCTGGAGGCCGCCGCGCTGGGAGAGCTTCTCGCGGAGGTTCTCGAGGGTGCGGCCGAGGCCTGCGGGGGTCTCCTCCTCCGCGGGCAGCTCGACGTAGTTCACGATCGAGCGCATGGTGGCGACGTCGATGCTGGGGGTGCCGGCGGCGAGCAGGATGCCGATCCGCTGGCCGACGAGCTGCTCGAGGTGGTCGGCCGCGTCCGCTCCGCGTTGCTCGCGCACGGCGTCGAGCCGCTCGCGCAGCTGGCGAGCGGCGATCTCGGAGACGGCGACGGGCTCGGGATGGCCGGCGACGGTGATCTGTTCCAACGGTGGTCCTGACGGTCGAGGAGCCTCGCGCGGCGACTGTGGGCGCGAGGTCGCCGGCCTGCAGTGGCCGACAGTTGCAGGGTAGCCGGGGTTGCTGGGGCGCGGTGGGTGGGTCCGGTCAGTGCGCGATATCCATCCCATGACAGTTATCTACTGTCATGGCCCGGATATCCCTCTTCCGCGCACGGCCCACCCCCGCACCCCCACCTCCCCGATCCACCCCCGCGGCCCCACCCCGGGACACCCTCACCGCCGCGACCTCCGCCCCCACGCGGATCCGCTCCTCGATCCCCGCACCCTCGGCGAGCGCGTGCGCATACGCGCCGTGGAACACGTCCCCCGCGGCGAGCGTGTCCACCGCCTCGACCTGCACGGCCGGCACCTCGCCGCTCCGCTCCCCCGCCCACCAGCGCACGGGATCGGCGCCGGCGGTCACGACCACCACCTCCGCGCCGCGGCGTCGCAGTTCCGCGGCGGTCTCCTCGGAGGTCTCCGCGCCGGGCGTGCGGTAGTCGGCGGAGGCGACCACGTCGCTCACGCCGCCCACCAGGTCCTCCATCACGGGCTTCCAGCGTCCCGCATCCAGCACCGTCGGCCGTCCATGCACCCGCGCCTCGGCGAGCACGGCCTGGGCGAGGGCGGGGTGGTGGCCGTCGAGCAGCACCACGTCGGCAGGCCCCACGAGCTCCCGCACCTGCGCGGGATCGGGCGCCGGGACGACCAGGCCGGCGGCGTCGCCGCCGATCACGGACCGCTCCCCGGTCGTCTCGAGCACGGCGACGGAGGAGACCGGCGCCGCTTCCACGAGGTCCGGGGCGACGTCCACGACCTCGACGCCCACGCCGCGCAGCTCGGCGGCGATGGTCTCGGCGATCGGCCCGGTGCCGAGCGCGGTGAGCAGCACGGCCCGCCCGCCCAGGGCGGCGAAAGCGACGGCGGCGTTCGCGGCGGGTCCGCCGGCGGCGACGAACTGGGCGGTGGCGGTGATCTTCTGGTTCACCCCGGGCGACGCGGGGATGCGGTGGATGACGTCCAGGGTCGCGAGGCCCGCGAACACGCCGCAGGGCCGCGTCGGTGCAGCAGCGCTCATGGGCTCAGTGTTCCAGGCCCCGTCGGCCGCCCCACCTCATCACCCGAACCCCCTCACCCCAGCGCCGCCGCCTGCAGCCGCTCGGCCGACCGCCGATGCGCGCACAGCATCTCGCCGAGCGCGGGTGCGACCGGCTCCCCATCCCTCACCAGCGCCTTTCCGGCGACGAGCGTGTGCCAGGCGCGGGCGGGACCGGTGCGCAGCCAGCCCTCGACGGGGTCGGTGAGGGCGCCGGCGAGCGCGACGGGATGGGTCTCCCACACCACGAGGTCCGCACAGGCGCCGGGACGCAGATGCCCGATCTCGTCCTCCCAGCCGAGGCACGCCGCGCTCCCGCGGGTCGCGAGATCCAGGGCGTCGCGGGCCTGCATGGAGGCGGGGCCGTTGCGGAGCCTGCCGAGCAGGAGGGCGTTGCGGGTCTCCATCCACAGCGAGGCGCTGTCGGTGGAGGCGGAGCCGTCGCAGCCGAGCCCCACGGTCATCCCGAGCTCCTTCCAGCGCAGAGCGTCCATGGTGCCGTGGCCGATCATCATGTTGGAGCTCGGGCACTGGGTGGCGGAGACGCCGGCGCGGCCGAGCCGCGCGACCTCGGTTTCGCTGGGGTAGATGAAGTGGGCGAGCCAGGTGCGCTCCCCCGCCCAGCCCACCCGCTCGAGGTACTCGGCGGGGCGGCAGCCATACACCTCGGCGCAGTAGTCGTCCTCGTCGTGGTCCTCGGCGAGGTGGGTGTGCAGGCGCACGCCGGTGCGCGCGGACAGCTCGGCGGAGGAGACCATGATCCGCTCGGACACGGAGAACGGGGAGCACGGGGCGAGGGCGATCCGAATCATCGCGCCGGGAGCCGGGTCGTGGTGGGCGGCGATGACTGCTTCGGCGTCGGCCATGATCGCGTCGTGGTCCTGGACGACGGAGGCCGGGGGCAGGCCGCCGTCCTCGACGGAGCGGGTCATGGAGCCGCGGGTGGCGACGAACCGCATCCCGACCTCGCGGGCGGCGCGCACCTGGGCGTCGACGAAGCCGGGGCGGGGGTGGACGTAGAGGTGGTCGGAGCTGGTGGTGCAGCCGCCCATCAGCAGCTCGATCATCGCGATGTAGGTGGAGATCTCGATGTCGTCGACGTCCAGCTGCGCCCACACCGGGTACAGCGCGGTCAGCCAGTCGAACAGGGACCCGTTGATCGCCGGGGCGTAGGCGCGGGTGAGGTTCTGGTACATGTGGTGGTGGGTGTTGATGAGCCCCGGGGTGACCAGGCGCCCGCAGGCGTCGATCCGCTCGGCCGCCTCGGGGGCGGGCTCGTCGGCCGCGCCGACGGCGGCGACCCGCCCGGCGGTGAGCGCGATCCAGCCGCCGGGCAGCTCGCGCCCGCGGTCCACGACCAGGTGCGCGGAGTGGATCAGGGTGTCGCACGGGGCGTGGGGCATGAGGGGTCTCCTGGGGGTCGGGTCGTTCGGGGGTCGGCCGACGGGGTCGTGCGGGGCCGGGGCGTCGCGGGACGACGCGCGCCGAGGTGCCCCGGCAGCTGCCCGTTCAGCGCAGGTGCCCGCCCGCGCCCTCGAGCGGATGCGCCGCCTCCCGCACCGGGGCGGGCGGGGCGCTGAGCTCGGCGACGATCTCCTGGGCGAGCAGCACGGACATGTCGCGCCGCCACTCGGGCAGGCCGTGGATGTCGTCGTGGAGGAGCCGGGCCGGCAGCGCAGCCTCCACCCGTCCCGCCACCTCCGCCTCCCCGGCGCCGAGCGGCACCTCGAGCTGCACGGGCCTCACGGTCGCGGCGGTGATCGTCAGGCGCAGGCGTCCATCGCCCAGGTCGCGGCCGATGAGCAGTGCGCCGGAGCGGCCCAGGTTCGACAGGGACAGCCGCCGGAACGCCGCCCGGGACTCGAGGGCGGCGCGCGGGATAAGGAAGGAGCGGATCAGCTCCCCGCGGCCGAGCACGGTGCGGCCGTCGCCGATCACGAGCTGCGCGACTGGGACGCGGCGCGCGCCGCCGCCCGGGGCCCACAGCAGCGCGTCGGCGTCGAGGCCTGCGAGCAGAGAGGTCATGGGCCCGGCGGGCAGGGCGGTGGCGACGTTGCCGCCCACGGTGGAGGTGTTCCAGATCTTGAAGGAGGCGACGAACGCGTCGCAGCACGGGCGGATGAGCGCGGTGGCGGGCCACTCCTCGGCGCTCGGGAACCCGCCTGCCCGTGCCTGCGCAGTCGTGCCGGGGCGGAGCACGCCATAGGGCGCCTCGCTGCCGGGGAGGGCGTAGAGCTGGGCGATGGTGCAGGTCGCGGAGATCTCGAGGCTGCTCTCCCACAGCTCCCACGGCTCCCAGTCGGCACTGCGCAGGTCGAGCAGGCGGCGCAGGCGGTCGCTGCCGTAGGAGAACAGGACCGTGCCGCCGCCGAGCCAGGCGTCCCCGTCGCGGAAGTCGTCGGGATCGGCGGTGGCGAGCACCTCCTCGACGGTCGAGAGGTCCACGGGCTCAGACCGTCTGGCCCATGCGGCGCAGCACGAGCCGCTCGAGCACGGAGACGATGCCGTAGAGGAGCAGGGATGCGGCGGTGACGACCACGACCGACGCCCACACGCTCTCGTAGCGGGCACGGGAGACATCCGAGACGATCTGGTAGCCGATGCCCTGGCCTGTGGCGAGCCATTCGGCCAGCAGCGCGCCGGTGAGCGCGCCCGGGATCGAGATGCGCAGCGCGGTGAAGAAGGCGGGCAGCGAGGCGGGCAGGGCGACCTTGCGGAACGCGGCGACCTTGGAGCCTCCGAACACGGAGACCACGTCCACCATCGCCGGGGACGCGGAGCGCAGCCCGAGCACGATGGTGACCAGTGCCGGGAACAGCACCACGATCCCGCCCATCGCGGCGACGGTAGCGGTGCCGCGGCCGAAGATCAGGATGAGGATCGGGGCCATGGCGACCAGCGGCACGGAGCGCAGCAGCATCGCGATGGGCAGCAGCGCGTCCTCCACGCCGCGGATCAGGGTGAATGCCGCCGCGGCGACCAGCGCCAGGGCGAGCCCGGCGACGAAGCCGATCGCCGCATCGGCGAGGGTGATGGTGAGGTTGTCCGCGACGGCGGCGCGGTGGGCGGCGGCGTCCTCGTCGAGCGCCAGGTAGCCGAACACGTCCAGCGGGCCCTTGCCGATGAAGCTGGAGACGTCCAGGAGGCGCAGGCCACCGGCCCAGATCGCGAGAACCACGGCGAGGGAGATCGCGACGCCGAGGGTGGAGCGGGAGAGGGACTTCAGGGCGTGGGTCATCAGGACCTGCCTCCTTCGGTGCCGGCGGCCCAGGGGGTCGCGAAGCGGGCGAGGAGCGCGAGGGCGGCGAAGGCGCCGCCGGCGAGGAGCCCGCACACGAGGGCGACGCCCCACACGCGCTCGATCTCGAGGGACTGCTGGGCGTTGACCATCGCCGGCCCCAGCCCGCGGTCCACGCCGCCGACGTACTCGCCGAGCACCGCGCCGAGCAGCGCGCCGGGCGCGGCGATCTTCAGGGAGTTCAGGACGCTGGGCAGGGCGGAGATGATCTGGACCTTGCGCAGCTGGGTGAGGCGGGTGCCGCCGTACACGGTGATGACGTCCAGCGCCGCCTTGTCGGCGCTGCGCAGGCCCAGGATGGAGCCGACCAGGGTCGTGAAGAACACCGACAGGGCGGCGAGGACCACGGCGGTGCCGGAGGGGGCGCCGGAGGTGGGCGGGCCGAGGACGATGAAGATGATCGGGCCGATCGCGACCAGCGGCAGGCAGTAGCTGATCACGCCGAGCTGGGTGATGATCCGCTCGAGCGCGGGCACCACCATCACCACTCCGGCGAGCAGCAGGGCCAGCGCGTTCCCGGCCAGGTAGCCGAGGCCGGCCTCGGCAAGGGTGACGGAGGCGTTGCGGGAGTAGTAGCTCCATCCGTCGGCCGCGAACTGGGCGACGATGGCGCCGGGGGTGGGGATCGCGCCGCCCTGGGCGGCGCCCGCCCCGGACAGGACGGTCGCGGCGAGCAGCCACCACACGGCGATGACGCCGAGCGTGCCGAGCGCGCCGAGGGCCCAGCGGGGCAACGGCCTTCGCGGCCGACGGGGCGGGGCGGCGGGGGCGGGGTTCTTCTCCGCGGCGGCGGTCGAGGTGGTCATGGGGTGCGTCTCCGTCCCGTCTCAGGCGCTCTCGGGCAGTGCGGCGGTGGGGGTGCCGAAGAGGACCTCGGAGGCGTGGTCGCACAGGGCGTGGAACTCGGGGGTGCGCATCATCTCGGGGGTGCGGGGGCGGGGCAGGTCCACGTCGAACACCTCGACGATGCGCCCGGGCCGTGCGCTCATGACGGCGACCTGGTCGGAGAGGAACACGGCCTCGGAGATGCCGTGGGTGACCATGAGGGTGGTGGCGGGCTTCTCTGTCCAGATGCGCAGCAGCTCGAGGTTCAGGCGCTGACGGGTCATGTCGTCCAGCGCCCCGAAAGGCTCGTCCAGCAGCAGCACCTCGGGCTTGACGACGAGCGCGCGGGCGATGGACACGCGCTGGCGCATGCCGCCGGAGAGCTGGCCGGGCTTGGCGTTCTCGAAAGCGCGCAGGCCCACGAGGTCCAGGAGGTCGTCGATGTAGGGCTCGTTCTCGAGCTTCCCGGCGACCTCGAGGGCGAGGCGGATGTTGCCGCGCACGGTGCGCCAGGGCAGCAGGGCCGAGTCCTGGAAGGCGATGCCGAGGCGGGAGCTGGCCCGCAGCTCGGCGGGGCTCATCCCGTCCACGAGGGCGGTGCCGGCCGTGGGGGTCTCGAGCCCGGCGAGGATCCGCAGGATCGTGGACTTGCCACAGCCCGAGGGGCCCAGCAGCGACAGGAACGCGCCGCGGTCCGTGGCGAGGTCGGTGTCGGTGAAGGCGGTCACGGGCTTGCGGCCGGAGGTGTACGTCTTGGACAGGCCCTGGAGGTCGATCCCGGTGGCGCCGGCCCGGGGCAGCTCGGGGGTGGGGCGGGGCGTGCTCTGCGCGGTCATTCTGGTGCCCTTTCGGGGGTGCCGGATCAGGGGTGGCGGTGCTAGCGGGCCAGTGCGTGGGAGGGGTCAGGCGGGGAGCAGGTCGGGGTTCTCCTCGTAGACCTCCTGCAGCAGGGTCGGGTCGAAGAAGGAGGCCTGGTCGACCTCGTGCCCCGCGAGCGCGAGGAGCTCGATGTTCTTCGCGGCGAGCTCGTCGGAGATGGTGAACAGGCCGTTCGCGTCGGTCTCGTCGCTGACCACGAGCTGGTTCTGGGCCTCGGCCTGGCGCTGCTCCTTCTCGGGGTCGAGCCCCAGGTCCGCGCCGTACTCCTCGTAGGCCAGGCGCGCGGACTCCTCGGGATCGGCGAGGGCGTCCTTCCAGCCGCGCACGGTGGCGGCGAGGAAGCCCTTCAGCTCCTCGCGCCGTTCGGCGACGTTCTGGAGGGTGGTGACGAAGGCGCCGGAGACGAAGGGCAGGCCGTTGTCGGCCAGCGGCAGGTTCACAGCCTCGAGCCCGGCGAGGGAGACGGTGATCGCCTCGTTGGTCAGGGTGCAGATCTGGCCGTCGACCTCGCCGTTGATCAGCGGCTGGGGGTCGAACTGGACGGTGACCCGCTCGACGTCCGCCGGGTCGATGCCGTTGACCTCGAGGAGCGCGTCGAACAGGACCTCGTTGGTGCCGGTGGCGACGCCGATCCGCTTGCCGACGAGGTCGGCGGGGGTGGTGATGGGGGTGGCGGAGGTGGAGCAGATGGTGAAGGGGTTGCGCTGGAACTTCGCACCGAGCAGCACCAGCGGCGCCTCCTCCCCCGCGACCATCGACCCGGCCGCCAGCGGGGTCGTCATCCCGACCAGTGCCGAGTTGGACAGCACCATCGCCTCCGAGGAGGTCCCGGAGGGGCCGCCGGGGATGAGGGTGACCTCCTCGAAGCCGGCGTCGGTGTAGTAGCCGCGGGAGTCCGCGAAGTACTCGCCGGCGAACTCAGTGGTGCGGATCCAGTTCTGGTTCACCTCGAGGGTGCCGAGGCTGCCGCCCGCGCTCGCGCCGTCGGCCGACCCGGAGCAGCCCGCGAGGGCGAGGGCGGGGGCGGCGAGCGCGCCGGCAAGCAGCAGTCGGCGGGAGGGCGCGGCGGTGACTCCGGGGAGCGCGGCGGGTGCGGCAGGACGGCGGTTCATCGAGGGCGCTTCTTTCCACTGGTTCTCGTCCGCGCGGTGGTCCTGCGCGGTATCGGGGACCGTGCGGCGCGTGGGGTCCGGGGCGGCCGACGGGGGCCGCGACCGGGCTGCGCAGGAGCTCCTGCGCAGCGAGTGCTCCGCAACAGGTCATCCGATGGCGGCCACGCTATGGAACGGCTGTTTCGCAAGCGGTGCGCTCCTGTTTCGGGGGCGTAACACGGGGCCCGGGCAGGTCTCGGCCAGGTCTCGGACGGGTCTCAGCGCGGTCGCGGGATTGACCCGGGATCGACCTGGGCGGAGCTCGCCACGATCTCGTGCCTCACCGAAACACCGTCGACACATCCCGCGCCTAGCCTGGCCGCGGTCGGAGGGACGGATCGGCTCCCGCCCCTCCGACCACCCCACGCACCCACTCACCAGGCCGTCACCACCACGGCCCGCGCTCCGCCGGGAGGCACCCATGGCCCCGCAGCACCGCTCCGACCCCACCTCACCTGTCACCTCCTTCGGCGCGTCGATGCCGGTGTGGGTGGACGAGGAGGTCGCCGCGCTCGGGCACGGCCCGGTCGGGGACGGGCAGGAGGCGCGCACCGTGCTGATGCGGCTGCTGAACCGGCTCGCGGACTGCAACATGCGCGAGGGCGGCGGCGGACCCTTCGCCGCGCTCGTCCGCGACCCCGCCAGCGGTGAGATCGTCACCGCCGGCGTGAACCGGGTGCTGGCCTCGGGGCTCTCCTCCATGCATGCCGAGGTCACCACCCTGTCCCTCGCCCAGGCGCGGCGCGGCACCTGGGATCTGGGCGCAGCGGGGGCGGCGCCGCTGGAGCTGTGGGTCAACGCCCGCCCGTGCGTCATGTGCTACGGCGCGACCATGTGGTCCGGGGTGAAGCGCCTTGTCATCGCCGTGGACGGACCCGAGGTGGAGGAGCTGACCGGCTTCGACGAGGGCCCCATGCCCGAGGATTGGATCGGGCGCTTCGCCGAGCGCGGCATCGAGGTGGAGACCGGGGTGCTGCGCGAGGAGGCGGTCGAGGTCCTCGCCGACTACCGCGACCTCGTCGGCGGCGGCGGCGCGACCCTCTACAACGCCCGCGGCACCGGAGTGCACGCGAGCTGACCGCTCGGGCCCGGTCCATGACGGGCCGACGGGCCGGCCGACGAGGCCGCGCGCGTCGGCCCGTCGGCCGTTCCAGGGGCGAGCGCTCCCGGGCGCGCTCAGGCGGGTCGGCCGGGCACGACGCCCGCGGCCTTCATCGCCAGATAAAGCCGGTCGCGGCTCATCGGCAGCGAGGTCATCCGCACGCCCACCGCGTCGCGGACCGCATTGGTGAGCGCGGGGGCGACCGGGGTGTAGGGGCTCTCGCTCATGGACTTCGCGCCGAGCGGGCCGAGGCGGTCGCTGGTGTTCGCGAAGAGCACCTCGGTGCGGGGCACGTCCGCGTAGGTGGGTACGTGGTACTGGCGCAGGATGTCGGTGGTGACCTTCCCGGCGTCGTCCACGATCACCTCCTCGTACAGCGCTGCGCCGAGGGCCTGCGCGGCCCCGCCCTGCACCTGGCCGCGGCACTGCAGGGGGTTGACGACGAAGCCGGCATCGGCCGCCTGGACGCTGCGCAGGATCCGCAGCTCGCCGGTGCGGCGGTGCACGGCGACCCGCACCCCGTGGACGTTGAAGGCGACGGAGCGGGGCGAGCCGTCCCAGTGCGCCTCCGCCTCGAGGGGTGCGTCGTCGGTGGCGCTGGCGGCGATGTCCTCCCAGGTGACGAGGGTGCCGGTCGGGCCGTAGCGGAGGCCCGCGGCCTCACCCGTCCAGTCCTGCGCGGGGCCACCGCCGGCAACGTGCCCACCGCCAGGCGCGAGGCCACCGGCGGCAGCGCTCTCGTCGGCCGTCACCACCCCGGCGAGCGCGGCCGCCTGCTCGGCGAGCATCCCGAACAGCTTCTGCGCGGCGTGGAGCGTCGCCTTGCCGGCGACGACGGTGCCCGCGGAGCCGTACGCCCCGGTGTCGTGACCGACCAGCGACGTGTCCGACTGCAGGATCGTGAGCCGGTCGGGGGTGCAGCCGAGCGCGGCGGCGGCGAGCTGGACGTGCACGGTGGTGGTGCCGTTGCCGAACTCTGCCGTGCCGATGCGCACCTCGATCGTGCCGTCCGGGCGGAGCGCCAGGCGGCTGTGGGAGAAGTGGCCGCGCGGCGGGACGGTGTCCAGCATCGACAGCGCCATCCCCGTGCCGACGGCCCAGTCTGGGCCGAGCGCGGGCTCGCCCCCGTCGGCCGAGTCGATCCCGTCAGCCGCCCGGCCGGCCCCGCCGGCAGCCCCGTCGGCCGACTCCCCCAGCCCCTCACCAGGCGCGGCGAGCGCCTCCTCGACCAGGTCCAGGCACTGGTCCAGCCCGTAGGAGCCGACTCGACGTCAGGCCGGCTGACGGTCGCCTTGGACACCCCGTCTCGCGGGAGATGTCCGCGGCGCTGAACACGGCGAGGTCGCCGAGGTGCTCGAGCAGGAAGTCGCAGATCCGCCGCTCCTGCGGGGTGAGCTCGGCGTACTTCGCCTCGATGCGGGCGTCGATGCGCACCTCGCGGCGCGGCATCTCGCGCAGGCCGGCCGACGGGAGGACGCGGATCGCGGCGCTCATCGACTCTCCTCCGCAGGATCCCCGGTCGCAGGACTCGCCTCGGCAGGACTTCCGTCGACAGGACTCCCGCCGGCACGACTCCCGTCGACAGGACTTCCGCCGGCACGACTCCCTGCCGCGGCGAGGGTCGCGGCCTCGAAGGCGTCGAGCGCCGCGGCGACGTCCTCCGTGGTCACGGATTCGTCGGGGTGGTGGCTGATCCCGTCGGCGCAGCGGACGAAGAGCATGCCGATGTCCGTGAGGGCCGCCATGGCCATCGCGTCGTGGCCGGCGCGGGAGAACAGCTCGAGCGGCGCATCATCGCCGACGGCATCATCGCCGACCGCGCGGATCCCGGTGCGAACGGCGTCCATGAGGTGCGGGGCGCAGGGCACGGCGGAGGCCTCGTGGATCTGCTCGACCTCGAGGCTGAGGCCGCGCTCGGTGCAGAAGCCGCGGATGCTCCCGAGGGTCTCTTCGAGCACCGCGTCGCGCAGCTCGTCGGTCTCGGCGCGCAGGTCCAGGGACATCTCCACCCGACCGGGCACGACGTTCACCCCGCCCGGGTAGGCCTGCAACCGGCCGACGGTGGCGATCGCGCCGCGCTCGCGCGCGATCTGCTCGATGTCCAACACCGCGCGGCTCGCGCCGATGAGGGCGTCGCGCCGACGGTCGTAGGGGGTGCCGCCGGCGTGGCGGGCCTCCCCGAGGATGGTGAGGGTGAAGCGGCGGGCGCCGGCGATGGAGGTGACGACGCCCAGGGGCCGGTCCGCGGCCTCGAGGTAGGGGCCCTGTTCGATGTGGACCTCGAGGTAGCCGGCGATCTCGTCCGGGGAGAGTGCCGCGTCGGCGATGTGGGCGGGGTCGAGGCCGAAGCGGGTGAACGCCTCGGCCATGGTGATCCCGTCCTTGTCCTCGAGGGCGAACCAGTCCTGCTCCCAGGTGCCGGCGAGTGCCCTGCTGCCCAGCAGCGTCGCGCCGAAGCGGGTGCCCTCCTCGTCGGCGAAGGCGACGACCTCGAGGGCGACGGGAAGCTCGCTCGCGCGGTCCTTCAGCCTTGCGACGGTCTCGATGGCGAGGAGCACCCCGAGGATGCCGTCGTAGCGGCCGGCGTCGGGGACGGTGTCGAGGTGGGAGGCGAGGACCAGGGCGGGCAGGCCCGGGCGGGAGCCTTCGAGGCGTCCGCGCTGGTTCCCGGCGGCGTCCTGCCAGGTGCGCATCCCGGCGGCGGTCATGAGCTCGGCGGCGACTGCGTTGTGGCGGGCGTGCTCGGGGGTGAGGTAGGTGCGCTCGATACCGTCCTCGAGGGCGGAGATCGCGGCGAGCCGGTCGCAGTCGGCCATGATGCGCGCGGCGGCCTCGAGGGTTGCGGCGGAGAGGGCTGGGGTGGTGGTGCTCGCGGGGGTCGCAGAGTTCGCGGGGGTGGTGGCGTCGGCGGTCATCGCGCGGCCCCCGCGACGGCGGCGGCAGCCCCGTCGGCCGCGCCCTCCTGCCCAGCCGCGCCGACCTGCCCGGCCCCGTCGGACGCGCCTTCCCCCGCGCCCTCGTAGTGCTCGCGGGCCGCGCCGACGCCGCCACCGGTCACGACGTCGACTCCGCCGGCGCGGAGGACCTGCTCCAGCGCCGCGAGGGTGAGGAGCACGGCGTCGCGTCGGGCGTTGTAGCCCATCGTGCCGATGCGCCAGACCTTGCCGTGCAGGGGTCCGAAGCTGGTGCCGATCTCGATGCCGAAGTCGTCCAGCATCGCGGCGCGGGCGGCGTCGGCGTCGATGCCGTCCGGGATCGTGACGGCGAGGACGTTGTGCATGCGGTGGGTCTGGTCGCCGAAGAGGGTGAGCCCCAGGCCCTCGATGCCGGCGGCCATGGCGGCACCGTGGAGGCGGTGGCGGGCGACGGCGGCGTCCATCCCCTCCTCGACCAGCAGGCTCGCGCACTCGCGGGCGGCGTAGAGCATGCTCGTCGCCTCGGTGTGGTGGTTCAGGCGCTGCTCGCCCCAGTAGTCCAGGATCATCGCGAGGTCGAAGTAGTTCGAGCGGATGCGGGTGCCGCGCCCGGCCGTGCCGTCGGCGATCCCGGCCTCGACGTGACGCCGCGCGCCGATCACCTCGACGGCGCGGTCGGAGAGGGTCAGGGGTGAGCTGCCGGAGGGGCCGGCGAGGCACTTCTGCAGGCCCGCGGTCGCGGCGTCGATCCGCCACTCGTCGACGTACAGGTCGTTGCCGCCGAGGGAGGCGGTCGCGTCGGTGTACAGCAGCGCGCCATGCTTCGCGGCGATCGCGCCGAGCTCCTCGAGGGGCTGGTTCATGGTGGTGGAGGTGTCGCCCTGGACGACGGCGAGGAGCTTCGGGCGGACTGTGCGGACCGCGTCCTCGATGGCGGAGGCGGGGAAGACCTGCCCCCACTCGGTCTCGAGCGTGTGCACCTCGGCGCCGCAGCGCTCGGCGATCTCGACCAGGAGGTGGCCGAAGCGGCCGAAGATCGGGACCAGAACCTTGTCTCCGGGTTCGAGGAGGGAGACGAGTACGGCCTCGATGCCGGCTCGGGAGGTGCCGTCGATCAGGAGCGTCGCCTCGTTCCGGGTGCGGAACACCTCGCGGTACAGGCCCTGGGTCTCGGTCATGAGCGCCGTCATCGCGGGGTCGAACTGGCCCAGCAGCGAGGCTGACATGGCCCGCAGCACGCGGGGGTCGGCGCTGATGGGGCCGGGGCCCATCAGGAGCCGCGGCGGCGGGGCGATCTGCGAGGTGCGCATCAAGGAGGTTCCGTTCTGGGGACGTGCAAGCAGTTCTGGGACATTCATAGGTTCTGGTCCCAGTCAATGCAACAGACGTTTCAGGGGTGTTTCCGTCGCGGATCGAGGGCGGGAAGCCTGCGAGGAGGCGGGTCAGTCGGCGAGGAGCGCGTCGAGGCGGTGCAGGGCGATCTGGCGCAGCTGCTCGGCGCGCGCCTTCTGCTCGTCCTCGTCGCTGAGGAGCAGGCGCCGCTCGAGCTCGGCGAGCATCTCGGCCTGGGTGCGGCCGGCGGCGCGGATGAGGAACACGGTCCCGAACCGCTCCTCGTAGCGGGCGTTCGCGCGCACCCACTCCCCCGGGTCCTCCACCCCCGCCTGCTCGGCGGCGGAGTGCGCGGTCTCCGCAGCGCCCAGGCCCTTCGCCTTCTCCCCGATGCGGGGATGGTGGGCGAGGGCGGCGTGGACCTCATCGGGGGTCCAACGTCGGGCGCGGTCGGAGGCCTCGGCGAGCAGGGACTCGGCGCAGGGGTAGGGGCGGGCGGCGATGAGGTGGCGCACCCAGGACTCGATCGGGGCGCAGGCGCGCAGCTGCTCGGCGAGCGCGGCGGTCGGTGCGGTGTTCAGGCGCTGGAGGGCGGGCGGCGTGCTCATGCGGGGATCTTCCCTGGCGCGGGGTCGGTGGCGCGCGCGGAGCCGGTGGTGAGCGCGGGGCCGGTGGCGGCGGCTGTGCCCCGCGCGGGGCTTGCGGGAGGTGCGGTGTCCTCCTCGAGCCGGGTGGCGAGGTCGATGAGGGCGAGGTCGCTGCCGGGCGGGCCGACGAGGGTCACCGCCGTCGGCAGACCGCTCGCGGTCACGAGCGGCACCGCGACCGCCGGCAGACCGGCCAGTCCCGCCAGGCACGTCAGCTGCAGGGTCCGCGCGCGCTGCGCCTCGATCGCGGGGCCGCCCGCGGTCGCGTCCCGCCCGAGCGGCGCGACCGAGGAGGCCGCGGAGACGACGAGCACCCCGTCGGCGAGGCGGCGTCGGATCTGGCCGACGGCGCGGGTGCGGGCCTGCTGGGCATCGGCGGCCTCGTCCGCCGTGACCTGCGCCGCGGCGTCGAAGCGGGCGCCGACGTCGGGCGCGAGCGCGTCGCGGTGCGCGCGCACCCACGCGCCGTGGGTCGCCCATGCCTCGCGGGCCTGGAGGAGGCGGAAGGTCTCGGCGAAACCGCTGAGCTCGTCGGCGTCCAGCGGGTCCGCCTCCTCGACGGCGATCGCGGTGCGCCAGCGTGCGAGGGCGGTGTCGAGCGCGTCTGCGACCTCGGGGTCCAGCAGCGTCTCGAGTCCCGGGACGGTGCGCAGCACGGGGTCCTCGAGCACTACCTGCTCCTCGGGCAGGAGCACGGCGGCGGCGCGGGCGAGGAGGTCCGGCGTGCGAGTGAGCAGGCCGACCGTGTCGAAACTCGGCGCGAGGGGCAGCACCCCATCGCGGGGCACGGCGCCGTGGGTGGGGCGCAGCGCCCACAGCCCCTGGTAGGCGGCGGGGATGCGGAGGGAGCCGCCGGTGTCGGTGCCGAGCCCGATGCTCGCGTGCCCGAGCGACACGGCCGACGCGGGGCCGGACGTGGAACCCCCGCTGATGCGGTGCGGGGCACGCGGGTTCGGCGGGGTGCCGTAGTGGGTGTTGGTGCCGGCGAGGCTGTAGGCGAGCTCGTCGGTCGCGGCGATGCCGGTGACCTCCGCGCCCGCGTCCAGCAGCAGCTCCACCGCGTCGGCGTGGCGGGGCTCGGGGCGGGCACCGGCGAGCAGGGCGGGGCTGCCGCCGCCGATCCTCTGCCCGGCCACCGCGATCACGTCCTTGACCGCGATCCTCTCCCCGGCGAGGGGGCCCGCTCCCTCGTCGGCCGATTCCCCGCCGGCGGTGACAGGGGCCGGGACGAGCGGGGCGCCGAGGACCCGCCAGATCCGGCGGTCCATGGCGGGCGGGGCGACGGCGACGTGGGCGACGGCGACCTTCCAGCCGTCCTCGCCGCGGCGCCACACCTGGGTCTGCTGGCCGCGTCCGCCGCGCAGCAGCTCGGTGATCGCGACGACCGCGGCGTGGTCCTCGCCGAGCGCCCGCACCTCGACCTCGACGATGCGGCGCTTCGGGGCGCCGCCGCGCCCGCCGCGGAAGGTGCTGATCGCGTCGTGGCCGCGCAGGAGTCCCGCGGCGTCGCCGCGCAGGGTGTCCGGGCCGGGGGCGAACAGGGCGTCGAGCGCCGGGAGGTCGTCGGCCATGAGCGCGCGCTCGTACTCCCAGAACGCCTCGAGCAGCCCGGGGATCTCGGGGCCGTGCGCGACGGGGCGGGCGCGGTCCGCGAGGACGTCGGCCGGAGGAACAGAGCTCGACGTGGTGCTCATGGGCGGACCTCCGCGAAGTCGGCCGTGCGGATGCGGGCGTGGACGCCCTTGACGACGTCGACGACCTGGGAGATGTCGAAGTCGGTGGCGGCGCTGAGGTAGGCGAGCGCATGCTCGGGATCCAGGCCCCAGCGGGCCTGGAGCAGCGCGATCGCGTGGCGCACGCAGTCCTTCACGGCGAGGTCGAGGTCCTCGTCCATGCCGGTGGGGATCAGGTACTCGCTGGTCTCGGCGAGGGGACCGACCACCTCGCCGAACTGCGCGACCGCGTCGTCGCGGGCGATCACGTCGAACCGGAGCCGGCTGCGCAGGCTCGCCTCCATCGCGGTCAGCGCCACCTCCCCGTCGCCCTGTGCGAAGTGCGGATCGCCGACGTAGGCGAGCGCGCCCTCGACCTGGACGGGTAGGTAGAGGGAGGTCCCGGCGGTGAGGAGGTTGATGTCGATGTTGCCGCCGTGGCGGCCGGGCGGCACCGAGTGGGGGCGATCCGTACCGGGCACGGCCACGCCCATGATCCCGAGGAACGGGCGCAGCGGGAAGCGGAGGGTGCGCTCGGCCCCGGCGCGCGGCGCCATGGTGCCGACGGGCCCGTCCGCGGTGTCCTCGACCCCGGCGAACACGCTGACCGTGGCGGGGCCGGCCGGGTACTCGCCGGGCAGGGCGCCGCGGCCGTGGCGGTTGGAGACCACGCCGTAGGGCACGCGCATCTCGTGCTCGAGGATCGTCACCTTCAGCAGATCGCCGGGGCGGGCGCCGGCGACGTGGATCGGGCCGGTGACCACATGGGGGCCGTCGGTCGCCCGGTCGCGGCCGGGATGGCCGGCGGCGAGCGCGATCGCGTCGGGCAGCACCTGCTCGGGCTCGACGCCGTGGGCGCCGAAGAAGGCGCGCGGGTCCCGGCCCTGGTCCTCGAGGATCCCCTCGTGGCTGAGGGTGTCGATGACCGCCTCGTCGCCGGGCTCGAGGCGCAGCACGGGGGCGTCGGCCGCGCAGGGCAGTCGGCCCCACAGGCTCGTCCCCTCCTCCACGGGGAGGTGCGCAACTCCGGCCGGCACCTTCTCGCCCGCTCGCAGGATGTCCGTCAGCATGGTCCTCCTCAGCTCACGCTCAACGCTAGGGGCGGGGTTTTACGCCCTTGTTACACGGCCGTGCCGCAGGGGTTTCGGGAGGTCCGTAGCGTCCGGGGCCATGACCGGATCCCCTGCTGCCGACACCGCCTCCGCCCCCGCGAGCGGCCCCGCCGCCCCTGCCGCCCCGGAGACGAGCGCCGTGCCCGCGCCCGACCTGCGCCCGCGGCACCTGCGCCTCATGCTCGCCCTCACCTTCGCCACCGGCATCGTCGACGCGGTCGGCTACCTGGGGCTGGACCGGGTGTTCACCGCGAACATGACCGGCAACGTCGTCATCCTCGGCATGGCGCTGACCGGCGCGGACGACCTGCCCGTGGTCGGCCCGGTGCTGGCGCTGGCAGGCTTCGTGCTCGGTGCGATCCTCGCCGGCCGCGCCCTCGGCGGGCGCACCGGCGCCTGGACCGGCGCGACCACCGCCCTGCTCTGCGCGGTCGCCGCCGTCGTGGTGGGCACGGGCGCGATGCTGCTGCTGTGGGAGGACACCCCGCACACGGCGCTGCTCGGCGTGACCGGAGCACTGGGCCTCGCGATGGGGGCGCAGGCCGCGACCGCCCGGGCCCTCGCGGTGAAGGACGTGACGACCGTGGTCATCACCTCCACCATCACCGGCCTCGCGATGGACTCGCGACTGGCCGGCGGGACCGGAGCGCTGTGGCTGCGCCGACTGCTCGCCGTGCTGCTCATGCTCGCCGGTGCCGCCGTCGGCGCGCTGCTGCTGCAGGTGCATGTCGGGGCGGGGCTGCTGCTCGCCGGGGCGCTCTGCGCGGCGGTCGCGCTGGTCGGGCACGCGCGCGCCCGGGGATGAGGGCGCGGCCGACGGGGCCGGCCGGGCGGGCCGGTCCCTTGCGGGGCGAGCTGTCGTCGGCGCGGCGGACGGGGTCGGCGCGGCCGACGGGGCCGACCGACGGGCGCGGGTCAGCGGCGGGCGAGGCGGGAGAGGTCGGCGATGGTGTCGAGGTCGCCGCCGTCGTCGAGGTCCCCGCAGTCCACCAGGTCCACCCGGTCGCTGTGACGGTGCAGCCAGTCGCGGGCGCCGCGATCGCCGTGGGCCTCCGCGGCGGCGGCGCGGGCGTCGGCCGCCTCGAGCAGCACCGGGTGGCGGCGCAGGAGCCGACCGTCGGGCCCCGGATAGGAGGCGGCGGTCGCGCGGCCGGGACGGTGCGCGCCGAGCACCCGGCGCACCAGCGCGGGGCTCAGCCCCACGTGGTCGACCAGGGCGAGCATGAGGTGCGGGGCGTCGGCCGCCGCGACCCCGACCCGCAGGGAGACGGCCATGCCGGTGCGCCACAGCGGGCTCTCGGCGACCCGCGCCCCGGCATCGCGCGCGACCGCGCCGACCTCGTCGGCGTAGGCGCCGGTGACGACCAGGACGTCGCGGCAGCCGCCCTCGAGCAGGCGACGGGTCAGCACCGCGACCAGCGGCTCCCCGCCGAGCGGCAGCAGCGCCTTCGGGCCGCGACCCAGACGCCGCCCCTCCCCGGCTGCGAGCAGGACCGCGGTGGTGTCAGGCAAGGCGATGGTCTCGGGCAGGGCAGTGGTGTCGGGCAGGGCGGTGGTGTCGGGCAGGCTGAGGTGCTCCGGCGACGGTGTCGGATCGGGCTGGGTCATGACGGGGTTCCTCAGGCGCTCTGCAGCTCCGGGACGGCCTCGGAGACGGCGAGGTCGAAGCGGTAGCCGACGTTGCGGACCGTGTGGATCGCGGACTCGATGCCGGCGCCGAGCTTGGCGCGCAGGCGCCGCACGTGCACGTCCACGGTGCGGGTGCCGCCGAAGTAGTCGTAGCCCCACACCTCCTGCAGCAGCTGGGCGCGGGTGAACACGCGGCCCGGGTGCTGGGCGAGGTACTTCAGCAGCTCGAACTCCTTGAAGGTCAGCTCCAGCGTCTGCCCATGCAGGGTCGCGGTGTAGCTCGATTCGTCGATCACGAGCCCGCCCGCGGTGATCAGCTCCGGGCCGAGGTCCGGCGCCGGGGCGAAGCGCAGCGCGAGGCGGAGGCGGGCGTCGACCTCGGCAGGGCCGGAGGTAGGCAGGAGGTAATCCGCGGCGCCCCAGTCCTGGTTCGCGGCGGCCAGGCCGCTCTCGGCCATGATCAGCACCAGCGGCAGGTGCAGTCGCGCGGCCTCGAGGCGGGCGGCCATGTGCGGGGCCCAGGTGAGGTCAGAGGTCGCATCGAACACCGCGACATCGCACTCGGGGGCGCGGCGCAGCTCGGCGAGGTCCGCGCCGCTGTAGTGCACGGTGTGCGGGAGGATCGCCAGCGCCCCCAGGGCGGGGCGGCGCAGCGCGAGGGGTGCCGGGGAGATGTGCAGGACGCGGAGCGTGGAGTGCAGGGTTCGGCTCACCGGGGGACCACCTTCTTGATCGGGCCGGGATGCGGGGCGGAACGCATCTCGTGGTGCCCCCACCTCACCGCAACACTTGTTTCACGCCTATGCCAGAAGGGCGTCGTGATCGAAACGAGACCATTGCGTCCAGGGCACGGAACCGGGGCCGGGTGGGTCGGGGTGGGCCGTCAGGACGCCGCGGCGGTCCCGAACCGCTTCGCGGCCCGCGCCCGGGCCTTCTCCCGTTCGACCTAGCGGTCCTTCGGTGGAGCGGTGGTGACGAGGTCGGCCAGCAGGTGGTCGGTGGCGTGGGCGATCTCGGCGACGGCTCGCTCGAACGCCTCGGCGTTGGCCTTCGACGGCGCGTTCATCCCGCTGACCTTGCGCACGTACTGCAGGGCGGCGTCGTGCACCTCCTGCGCGGTGGCCTCGGGCGCGAAGTTGTGGAGGGGCTTGATGTTGCGGCACATGCCCTCAGGCTGGCACGGGGCGGGAAGGGCGGCAATGGGGCGGGTATCCCGGTCGCCTCCGTCGGCCGTGCGCCCCGTCGGCCGACCATCGTGCCAGCCGCACACTGCCGGTCGACCGCTAGGCGAGCGAGAGGAACAGCTTCTCCAGCTCCTTGGTGTTTGTCTCCTTGTCGGGGCTGGTCAGGCACTTCTCCATGTTCGTGGCGATGAGCGCGAAGCCGGCGCGGTCCAGCGCCTTGGAGACGGCGGAGAGCTGGGTGACCACCTCCTTGCAGTCCCTGCCCTCCTCGAGCATGCGGGTGACGGCGCTCAGCTGACCCTGGGCGCGCTTGAGCCGGTTGATCACACCGGTCATCTCCGAGGGGTCGAGCTCCATGACGGCCTCCTGGGGAGTGGGCCCGGCGCCTGCCGGGTGGCGACGCGCTGCGAGGAGCGCGGTGAACACCCGAGATCCTATCCCCCCGGGGGTATCTTGCATACCCCCTGGGGTATCCCCTACACTCGGCGGCACACGGCCCGACGGGCCCGGTCTCCGCACCGGAGGGACAGGAGAGGGACATGCTTCTCGAACGGATCTACGACGAGGACCTCGCGCAGGCGAGCTTCATGATCGGCTGCCAGGAGCGCGGCGAGGCGCTCGTGGTCGATCCGCGCCGCGACGTGCAGGTCTACCTCGACCTCGCCGCCGCGCGCGGGATGCGGATCGTGGCGGTCGCCGAGACCCACATCCACGCCGACTTCCTCTCCGGCACCCGCGAGCTGGCCGCGGCGACGGGCGCGCAGGCCTACGTCTCCGGCGAGGGCGGGCAGGACTGGCAGTACGGCTTCGAGGCGCAGCGCCTCATGGACGGGGACACGATCACCCTCGGCAACGTCACGGTGTCCGCCCGCCACACCCCGGGCCACACCCCCCGAGCACCTCGCCTACCTCGTCAGCGACGGCGCCGTCACCGACGAGCCCGGCTACGTCCTCACCGGCGACTTCGTCTTCTCCGGCGACCTCGGCCGACCCGACCTCCTGGACGAGGCCGTGGGCATGGAGAACACGCGCTTCGAGGGCGCGAAGCAGCTCTTCGCCTCGCTGAGGCGCGTCTTCCTCCCTCTGCCCGACCACGTGCAGGTCCACCCCGGCCACGGCTCCGGCTCCGCCTGCGGCAAAGCGATCGGGTCGCTGCCGTCGACCACGGTCGGCTACGAGCGCCGCTTCGCCTGGTGGGCGCCCTTCCTCGCGGCCGACGACGAGCAGGGCTTCGTCGACGCGCTGCTGGACGGGCAGCCCGACGCCCACGCCTACTTCGCCCGGATGAAGCGGCAGAACCAGGCCGGTCCCGCCCTGCTCGGCGAGCGACCGGTGCCGCGAGAATTCACCGCGCAGGAGATCGCCGACGGAATGACGGCGGGCACGGTGGCGCTGGTCGACACCCGAGGGGTGGACGAGGTGCACGCCGGCGCCGTGCCCGGAGCGCTCAGCCTGCCCTCCCTCGGCAAGGCCGCCACCCACATCGGCTCGGCCTTCGACCCCGAGACCGATCCCGCGCAGCTTGTGGTCCTCGCGGCCGACGCGGCGGAGGCCGCGCAGTGGGGCGACCGTTTCGTGCGCGTGGGCGTGGACGCCCTCACCGGCTTCACCTCGGACCTCGAGGGCCTCCCCCATGAGGCGCCCGCGCTCGTCGCCCCCGCGGACCTCGCCGCGCTCCAGGAGGCAGAGCCCGATGCGCTGCTGCTGGACGTGCGCGGCCGCGGCGAGCACGCCGCCGGCTCGATCCCTGGGGCCTCGCAGTTGAACGCCGGCAAGGTCCTCTTCCACCAGGACCGGCTCCCGGCACCCGGCACCGCGCGGGTGATCACCTTCTGCCAGTCCGGGCTGCGCAACACCGTCGCCGCCTCGGCTCTGCGCCGCGCCGGCCACGACGTGGTCGAGCTCGACGGCAGCTACGCCGGCTGGTCCCGCTGGGCCGACGGTCAGGCCTGAACACCACCCCACCACCCCGAGACCGACGACTCGTCGGCTCCTCCCTCGACGGGCCGACCCACGGCCCCGCCACCACCCCACGACGGAAGGACACCGAGATGTGCCGAGCAGTCACCTGCACCACCTGCGGAAAGACCACCTGGGCCGGCTGCGGCCAGCACGTGGACCAGGTCATGAAGAACGTCCCCGCGGCCCAGCGCTGCGGCGGTCACGAGGCGGGCACCCCGGGCTCGAAGGTGGACGCCCCGGGCTCGCGCGGCTTCTTCGCCCGACTCCTCGGGCGCTGAGGCGCGAGGGTCGCTGAGGAGGCGCGAGCCGCTGACGGACCCGCGCCGCCGAGGGGCCGCCCCGTCGGCCGATCCAGGCGGGGCGACTCCCCCACATCCCCTATCGCCGAGCCCCCGTCGGCCGATAGCATCGCGGAGTCCCCACCGCTACCAGCGTCGGCAGCGTTCCTCCCCTGCCGACCCCTGCTGGAGCCCGTCGTGACGACCTCTCCCGGAACCGCGCCCACCGCGTCCTCCACCCCGCTCTCCCCCGGCCGACTGCGCCTGGTCATCCTCGCACTGTCCTTCGGCGCCTTCGCGATCGGGGTCACCGAGTTCGCGTCGATGGGCCTGCTGCCGCAGATCGCCCACGACCTGGACGTCTCCATCCCCCGCGCGGGCATGCTGATCTCCCTGTACGCGCTCGGCGTGGTGGTCGGCGCGCCGCTGGTCACCATCGCCGCCGTGCGGGTGCCGCGCGCGAGGCTCCTGATGGTGCTGATCTCCCTGATCGGCGTCGGCAACCTGCTCTCGGCCCTCGCCCCGGACTTCGCGGTCCTCGCCATCTCGCGCGTCCTGTCGGGCCTGCCCCACGGCGCCTACTTCGGCGTCGCGGCGCTGGTCGCCTCGCGCCTGTCCCCGCCCGGACGCCGCGCCC
This sequence comes from Brachybacterium aquaticum, assembly GCF_014204755.1. Lineage (NCBI taxonomy): Bacteria > Bacillati > Actinomycetota > Actinomycetes > Micrococcales > Dermabacteraceae > Brachybacterium > Brachybacterium aquaticum. Next base: position 2,689,190 of record NZ_JACHLZ010000001.1, read on the forward strand.
GCTCGGTGTCGCTGGTGATGCTGGGCCTGACCATCGCGACCATGCTCGGGGTGCCCGCCTCGACGGCGCTCGGGCAGACCGTCGGCTGGCGCGCCGCGTACTGGATCGTCGTGGTGATCGCGGCGGTCACCGCCGCCACCATCTGGCGTCTCGTGCCCGAGCCGGAGAACTCCGGCGCCGCCGCCTCGGTGCGCGGTGAGCTCTCGGCGCTGCGCCGCGCCCAGGTGTGGTTCGGCCTCGGAATCGGCGCGATCGGCTTCGGCGGCATGTTCGCGGTGTACAGCTACATCGGCGAGATCGTGCCGGGCGTGATGGGCATGCCCGAGCGGGCCGTGCCCATTGCGCTGTTCGTGTTCGGCGTGGGCATGACGCTCGGCACCCTGATCGCCGGCCGCTTCGCCGACTGGTCGCTCTACGGCACCCTCGTCATCGGCCTCACCGGCATGGCGATCACCCTGGCGCTGTTCGCGCTCGTGGCCGAGAACGCGATCGCCGGCATGGCGGTGCTCTTCACGATCGCCGTGACCTCCCAGTTCCTCGGCCCGTCGCTGCAGCTGTTCCTCATGGACGCCTCGCCCGACGCCCCCTCCCTCGCCGCGGCACTGCACCACTCGGCCCTGAACATCGGCAACTCCCTCGGCGCCGCGCTCGGTGCCGCCGTGCTCGCCGCGGGCCTCGGCCTCGTGGCCCCGGCCTGGACCGGCGCGGTCCTCGCGGTGCTGGGCCTCGGGATCGTGGGCGCGAGCTACGCGCTGCACCGGAAGCAGGTCGCAAGGGCGGGGGCCGCACAGTCGGGTGCCGGGCAGGAGAACCTGCCCACCCGCACCCCGACCGAGGAGATCCCCGTCGCGGGGTGAGGCTCGGCCCGCCCGTTCGGGGTGGCGTCTGCAGAATAGGGCGTCTCAAAGCACGCGCTGACGATATTCGTCGCACCGTGCCCTGAAACGCCCCTTTGTGCAGGCGCCCTCGCGTGTCATGCCGTGCTTGGTCGCGGCCACTCCACACCCTTCAAGCTTTCGGCTTTTTCGAGTAGCACGGTGCCTGACCTCGAGGAGCTGCCATGCCTGCAACGCGCCGTCGTCCACCGGAGACCTACCTGCCGCGCGAGAGCGAGCGCGGAAAGCTCATCGACCTCGTCACCGCACTTCGCGACCGCGGCTCCGAGGTCGCTCCGCTCCCTGCCTTGGTGACCGCCTCCGGCACGCGGCTCGAGCTGCCCGCGGACGTCGCCGAGGTCCTCGAGGAGATCGTGCACCATCTGGCCGACGGGCAGGGCGTCACCGTCGTCCCCCACCATCAGCTCCTCACCACGCAGGAGGCGGCAGACATGCTCAACATCTCGCGTCCCACCTTCGTGAAGCTGCTCGAGGAAGGCCCACTTCCCTTCGACATGCGCGGCCGGCACCGCAGGGTTCGCCTTGGTGATATCGTCGCCTATCAGGACAGCCTCCAGCAGCAGCGTTCGGACGCCCTCAGGCAGATGCAGGCGGACGGCCAGGCCGATGACGTCTACGCACAGTTGGACACTCCTCCTGTCACGACGCGGTGAGGCCAGGATCAGCCCCGCTCCTCAGCGGTCCCGGTGATCAGGCCCCAGCGCGACGGCCCCGGCGAGCAGGACGACGGCGAGCAGGACGGCGTTGTGGCCGACCTTCGCGGCCTGGTCCACATGGCCCGCGAGCGGGGTGATGGTGAAGGCGAGCAGACCGCGGCCGAGCATCAGCCCGAGCCCCGCCGCCGCGACATGGCGGGGTGACCAGTCCGGGCGATGGGACAGGCGCCGGAGCGACGCCCCGAGCGCGGTGACCGCACCGGCGGCGAGGAGGAGGCCGATCCACGTCGGCGGGGAGGCCTCCATGACGAGGGCAGCGAGGAACGCACCGAGCAGCGCTGGCCACAGCCGCGGCGGTCGCCTCGGAAGTGAGCTGGCAGAGAGCGCCTTGTTCGACGTCAGGGCCGACCGTTACGTCGCCGACCGGTTCCCCCCGGTCCTGCACGTGCTCTCGATCGTGCTCGCAGCGCTCACCCGGCTGATGGTCATCGGCGCAGGCATCGCGGTCAGCATGCTCGTCAGCGGGGTGGGCCTCGAGACCGGCTCCCCCACGTTCAACGGCGTCCCGGCCATCGTGGCGCTGCTGCTCGGGTGGATCCCCGCCCTGTTCTCCCTGCTTTTCATGCGCCTCGGGATCGAGCTGGTGGCCTCGAGCGCGCGGACCGCGCGGAACACGGCGCTACTGGCGGAGCCGGCCGGGCCGCGCTGCGCCGTCCCGGGCGACCGTAGTGCCGGGTACGTTCACCGGCATGCTGCAATCACGCCTCCGCGCCGGAGTGGCCGGACTCCTCCTCGCGCCGATGCTGCTGCTGAGCGCCTGCACCGAGGGATCCTACAACCGCTGCAGCGGCGCGCACCACGAAATGAGCTGCGCAGCCGGGTTCTCGAAGTCCACGAGCCAGTGGAGCGAGAAGCTCACCGGCGACCACTGGCACACGCAGATCGTCGTGTCCGGCACGTTCACCGTCGAGGCCGGCAGCGGCACCCTCACGCTCTCCGGCGCCGACGGCGAGGTCGAGTACCCGCTCAGCCCGGAGGCGCCGGTGGCGATCAGCGACCTCGCCCTGGACCTGAACGAGCCCTTCGGCAATGACTCTCCGACGAGGACACCTTTATCACGCTCACCACGCGGACCGAGGGCACCCTCGAGGGGTTCTCGGCGGAGTACGAGTACCTGACCCGCTGAGCGGCGGCGCGCTCCGCAGCGGGACCAGAATCCGGGCATGAAAAAAGGGAGTGGAGGAGGCGAACACCCATTTCAGGGGTTCAAGCACTCCTCCACTCCCAGTGAAGATGTCCGGCGGCGACCTACTCTCCCACACCCTCCCGAGTGCAGTACCATCGGCGCGATCGAGCTTAGCTTCCGGGTTCGGAATGGAACCGGGCGTTTCCTCGACGCTATGACCGCCGTAACTCTATGAGACACAACCAGCCCACACACCACACTGACGTGATGCTGGGGTTGTTTCTCGAGAACCGCACAGTGGACGCGAACACAAGCAGCAACAACACAAAAAGATGAGTTGTTGTAAGTCATCGGCCATTAGTACCAGTCAGCTCCACACATTACTGTGCTTCCACATCTGGCCTATCAACCCAGTCATCTACTGGGGGCCTCACACACCTCAAGGGTGCAAGGATATCTCATCTCGAAGCAGGCTTCCCGCTTAGATGCTTTCAGCGGTTATCCCTTCCCGACGTAGCCAACCAGCCATGCCCTTGGCAGAACAACTGGCACACCAGAGGTCAGTCCATCCCGGTCCTCTCGTACTAGGGACAGGACTTCTCAAATATCCAACGCGCGCAGCGGATAGGGACCGAACTGTCTCACGACGTTCTAAACCCAGCTCGCGTACCGCTTTAATAGGCGAACAGCCTAACCCTTGGGACCAACTCCAGCCCCAGGATGCGACGAGCCGACATCGAGGTGCCAAACCATGCCGTCGATATGAGCTCTTGGGCAAGATCAGCCTGTTATCCCCGGGGTACCTTTTATCCGTTGAGCGACACCCATTCCACAATGAGGTGCCGGATCACTAGTTCCTGCTTTCGCACCTGCCCGACATGTCTGTCTCGCAGTCAAGCTCCCTTGTGCACTTACACTCAACACCTGATTGCCAACCAGGCTGAGGGAACCTTTGAGCGCCTCCGTTACTTTTTGGGAGGCAACCGCCCCAGTTAAACTACCCATCAGACACTGTCCCTGATCCGGATCACGGACCGAGGTTAGGAATCCAGAACGACCAGAGTGGTATTTCAACAACGACTCCACACTCACTGGCGTGAATGCTTCCCAGTCTCCCACCTATCCTACACAAGCCGTCCCGAACACCAATATCAAACTATAGTAAAGGTCCCGGGGTCTTTCCGTCCTGCTGCGCGTAACGAGCATCTTTACTCGTAATGCAATTTCGCCGAGTTCGCGGTTGAGACAGTGGAGAAGTCGTTACGCCATTCGTGCAGGTCGGAACTTACCCGACAAGGAATTTCGCTACCTTAGGATGGTTATAGTTACCACCGCCGTTTACTGGGGCTTAAATTCTCAGCTTCGAACCCAAAGGGCTCTAACCGGTCCTCTTAACCTTCCAGCACCGGGCAGGCGTCAGTCCGTATACAGCGTCTTACGACTTCGCACGGACCTGTGTTTTTAGTAAACAGTCGCTTCTCCCTGGTCTCTGCGGCCCTTCCCGCTCTCACAGGTCGGGCCCCCCTTCTCCCGAAGTTACGGGGGCATTTTGCCGAGTTCCTTAACCACGATTCTCTCGAACGCCTTGGTATTCTCTACCTGATCACCTGAGTCGGTTTAGGGTACGGGCGACCGTATTCGTCACGCCGGAACTTTTCTTGGCAGTACAGGATCACTCACCTACGCCCATACGGGATCCCCATCACGCCTGACCCTCAATGTTCCCAGCATTACCCGGGAACGGGCTGCACGCTTAGACGGACTATTCCATTAAGTCCGCGGAAGCTACCTCTCTGCGTCATCCCTCGCGCTGACCTACTACGACCTTGGTTCCCAGCCTCACCAACCTCCACACCCCGAAGGGTATGGGGAAAGCTCGGGTGGTTAGCATCAGACGCCTCGGTATGGGTCCTCCTACGATCGGTTCGGGAATATCAACCCGATGTCCATCGACTACGCCTGTCGGCCTCGCCTTAGGTCCCGACTAACCCAGGGCGGATAAACCTGGCCCTGGAACCCTTGATCAATCGGCGGACGGGTTTCTCACCCGTCTTTCGCTACTCATGCCTGCATTCTCACTCGTGCAGCCTCCACCACTGGGTTCCCCCGCGGCTTCACCGGCTGCACGACGCTCCCCTACCCATCCCAGCAAATGCTGAAATGACACAGCTTCGGCGGTGTGCTTGAGCCCCGCTAAATTGTCGGCGCAGAATCACTTGACCAGTGAGCTATTACGCACTCTTTCAAGGGTGGCTGCTTCTAAGCCAACCTCCTGGTTGTCTCAGCAACTCCACATCCTTTTCCACTTAGCACACGCTTAGGGGCCTTAGCTGATGTTCTGGGCTGTTTCCCTCTCGACTATGAAGCTTATCCCCCACAGTCTCACTGCTGCGCTCTCACGTACCGGCATTCGGAGTTTGGCTAAGGTCAGTAACCCGGTGGGGCCCATCGCCTATCCAGTGCTCTACCTCCGGCACGAAACACGCAACGCTGCACCTAAATGCATTTCGGGGAGAACCAGCTATCACGAAGTTTGATTGGCCTTTCACCCCTATCCACAGGTCATCCCCTCCATTTTCAACTGAAGTGGGTTCGCGCCTCCACGCGGTCTTACCCGCGCTTCACACTGCCCATGGATAGATCACTTCGCTTCGGGTCTAGAGCCGGCGACTGAACGCCCCGTTCAGACTCGCTTTCGCTACGGCTACCCCACACGGGTTAACCTCGCCACCGACCACTAACTCGCAGGCTCATTCTTCAAAAGGCACGCCGTCACCCCTCAAGGCTCCGACGGATTGTAAGCGCACGGTTTCAGGTACTATTTCACTCCCCTCCCGGGGTGCTTTTCACCTTTCCCTCACGGTACTTGTCCGCTATCGGTCACAAGGTAGTATTCAGGCTTACCAGGTGGTCCTGGCAGATTCACACCGGATTTCACGGGCCCGGTGCTACTCGGGAACAGCGTCACGCCGTGCAGCAGTTTCGTCTACGGGGGTCACACCCTCTACGCCGTCGCACTCACCACGACTTCGACTACCACTACACGTACACGTCGACAAGCCGGCAGACCCATCAGACACGTCCCACAACCCCAAGCCTGCAACCCCTGCCGGGTATCACACAGACCAGGTTTAGCCTCTTCCGCTTTCGCTCGCCACTACTCACGGAATCACTATTTGTTTTCTCTTCCTGCGGGTACTGAGATGTTTCACTTCCCCGCGTTCCCTCCACACTGCCTATACATTCAGCAGCGGGTACCAGGGCATGACCCCTGGTGGGTTTCCCCATTCGGACATCCTCGGATCACAGCTTAGTTGTCAACTCCCCGAGGCTTAACGCAGACTCACACGTCCTTCGTCGGCTCCTTGTGCCAAGGCATCCACCGTGCGCCCTTTAAAACTTACGGCAACACAAAGACACTCTTTGCATATAAAAATTGCTTACAAGATGCTCGCGTCCACTATACAGTTCTCAAAAAACAACCCCACACCCACAACCTCACACACAAAGTGCTCAGAAATGAGGGAGGACCAGCCACACACCCCACAACCCGAAAGTTCCGGGGCTGCGTGCAGCCTCACAACCCAATAGCGTGCCTCCACCTCAAACCCTCAACCAGTCTCGCGTTCCATTCCCTACTGGGAAGTACTAGCTCGTCCGATCTCGGATGAAGTGCCTATTCATCGATGTTCCACCCTGAGCAACCACCCGCCCGACACTCGCGGACGACGATGGCCACCATAATTGGTGATGCTCCTTAGAAAGGAGGTGATCCAGCCGCACCTTCCGGTACGGCTACCTTGTTACGACTTAGTCCCAATCACCGATCCCACCTTCGACAGCTCCCTCACGAGGATGGGCCACTGGCTTCGGGTGTTACCGACTTTCGTGACTTGACGGGCGGTGTGTACAAGGCCCGGGAACGTATTCACCGCAGCGTTGCTGATCTGCGATTACTAGCGACTCCGACTTCATGGGGTCGAGTTGCAGACCCCAATCCGAACTGAGGCCGGCTTTTTGGGATTCGCTCCACCTCACAGTATCGCAACCCATTGTACCGACCATTGTAGCATGCTTGAAGCCCAAGACATAAGGGGCATGATGATTTGACGTCGTCCCCACCTTCCTCCGAGTTGACCCCGGCAGTCTCCTATGAGTCCCCACCATGACGTGCTGGCAACATAGAACGAGGGTTGCGCTCGTTGCGGGACTTAACCCAACATCTCACGACACGAGCTGACGACAACCATGCACCACCTGTGCACCAGTCCGAAGAAAACCCCATCTCTGGAGTCGTCCGGTGCATGTCAAGCCTTGGTAAGGTTCTTCGCGTTGCATCGAATTAATCAGCATGCTCCGCCGCTTGTGCGGGCCCCCGTCAATTCCTTTGAGTTTTAGCCTTGCGGCCGTACTCCCCAGGCGGGGCACTTAATGCGTTAGCTACGGCGCGGAAAACGTGGAATGTCCCCCACACCTAGTGCCCAACGTTTACGGCATGGACTACCAGGGTATCTAATCCTGTTCGCTACCCATGCTTTCGCTTCTCAGTGTCAGTAATGGCCCAGAGACCTGCCTTCGCCATCGGTGTTCTTCCTGATATCTGCGCATTTCACCGCTACACCAGGAGTTCCAGTCTCCCCTACCACACTCTAGCCTGCCCGTACCCACCGCACGCCCGAAGTTGAGCCTCGGGTTTTCACGGCAGACGCGACAAGCCACCTACAAGCTCTTTACGCCCAATAATTCCGGACAACGCTTGCGCCCTACGTATTACCGCGGCTGCTGGCACGTAGTTAGCCGGCGCTTCTTCTGCAGGTACCGTCACTTTCGCTTCTTCCCTACTGAAAGGGGTTTACAACCCGAAGGCCGTCATCCCCCACGCGGCGTCGCTGCATCAGGCTTTCGCCCATTGTGCAATATTCCCCACTGCTGCCTCCCGTAGGAGTCTGGGCCGTGTCTCAGTCCCAGTGTGGCCGGTCGCCCTCTCAGGCCGGCTACCCGTCATCGTCTTGGTGAGCCATTACCTCACCAACAAACTGATAGGCCGCGAGTCCATCCCCCACCGATAAATCTTTCCAACACGCACCATGCGGTGCACACTAATATCCGGTATTAGCCACGATTTCCCGAGGTTATCCCGAAGTGAGGGGCAGGTTACTCACGTGTTACTCACCCGTTCGCCACTAATCAGGTAGTGCAAGCACCACCGTCATCGTTCGACTTGCATGTGTTAAGCACGCCGCCAGCGTTCGTCCTGAGCCAGGATCAAACTCTCCATGAAAATCATGAAAAACTATAACCTGACAAAATAAACAAACAACCAGCATTAAACTGCTGTATCATCCGTTATGATTTGCCATTCAAAAATAATGGCATCGATAAACAGACACGCTATTGAGATATCAAGCAACACGCGCACTCAGTGCTACCGAACCGCTCTCGCGGTTCCTCGCTCCGAGGCAACCCTGATAACTTAGGACTTCCGCTCTCCCAAGTCAAATCGTTGCGGTGTGATCCGCGTCGCGATCCTCTTCCGAGAGACCTTCCGCCCCAGGTCACGACCGGTTTCGCTGGCTGGACTCTCGTCCTTCCCGCTGTCCCGATCTCCTGGGCACGAGGAAGAACATTACGGGCCCCGGAACCACCCCGTCAAGCTAGAACGGCCCTTTTCGAGGTGGCCTCGGCCACACCGTGTTGCGCGGTGCTCCGGCACCCTCGAGAAGGCGTTGCGGAGAGCGGCCCGGAACGTGCTGCGGGCGCGGTGCGGCGCAGGCTCTCAGCGCTCCTCGCGACGTGGACGAAACGCGACCATGCGTGCAAGTCCCGCGACAGCGCTCCCATACGCCGGTCCCTGCCGCCCGCCACCCCGGACCCGCCACCCGCCGTGTGCCCGCCGGGAGCGCCCTGCGCGGTCCGCGAGCGCACCCCGCTCCCTCGCACTGGAACACCGCTGTTCACCTCCGCCCTCGGGCAGCTTTCGAGAGGACCGTCGATGGACGACCTTTCCCCCGGGGCCGGCACCGGCCGGCCCGACACCTTCCCCGGCAACGTCTCCACGGCCACGGGCTCGATCGTCGCCCCCGCCGGCGGCAGCGGCCCCGGCGTCGCCGTCGTCGACAGGGACGCGCGCCGCCCCGACGCCCTCGGAGGGGACGCCCCCTCCGGCAAGCGCACCGGCAGGGCGATGGTCCCCATGGGCTTCTCCCAGGCGGTCGACAATTCCGAAGGTGGGCTGATCAACACCTTCTTCCTGCTCATCGGCGCCGCCTTCTGCGTGGGCGAGGGGATGCTGGGCCTGCTCAGCGCGATCAGCAAGTTCGCGCGCATGTTGTTCGGGCCCTTCTGAGAGATGATGGCGGACCTCTTCGTGCGGAGCTTCGGCGAGAAGGGCCGCATCATGCTGATGCAGATCTACCTGGTCTCCTTCGCGGGCACCGTCGCGCTGGTCACCCAGCTCCCCTACGAGGGCTTCGTGGTCTCGATCCCGCTGAACCTGCTGCTGGGCCTGGTGTTCTCCGTGGGCTTCTCCGGCTGCGTGCTGCCGATGGTCTCCAACGTGGTCCCCTCCCAGCTGAGCGCCACCGCGTTCGCGATGCTGTGCCCCCTCATCCAGGGCGGCATCACCGCCCTGATGGCCCTCGGGCTCGGCTTCGTGGCCGAGGCGTTCAGCAGCCAGACCATGTTCCTGTGGTTCGTGGTGGCGCCGTACCTGCTCAACGCCGTGTACTGGACGCTGTTCTACCGGGTCCACCCCCGGGACGTGGCGCGCCAGAAGGAGCGCACCGAGCTGGTGGCCGCCGGGAGGTTCTGAGCGACCGCTCCCCGAGGAGCTCTCCCGCCGCACGGCCGCGCGCCTCACGGCGCGGGCGGGGTGAGCTTCTCGGGCGCGGCCTCCGTCTCGAGCTGCTCCGCCATCGCGTCCAGGAAGCCGATGGCGGCGGTGCGCGCGGAGGGCGGCACGTCGTGGGCGATCTCCAGCATCCTCTCGTGCATCCCGCGCAGCCGCTCCCGCACCTGGGCGTGGGCGTGGTCGGTGGCGACGATGATCCGGGAGCGGCCGTCGTGGGGGTGCGGCGCCCGGGCGAGGTGGCCCGAGGCGGTGAGCCGGTCCAACAGCTTCGAAGTGGAGGCGCCGGAGATCTCCAGGTGCCGTGCCAGCTGCAGCGGGGTGACCGGGTCCTCGGCGTGCTCGTGCGCGATCACGAAGCGCAGCGCCTCAAGATCGGTAGTGTTCATGTCCATGCTGGCGCTCATCCGCCGGCGCATCTCGAGATTCGCGGCGCGGAAGCGACGCAGCGCGGCGAGCAGCGCCACAGCGCCGTCCTGCTCGGGGTACCAGTACGGAGCGGCGGTCGCGGCGCCGTCGCGTCCCGTGCTCTCGGTCATGCCCAGATGCTACAGTCCATTTACGTAGACAGGCTAAGTAGTTGGGAGCGCTCGTGATCGACACCGCCGTGCCGGAGGGGGCCCGGGCCGAGGACGGCGTCGAGGACCACGTCGTGCTCCTCGACGCCGAGGGCGCGCCGTGCGGTCTCGCGCCGCGCGCCACCGTGCACTCCGCCCACACTCCACTGCACCTCGCTTTCTCCTGCCATGTGGTGGACGCCGGCGGCCGGGTGCTGCTCACCCGTCGGGCGCTCGGCAAGCGCACCTGGCCGGGGGTCTGGACCAACTCGTTCTGCGGCCACCCCCGCCAGGGCGAGAGCTTCCCCGAGGCCATCGCCCGCCATGCCCGGCACGAGCTGGGCATGCGCGTGGGCGCACCGCGGGAGGTGCTGCCGGAGTTCCGCTACCGCGCGGTGGACGCCTCGGGGGTCGTGGAGAACGAGGTGTGCCCCGTGTTCGTCGCCCACGCGCAGAGCGACCCCGCGCCGAACCCGGACGAGGTGATGGATCTGCGCTGGGTGGAGCCCGCCGACCTCGCCGCCCTGGTGGACCTCGCCCCGTGGACCCTCAGCCCGTGGGCGGTCGCGCAGGTGCCGCAGCTCGGGGACGCCCTCACACCGGGGAGCACGCCATGAGCGACGCCCACCTGCCGTCCGTCGATCGCGAGCTGCGCCGCCAGCTGGCGCGCGGCGCCGCCCTGCCCGGCCCGCTCCCGCTGCCCGATCACGAGCAGCTGTGGACCGCGCTGGGCGACGCCGTCGAGGGCGGCAAGCGGCTGCGCCCCGCCCTGCTGCTCTCCGCGCATGCGGCGCTCGGCGGCACGAGGCACGAGGCCGCCGTGCAGGTGGGGGCGGCGCTGGAGCTGCTGCACACGGCCTTCGTGGTGCAGGACGACGTGATCGACGGGGACGAGGTGCGCCGCGGTGTGCCCAGCGTCCCCGGGGGCGCGGCGGCGCAGGCCGCCCGGCACGGCGCGACCCCCGCCGGGGCGCGCCGGCTGGGCCAGGCCGCCGGGATCCTCGCCGGGGACCTGGGACTGATCACGGCGATGCGCACGATCTCCCGCTGCGAGGCCCCGGCCCCGGTGGTGGAGGGGCTGCTGGACCTGTTCGAGACCACCCTGCACGCGACGGCCGCCGGCGAGCTCGCCGACGTGCGCCTCCAGCTCGCACCGGCCGCCGACCCCGCCCCGCTGCGCGAGGTGCTCGCGGTCGCGGAGCTGAAGACGGCTCTGTACTCCTTCCAGCTGCCGCTGCGCGCCGGGGCGCTGCTGGCCGAGGCGCCCTCCGAGGTGCACTCCGCCCTCGACGAGATCGGCAGCCTGCTGGGGATCGGCTTCCAGCTGGTGGACGACCTGCTGGGCACCTTCGGCGACGCGCAGCGCACCGGCAAGAGCGCGCTCGGGGACCTGCGCGAGGGCAAGCGCACGGCGCTGATCGCCCACGCCTCCACCACCGAGACCTGGCCCGCCCTGCAGTCGCTGCTGGGGCGCGCGGACCTCGACGACCACGACGCCTCCCGCGCCCGCGACCTGCTCACCGCGTGCGGCTCCCGCGCCTGGGTGGAGGATCTCGCGCACTGGCACCTCACCAGCGCCTCCGAGGCCGCTCTGCGGCACGGTCTGCCCGCGGCGCTAAGCGACGCCCTCGAGGCCACCACGGCCCAGATCCTCCGCGGCGTGGAGCTCACCCTGCCCGGCCCCGCCCACCCCTCGGCCGGCACCGCGCCGCCCCGCGCGAAGGAGGACCAGCCCGCATGAGCACCACCGCCCCACCCCCGGCCGACGCCTCCTCGCCGCTGGTCCTGGTCACGGGAGCCAGCGGCTACATCGGCGGGCGCCTGGTCCCGGCCCTGCTCGAGGCGGGGCTCCGGGTGCGGGCGATGGCCCGTCACGCCGACCGGCTCGAGGGCCGTCCCTGGCGCGGTGCGGTCGAGGTGGTGGAGGCCGACGTCGAGGACGGGGCGAGCCTGGACGCGGCCCTCGCCGGCGTGGACACCGCCTACTACCTGATCCATGCCATGGGCGGCGGGCGCCGCTTCGCCGACCGCGACCGCGAGGGGGCGCGTGCCTTCGCCGAGGCCGCGGCCCGGGCCGGGGTGCGACGGATCGTGTACCTCGGCGGGATCCATCCCGACCAGGAGTCGCTCTCCGACCACATGGCCTCCCGCCGCGAGGTGGGGGAGATCCTGCTGGCCGGCGAGGTGCCGGCGGTGGTGCTGCGGGCCGCGGTGATCCTCGGCTCCGGCAGCGCGTCCTTCGAGATGATGCGTCATCTCTCCGAGCGTCTGCCGTTGATGGTGGCGCCTCGCTGGCTGCACAACCGGATCCAGCCGATCGCCGTGCGGGACGTGCTGCATTACCTGGTGGCGGCCGCCCGCCTCGAGGGCGCCCCGAACCGCACCTTCGACGTGGCCGGGCCGGACGTGCTCACCTTCGCCGCGCTGCTGCAGGCCTACGCCCGGGCCGCAGGCCTGCCCAGGCGGCGCATCCTCACCGTCCCCGTGCTCACCCCGCGCCTGGCCAGCCACTGGATCGGCCTGGTCACCCCGGTGCCCAGGGCGATCGCGAGGCCGCTGGTGGAGTCGCTGATCCACGAATCGGTCGCGGCGGAGTCGGATCTGCAGCGCCTGGTGCCCGCACCCCCGGGCGGCCTCACCGGGGTGGACCGGGCGATCGCGCTGGCGCTGACGAGGATCCGGGAGCTGGACGTGGTCACCGCCTGGCACTCGGCCACCCCGGCCGGCGCGCCCTCCTCCCCGTTGCCGGAGGATCCGGAGTGGTCCGGCGGGATCGTGCGCTGCGACGAACGGCAGTGCCCGGTCGATGCCGCGCCGGAGACCCTGTGGGCGGTGATCGAGGGGATCGGCGGCCGCCGCGGCTGGTACTCCTGGCGTCTGGGCTGGGTGGCGCGGGGGCTGATGGACCGCCTCGTCGGCGGGCCCGGGCTGCGCCGCGGTCGCCGCCACCCCGACCGCCTCGCGGTGGGAGAGGCGCTGGACTGGTGGCGCGTGGAGCGCCTGGACCGGGGGCGCCTGCTGCGACTGCGCGCCGAGATGCGCCTGCCGGGCCGGGCCTGGCTGGAGCTCGGGGTGGAGGAGACCGCCGACGGCTCCGCGATCCTCCACCAGCGCGCGATCTATCACCCCCGCGGCCTGCGCGGGGACCTGTACTGGTGGGCGGTGTGGCCGTTCCACGGGATCGTGTTCGGCGGCATGCAGCGCAACATCGCCCGCACCGCCGAGACGGCGGAGCCGGCCCGGTCCTCGACAGCCCGTCCCGCCCCTGCCGCCCCCGCCCGCTCCGGCACCGACCCCGAGGAGCTCTCATGACCCGCCCCGCCCGCCCGCTCCTGCGCCATCTCACCGTCACCGTGAGCTTCGCGCTCGCGATGCTGGGCACCGCCGTGGGGGTGGGGGCGTTCGGCGGCGACCCGATCGACGAGGCCGCCGGCGGCCTGCTCGCCGCCGACGCCACCCACCTCGCCCCCGCGACCGGCGCCTTCCGGATCTGGAGCCTCATCTACCTGGGACTCGGCGCCTACGCCGTATGGCAGTGGTGGGACCGCCACGACCACCGCGGCGTCGCCCTGCCCGCGATCGCCTCGCTGCTGCTGAACGCGGCGTGGATCCTCAGCATCCAGGCCGGGGCGGTGGGGGTCAGCGTGGTGGTGATCGTGCTGCTGCTGGCGGTGCTGGGCCTGCTCGCCCATCGGCTCACCGCACGCCCCGCCGGCGGCACCCTCGAACAGCTCGTGGTGGACGGCACCTTCGGGGTGTACCTGGGATGGGTGAGCGTCGCGACCTGCGCGAACATCGCCGCCGCGCTGAAGGGCGCCGGGTTCGCGGGCTTCGGGGCACCCGGCGTCCTCGCCGCGGCCGTGCTGGCCGTGGTCGCGGTGCTCGGCGTGGCGCTGGTCCGGGCGGGACGCCGGCCGGTCGCCGCCCCGGCGGCGATGATCTGGGGGCTGGCGTGGATCGCCGCGGGCCGCGCGCTGGACGCGCCCCACTCCCCCGTCACGGCGGTCGCCGCCCTCGCCGCCGCGGCGGTGATCGCGGCCGCGGCGGTGTGGGCGTTGTGGCGCACCGCGCAGGCGCCGGAGCCCGGCCGCTCCCCGTCAGCCGTCCGTCCCGCCGCCGAGGCGGCCCGCTCCCCGCGCGGCGGGCATCGACCGACGGAGCTGGCACGATGACCCCGCGGGAGCGGGCCGTGCCCGCCACGACGCTCTACGACCGGGTCGCCCAGCGCAGCGCCGGGTGCGTGATCGCCAGCTACTCGACGAGCTTCGGATGGGCCTCGCGCCTGCTGGACGAGCCGGTGCGCACGCACGTGCGCAGCATCTACGCCCTGGTGAGGATCGCCGATGAGGTGGTCGACGATCCGGAGCCCGCCCTCACGGTGCAGGAGAGGTCGCGGATGCTGGAGGACCTCGCCGCAGAGACGGCCCGCGCCCTCGCCGGAGGGCGCTCCACGAACCTCGTGGTGCAGGCGTTCGCGGTGACCGCCCGACGCTGCGGCATCGACGCCGCGCTGATCGATCCGTTCTTCGCCTCGATGCGGGCGGACCTCACCGTCGCCGTGCACGACCGGGCGAGTCTGACGGAGTACGTGCACGGCTCCGCCGAGGTGGTGGGGCTGATGTGCCTGCGGGTGTTCCTGGACGGGGACGAGGCCGAGTACGCGCGCCTGGCCCCGGCGGCGAGCGCGCTCGGCGCCGCCTTCCAGAAGGTGAACTTCCTGCGCGATCTCGCGGAGGACCACGACCAGCTGGGACGGGTCTACGGGCCCGGTCTGGACCCGGCGGCGTTCGACGACGCCCGCCGGGACCTGCTGCTGGACGAGATCGAGGAGGACCTCGCCCACGCCGCGACCGCGCTGCCGCATCTGCCCTCCTCCAGCCGTCGCGCCGTCGCCGCCGCCCACGGCCTGTACGCGGAGCTGGCCCGCCGGCTGCGGGCCACCCCCGCGGCCCGGATCCGCCATGCCCGGGTGCGGGTGCCCGCGCCGCGCAAGGCGCTGGTGCTCACGCGCGCCGCGCTGGGGGTGCGGCGATGAGCCGGGTGGTGGTGATCGGCGGCGGGATCTCGGGCCTCGCCACCGCGGCGCTGCTGGCCCGCGACGGGCACGAGGTGGACCTGGTGGAGGCGCGCGAGGAGCTGGGCGGGCGCGCCGGCTCCTGGGAGCACGGCGGGTTCCGCTTCGACACCGGGCCCTCCTGGTATCTGATGCCGGAGGTGTTCGACCACTTCTTCCGCCTGCTGGGGACCTCCGCCGCCGAGCAGCTGGATCTGCGGCAGCTGGATCCCGGCTACCGGGTGCTGTTCGAGGGGCATGAGGAGGGGCTGGATGTGAGCGCCTCTGCGGCCCGCAACGCCGACGCCTTCGAGCGGATCGAGCCGGGCGCCGGGCTGCAGCTGGCGAAGCACCTGGACTCCGCGGCCCGCACCTATGACGTGGCGCTCGAGCGGTTCCTCTACTCCTCCTTCACCTCGCTGCGGCCGTTCCTGTCCCCGCGCCTGGCGCTGCAGGCCCCTCGCCTGCTGCAGCTGCTCACCGAGCCGCTGGACCGCTTCGTGGCACGTCGCTTCCGGGATCCGCGGCTGCAGCAGGTGCTGGGCTATCCGGCGGTGTTCCTGGGCTCCTCGCCGGACCGTGCGCCGAGCATGTACCACCTGATGAGCGCCCTGGATCTGACCGGCGGGGTGCAGTACCCGATGGGCGGCTTCGCCCACCTGATCGAGGTGATCGCGGAGCTCGCGGAGCGCGAGGGCGTGCGGATGCACACCTCCACGCGCGCCACTCGGATCCTCACCGAGGAACCCGGCGAGGGGGTCTCGGGCCGACGGGGGCCGCGCCGGGCGCGAGCGCGCGGCGTGGAGGTGCGCGGGGCCGACGGGAGATCGCGCACGCTCCCCGCGGACGTGGTGGTCGCGACTGCTGACCTGCACCGGGCCGAGACCACCCTGCTGCCGCCCCACCTGCAGACCTACCCCGAGTCGTGGTGGCGGCGCCGCACCCCCGGGCCCGGCGCCGTGCTCGTGATGCTGGGAGTGACGGGCGAGCTGCCGCAGCTGGCGCACCACACCCTGCTGTTCACCCGGGACTGGGAGGAGAACTTCTCCGCCCTGCGCGAGGGGCGGATCCCCTCTCCCGCCTCGGCATACGTGTGCCGTCCCTCCGCGACGGATCCGTCGGTGGCACCGGCCGGGCATGAGAACCTCTTCGTGCTGGTGCCGATGCCCGCCGATCCGGGGATCGGACGCGGCGGGCTGGACGGCGGCGGCGACGCGGCCGTGGAGCGCGTGGCCGAGGAGGCGCTCGCGATGCTCTCCGCGCAGGCCGGCATCCCGGATCTCGCGGAGCGGATCGTGGTGCGCCGCACCGTGGGTCCCGGGGATTTCGCCGAGGATCTCGGGGCGTGGCGCGGCAGCATGCTGGGGCCTGCGCACACGCTGGCCCAGAGCGCGTTCTTCCGCGCCGGCAACGCCTCGCGGAAGGTGGAGTCGCTGCTGTATGCGGGCTCGAGCACGATCCCGGGGATCGGTCTGCCGATGTGCCTGATCAGCGCGGAGCTGGTCGCCAAGCGTCTGCGCGGGGATCGCTCGGCCTCCCCGCTGCCCGAGCCTGCGGCGGAGGCGGTGGCATGATCTCGCTCGTGTATCTGTGCGCGCTGCTGGTGCCGCTGGCCTGCATGGGACTGCTGGACAGACGCTTCCGCCTGGCGCTGTGGCGCGCGCCGCGGCGCGCGCTGGTGGTGGTCTGCGGCGGGATCGGGTTCTTCCTGCTGTGGGATCTGGCGGCGATCGCCGTGGGCCACTACCGGATGGGTCAGAGCCCGCTGATGACCGGGATCATGCTCGGGCCCGAGCTGCCGCTCGAGGAACTGGTGTTCATCACCTTCCTGAGCTACCTGACACTGGTGCTGCACGGCCTGGTGGGCATGCTCCGCCCCGCCATCGCGCGGTCACGGGTCTCGGCACCGACCTCGAGACCACAGGAGGAGCGATGAGCTACGCAGCGCTGGCCGGTCTGTTCCTCATCGTGCCCGTGCTGGTCACCGCGCTCGCGGTGGTGCTGCGCCGGCCGGGCCGGGGCTGGTGGGCGGTCACCGCCGGGACCATCGTGGTGCTGTGGGTGATGACGGCGGTGTTCGACTCGCTGATGATCGCCGCGGATCTGTTCCGCTTCGAGGAGTCGGAGCTACTGGGCGTGCGGATCGGCCTCGCCCCGGTGGAGGACCTCGCCTGGCCGCTCGCCGCCGGGCTGCTGCTGCCCTCGCTGTGGCTGCTGCTGGGCCCGGAGAGTGAACGATGAGCACGATGACCACGGCGAGCTCGTGGGCAGGGGCGGCGCGTCAGCTGCTGGCCTCCTCCCGTCCGCTGAGCTGGATCAACACCGCCTACCCCTTCGCCGCGGCGTACCTGCTCGCCGGCGGCGGGGTGGATATCCCGCTGGTGGTGGGCACCGTGTTCTTCCTGGTGCCCTACAACCTGCTGATGTACGGCGTGAACGACGTCTTCGACCATGAGTCCGATCTGCGCAACCCCCGCAAGGGCGGCGTGGAGGGGATCGTGCTGGATCGTCGCTGGCATGCGATGACGCTGTGGTCCGCGGGATTGCTCGCGCTGCCCTTCGTGATCGCGCTGCTCGCCTGGGGCGGGCCGGTCTCTGCGGTGGTGCTGGTGATCGTGCTGGCCGCGGTGGTGGGGTACTCCGCGCCCGGGCTGCGGCTGAAGGAGCGGCCGGTGGCGGATTCGCTGACCTCCTCGACCCATTTCGTGGGCCCGGCGGTGTTCGGCCTCGCCCTGACCGGGGCGCCGCTGAGCCTCACGGCGGCGGCGAGCCTGCTCGCCTTCTTCCTGTGGGGCATGGCCTCGCACGCCTTCGGCGCGGTCCAGGACGTCCAGCCGGACCGCGAGGCCGGCATCGGCTCGATCGCCACCGTGCTCGGCGCCGCGCCGACGGTGCGGCTCGCGATCGCGCTGTACGCCGCAGCGGGGCTGGTGATGCTGCTGGCCGGGTGGCCGGCGATGCTGGCCGGTGCGCTGGTGCTGCCCTACATCCTCAGCACCTGGCCGTTCCGATCGCTGGCCGATCAGCGGGCCGAGGAGGCGAACCGGGGCTGGCGGCGGTTCCTGTGGCTGAACCTGCTCTCGGGCTTCCTGCTCACGCAGCTGCTGATCGTGATCGCGCTGACCGGCTGAACAGCCCGTCAAAGAAGCGCGATGCGCTCCTTCGGTAGCGTGTACACCTCGCGACCCCGGAGGAGCCATCCGCTGATGCACCGCACCCCCTCCCAGCGCCGCGGGGACCATGTGCAGGGATACCTGGTGGGCCTCGCGATCGTGCTGGCCGGTCTCGCGCTCGCTCTCGGCCCGATCGCGATGGGCCCGATCGAGCTGCCCCGCAGCGTGCCGGCCGGGGTGCTGGCGGTGCTCGTCGGCCTGCTGTGGATCCTGCGCCGTGTGCTCGAGCAGCGGAGGGAGGCGCGCGCTGCGCGCCGGGCGTGACCAGCGCGAACAGGCCGCGCAGGACCGGGAGCGGCGCGAGCACGGCGCAGGGGCCACGGACTCCCGCTGACCCGCCCCGCGCCGCAGTACAGCGCAGAGCCCCGACGCGAGCGAGCGGGCCGGGGCTCTCCCCCTGGCTCAGACGGCGGCGGAGGCCTCGGAGAGCGTCGCGGCGAAGGGGTCGACGTCCGCGGGCACCGGCTCGACCTCGGTGAAGGTCGAGGAGATCTCCACGATCGAGTTCTCGGCGATCGCGGTCTCGATGCCCACCATGATGTCCAGGAGATGCGCGGAGACGGTGCCGGCGCCGATGATGCCGACGCCGACGGGTGCCGGCGGGCTGTGTCGCCGCGGTGCGTCAGCCGATCATGATCCCGGCGATGGTGGCGCTCATGAGGTTGGCGAGGGTGCCGGCGAGGATGGCCTTGAGCCCGAGCTGTGCGATCTCGGAGCGCCGGCTGGGGGCGATGCCGCCCAGGCCGCCCAGCAGGATCCCCAGCGAGGAGAGGTTGGCGAAGCCGGTGAGCGCGAAG
The DNA here is from genome assembly GCF_014204755.1 of Brachybacterium aquaticum. Classification (NCBI taxonomy): domain Bacteria; kingdom Bacillati; phylum Actinomycetota; class Actinomycetes; order Micrococcales; family Dermabacteraceae; genus Brachybacterium; species Brachybacterium aquaticum. Next base: position 2,708,355 of record NZ_JACHLZ010000001.1, read on the forward strand.
CTGGTGATCGCGGCGGTCTTGGGGCTGAAGGACTCGATCTGCGGGCCGAAGCCGGCGAAGGCGACGAACTCGTTGACCACCACCTTCTGGCCCACGAAGCTGCCAGCGGCGACGGCCTCGCTCCAGGGCACCCCGATCATCACCATGATCGGCGCGAACACCCAGCCGAGGATCTGCTGGAAGGTGAGGTCGTCGGCGCCGAACCAGCCGCCGACCGTGCCGATCAGCAGGTTGATCAGCGCGATCAGGGAGATGAAGGCGAGCAGCATCGCGCCCACGGTCAGGGCGAGCCGCAGCCCGTCGGCCGCTCCGCCGGCGGCGGCGTCGATGACGTTGCTGTAGGAGAGGGTGTCCTCCTCGTCGTCGTCCTCCGTCGACGTCGCGGCCGACGAGGTGCCTCCGGTGGGGGCGGGCGCATCGGACGTCGCGGCGGAGTCGACGGCGGTCGCGGAGATCGGCGCGGTCCCGTCGGCCGCGGCGGTCGCGTCGGCCGACGGTGCCATGCCCTTGCCCTTCCTGCGGGTGGTCGCGGCGACCAGCTCCGCCTCGCGGGCGACGGCCACCGCTGACCCGTCGCTCGTCTGTCCCTCTCCGCCCTGGCACTCCGGGGCGCCGCAGCTGCCCGACCACCCCTGGAGCCGCCCCGATGACCCGCACCGCCGCCGAGGACCAGCTCGCCTGGAACCGCTACTGGACCCGCTGGGCCGCCGAGTACGACGAGCACCAGCTGACCCGTCTCTCCCTGCCCGGCGAGCGCGAGGCCTGGTCGCGGGCCTTCGGCGCCGCGCTGCCGCCCGGCACGCGCGAGGTGCTCGACCTCGGCACGGGCAGCGGCAACGTCGCCCTGCTCCTCGCGGCCGTCGGATACGACGTCACCGGCATCGACCTCTCCCCCGGCATGCTCGACGAGGCGCGGGCGAAGCTCGAAAGCCATCCGCACCCTCCGACCTTCTTCGAGGCGGACGCGACGGATCCGCCGTTCCCGCACCGCAGCCTCGACGCGATCGTCTCCCGCTACCTGCTGTGGACGCTGCGGGACGCCCCCACGGCGCTGCGGCGCTGGCACGAGCTGCTGCGCCCGGGCGGCGTGCTGGTCGCGGTCGACGGGCAGTGGTTCGAGCCCGAGGACGACGGGGGTGCGGCGCCAGCGACCGCGCGCCAGGAGCACTTCGCCGAGGCCTACGACGAGGCGGCCGTTGACCACCTCGACTTCGCCCGCGCCGGGGTGGAGCGGATCTGCGCGGTCTGGGAGGAGGCGGGCTTCGTCGACGTGCGCGCGGACCCGCTGCCCGAGCTGCTGGAGCTCGACCGCGCCCACGGCGTGGCACCTGGGCACTCCCCGCAGCTGCTGCACCGCTTCTCCGCCCGCCGCGCGGACTGAGCACCGCTCACGCCGCTCCGGACCCCGGACGACGTTATCCCCTAGACAACACTGTGTCTCACACACTACGGTGTGAGGCATGAGCGATGCTGTCGACACCCACCTGCAGGAGCTGCGACGCGGCACGGTCGTGCTCGCCTGCCTGCAGCTGCTGCGCGAGCCCGGCTACGGCTACGCGCTGCTCGAACGGCTGGACGCCCATGGCCTGCCCACCGATGCGAACACCCTCTACCCGCTGCTGCGGCGCCTCGAGAAGCAGGGCTTCCTCACCAGCGAGTGGAACACCGAGGAGTCCCGGCCGCGGAAGTTCTACTCCACCTCGGCCGACGGGATCCGCCTGGCCGAGACCCTCCAGCACGAGTGGCGCGCTCTGACCGAGTCGCTCTCCTCCCTCACCGAGCCCGACCCCGCGCACGAGGAGTCCTGACATGTCCGCCACCCTGACCGAGCGCTACATCAGCGCCACCATCCGCTCCCTCCCCGCCGAGTCCCAGGAGGACGTGCGCGCCGAGCTCGCCGCCTCCATCGCGGATGCCGTCGAGGCCCGCACCGAACAGGGCGAGGACCCCGAGGCCGCCGAGCGCGAGGTCCTCACCGGCCTCGGTGACCCCGCCGCTCTCGCCGCCGGCTACGCCGACCGCCCTCTGCACCTGCTGGGGCCGCGCTACTACCTCACCTGGCGACGCCTGCTGATCCTGCTGCTGTGGATCGTCCCGGCCTGCGCCTTCGTCGGCGTGGGCCTGTCCCAGGCGCTGATCGGCGCCGACGTCGGGACCATCATCGGCCAGGCGATCTCGACCGCGCTCACCGCGGCCGTGCACGTGGCCTTCTGGACCACGCTCGTGTTCGTGGTCCTCGAGCGCACCGGCGCGGACACCGCCGAGACGTGGAGCGTGGAGGACCTGCCCGAGCCGAAGGAGTCCGGCACTGGCCGCGCCGACCTGATCGCCTCCCTCGTCGTGCTCGGACTGGTCCTCGCGGCCCTGGTCTGGGACCGGCTGATCGGGCTGGTCCGGATCGAGGACGACTGGCTGCCGGTCCTGCACCCGGGGCTGTGGCCGCTGTGGACGCTGCTGCTGGTCGCGATCGTCCTGGCCGAGATGGTCCACGCGATCGTGCTGCACGCCCGGGGCCGCTGGAGCACGGGTCTCGCCGTGGCGAACACCGTCCTCGCGCTCCTCTTCGCGGGCTGGACGCTGGCCCTCTTCGCGAACGACCTGCTGCTGAGCCCGGAACTGCTCGAGCTGGCCCGCACCGTCGGCGACATCGACGCGCAGTCCATGCACACCCTCGGCGTGATCCTGGTGGTCTCGATCCTCGCGGTCGCCGCCTGGGACGTGGTCGACTGCTGGCTCAAAACGCTCCGCGACCGGCGCCGCTGAGCGGCGGGCCGACCGTCGCCGGCCCGCTCCGCCCGCCGGGGATCAGTCCGCCTGCGGACGATCGAGGCAGACCACGCGGAGGGAGTCCGGGGACCAGCAGTGCCCGCCCGCGGTCCCCGGCACGCCGTGGAGACGGGCGAGATCGCGCCCTCCCGACCCGTCGACCGCACACAGCCGCAGGAGCGAGTCGGCTCCGACGGTGCCCTCCTCGATCCCCGGCGATTGGCTGACATAGGCGACCAGCCGGCCGTCCGGGGAGACCTGCGGGAAGCGGTTCACGCGCTCGTCGTGGGTGAGCTGCTCGATCCCGGTGCCGTCGGGTCGCATGCGGAACAGCTGCGAATGTCCCGGCGCGGCGGGGTCGCTCTCCGCGTCGAAGACGGCCCAGCCGCCGCCGTGCGCGGCGCCCCGCGGGTCCGGGCCCGCTCCGCGAGCGCGAATGTGGCCGGCCGGAGCGGCCGAAACCCCTCCGGTGCCGGGGACGCGGACGACCCGCGGGGGATCCAGGTGCCGTCCGCGAGCCGGCACGCGCCGACACGGGTGAGGACGGCCTCGTCGCGCCCGCCCCCTGCGGCCCCGGTCGCTCCGTCGACGGGGTCCGCCGGGGCCGGGGCGGGGCCGAGCCATTGCGGCTCCCCACCCCCGGCGGGGATGCCCCACTGCGCGCCGCCTGCGCTCACGATCAGCGTCTCTCCCCCGTCGGGCCAGCTCACCGACTCGAGGAGCAGCTCGAAGGATTCGTGGACGACGGTGGCGCGGCCGGTCTCGACGTCGAGCACCCGGAGCCGGTAGCCTCGGCCCGGAACGCGGGACGAGGGGACCGGGTGTCGCGCCTCATGGCCGGGACTCGCCGGGCCATGCTTCGACGCCATGCCGTCCGAGCCATCAGCCATGGCGCCTCCCTCGTCGTCGAGCCTGAAGGCCCGCATGCTATGCCCGGCTCCGGGGACGAGAGCAGGGATCCGACCGGTCGGACCGGCGGGGCGATCACCGCTCGGGCTCCCGTCGGTCGAGCGCGGACCGCCCGATGGCTCGGGGTGGGGCCGCCCGTGTCGACACCTCCCACTCCGAGGACGCCACGGCTCGGGCTCTCAGCGCTCAGAGATCTGTGGTCGCGGTGCCGCCGGCAGGTCGGTCCCCGGTCAGGCGCGCCCTCACGATCTGTGCGACCGCGGCGACCTTCCCACCCGGCACGCCCCAGTACTGCGCGGAGTCCCCGGAGAACCGCAGCAGGCCCAGGTTCTCGTCCTCGGGCCCTTCCGGGAAGTAGGCCTCGGCCGCATCGGTCCAGAGAGCCCGGATCCGAGCGCGGTCGTCCTCGAGAACGGCCTTCCCGGCCACCGAGAGCCAGGTCCCTCCCTCTGCCACCGCGAGGTTCACGGCCGATCCCTGCCTCAGCGCCTCGGCATGCCCGCTGTCGAGGCCCACGAAGAACAGCACGTCCACGTCGTCGCTCACCTCCTGGATCGTCATCGGATGGGAGACCAGCGCACCGTCCCGGAGCGCGGTGGTCAGCATGACCAGTTCCGTCCCTCGCAGGATGCGCACGACGTCGCTCTGTCCGAACTCCTCGATACCGTTCATGGCGTTCCTTCCGATCGTGGTGGCTGCGCCATCGCGGCCATTCACAGCATGACGACTCGCGACCACTGCAACGTACCCATCTCCGCTGCGGGAGGAGGGATGCCGACCGTTCGGTTCATCGCCGACTCCTCGCGATACCGGTTCGTCGTGCGTCCCGCCACCGCTCCGAGCTGGGCCGATGCAGTGTCCGGGGTGAGCCGACCGATCCGGTGGAGCGCACCTGGCCGAAAGAGCCCTCGGTCGGCGCGAGGTGGCGTAGCGTGCAGCGGATGAGCACCACTCTCGAAGGCTCCGGCGCGTGGCGCCCTCAGACGACGGGCCGCGAGTCGATCGCGGTCGGGGTCTCCGCCGCGATCGGACGAACGCCGCTGGTCCGCCTGGACCGGCTCTTCCCGCAGTCCGGCATCGAGGTCCTGGCCAAGCTGGAATCCGCCAATCCGGGAGGCAGCACCAAGGACCGGCCTGCGCTGGCGATGGTGCGCGATGCTGTGGCCTCGGGCAGACTGCGTCCAGGCGGCACGGTCGTCGAGTCCAGCTCGGGGAATCTCGGTGTGGCCCTGGCGCGAGTGTGCCTGGAGCACGCCGTGCGCTTCGTCTGCGTGGTCGATTCGCGCACGAACGGGACCGCCGTCGCGGCGATCCGGGCCCTCGGAGGACGCATCGAGATGGTGACGGACCCCGATCCGGAGACCGGCGACCTCCTCACAGCTCGACTGCGTCGCGTCGAGCATCTCCTCTCGGAGATCCCGGGGGCCGTGAACCTCCACCAGTACGGCAACCCTGCGAACCCGGCCGCCCATGAGGACGGGACCATGCGAGAGATCGCCGAAGCCACCGGTCACCGGCTCGACGTGCTGATGGCCGCGGTCAGCACCACCGGCACCCTCGCCGGATGCAGCGCCTACCTCCGACGCACCTCGATGGACACGACCACGGTCGCCGTGGACGCGGAAGGGAGCGTGCTGTTCGGAGGGACCGCAGCCCCTCGCCCTCTGCCCGGTCTGGGCGCCGGAGTGGTCACGGACATCTCCCGCACGGTCGACCCGGATCGAGTCGTCCGCGTCAGCGGGCTCGACTGCGTGGTCGGCGCGCGACTTCTCGCCGAGCGCGAGGGCATCCTCGCCGGCGCCTCGACGGGAGGCATCGTGCACGCGCTGGGAACCCTCGTGCCGGACCTCGCCCCTGGGAGCCGGGTCGCCCTGATCGTCCACGACAGCGGCGTCCCCTACCTCGGCACCGTCTACGACGACAGCTGGGTGCGCACGACGCTGCACGCCGCTCCCTCCGACGTCGCCACCGCGACCACGGCCCTGCGGGCCCTCGCCCGCCGTGGCTGAGGGCGCTCCGGCGCGCGATCAGCCGCTCTCCCTGGCCGTCGTCGGCGACGGCCCCAAGGCGCTGTTCGCGCTCGAGGAGCTGTGCGCCCAGCTCAGCGACGCCGCATGCCACGACTCCCTCCGACCCCTCGAGATCACCGTGGTCGCCCCGGGAACGGTCGCGGGGACCGGCGCCGCCTATGACGTCACCCAACCGCACTCCCTGCGGCTCAACGTCGACGCCGCTCTGCTGGACGTCCCGGCGACCGGGACGAGCCCGTCCTTCCGCGACTGGGTCGCCGCAGTTCATCCCGCCCTCGTCTCCGCGACCTACCCGCCGCGCGCCGTGGTCGGCGAGTACCTCCATGCGCGGTGGCTCCGGATGCTGGCGGACATGGCCCGGAGCGGGGTGACGGCGAGGACCGTGAGTGATCGTGCGGTGTCCCTCCGGCGCACGGCCGGGCACTGGGAGATCGTGACCGCGATCCACGGCGCGCTCCCGCCGGTGGAGGAGATCCTGCTCGCCACCGGACATGCCGCGGAACACTCCGGTGCCCTGGCCCGCACCTGGTCCTCGACCATCCCGCTGCGTCCAGCGGTGCTGCCCGCCGCGGAGATGCTGGGTTCTCATCACGTTCCGCCTGGCGCGCGGGTGGCGCTGCGCGGCAGCGCCCTGACGTTCATCGACGCCGCCCTCGTGCTCACCCTCGAGCGCGGCGGGCGCTTCACCCCGCGCGCCGACGGCGTCCCCGGCCTCCTCCACCGGCGCGGCTCCGAGGAGCCGCTGGTCCTCCTGCCCACGGCGCGCCACGGCCGCCTCCTGGACGCGAAGCCCGACCCTCGGCTCCCCCTGCCGGCCGGGGTGGGCGGTGCCATCGCCGAGGGAGCGCGGCGACTGAGCCGCTCCGAGCGGACCGCCGTCGGCCCCGATGCCGTGATCGACCTCGTCCTGGACGTCGCCACGGCCGCCCTCGCTACAACGGTGTCGGAACCCGACCTCGGGCGAGAGGCGGTCGAACGCGCACTGGCCTCGGGATCCGACCCGGATCTGCACCGCGGACCGGGCCACGCCGAGGACGCCTTGCGACGGAGCGTGGAGATCGGCCGAGGTCGCCGGGCCCCCGGCCCCGCATGGATCCTCGGACGCGTCTGGGCCGGGCTCTACCGCCCCCTCACGCGCGCGGTCCGCGGTTCCGCGGCCCCCGCCGAGGAATGGGCTCGCTTCCGTCGGGCCTCCCAGGTGCTCGAGAGGTTCGCGTTCGGCCCTCCCCTCGAGGTCGCGGAGATGCTGCTGGCCATGATCGGGTCCGGGGCGCTGGACCTCTCCTGGGTGGACGCCGGGACCCGGATCACGGCGTCCGGAGTCGAGGGCGTCCCGCCCGGTCACGCCCCTCCGGACGTCGTGGTCGATGCCGTGCTGGCGCCGCCGGGAATCGTGGGGATCCTCGACCCGCTCTCGCGAGCATTGGTGGACCAGTCGCTGGTCGAGGTGCGACCGGCACGGCGCGGCGCGGCCGTGGACCACGACGGCACTGCGCTCGCCGGGGGCCGCCCGCGCGGGCAGAGCCAGCGGCAGGAGGGCCTCGCCCTGCTCGGGCGCCCGACGGAGGACCACGTCATCGGGCACGACACCCTGAACCGGCACCTCCACGACGAGCCGCGTCTCTGGGCGGCGCGGATCACCTCGAGACTGCGCCGCACCGACGGCGAGCCCTCGGCCCCTCCCTGCCCGACCACGACCACCACCCCCGAGCAAAGAATCGGTTCGCGATGACCAGACCTGCCCTCTCGTCCTCGACCGCTGCGGACCCCACCGCCGATCATCCGCCCGGCGACACCGAGGCCCTGCGACGCCGCTGCGGCGGGCTCCCCCCGCTCAGCGCCCGTCTCGAGCCGTGGATGCGAGAGCTGCTGGCGGATCGTCGAGCCTGCTCCGCACTGATCGAGCAGTACGGCAGCCCGGTGAACGTCCATGAGTTCTCGCCCCTGTCCCGCAACGCCTCCGAGCTGGAGTCCGCGGCCGCCCGTCACGGCGTGCCGCTGAGGATCTTCGTCGCACGCAAGGCGAACAAGACCCTGGGCCTGGTCGAGTCCGCGAGACGCGCCGGTCACGGGGTGGACGTCGGGAGCCACCGGGAGCTGTCCCAGGTGCTCGACCAGGGGTACGCGCCCGAGGACGTCGTGGTGACCGCGGCTGTGAAGCCACCGGAGCTGCTGCGCCTCGCCCGCGACACGGGTGTCGTGCTGGTGCTCGACAACCTCGACGAGGCCGAGGCTTTCCTGCAGGTCGCAGCGGAGAACAGGACCGGTGGGCCGCAGCCTGTCGCGCTCCGCCTCGCACCGACCCCGGCCAGCGGCGTCGCCCCCACACGATTCGGGGAGTCCGCGGCGACCTGGCAGCACTGGGCCGATCGCGCCCGGACCTCCGCCGCCGGCCTCAGGATCGACGGAGTACATTTCCATCTCCACGGCTACGCCGCGCAGCACCGCGCCCTGGCCCTCGACGAGGCGCTTCGTCTCGGCGATGCGCTCCGCGACCTCGGGCACGGCCTTCGGTTCATCGACATCGGCGGGGGCGTCCCGATGTCCTATCTCGACGACGCCGGTCAGTGGGACGCGTTCTGGACAGCGCACGATGCGTCGACGAGCGACCGCGTCGACGCGGTCACGTGGCGCGCAGAGCCTCTGCGCCAGGTCTATCCGTACCACCAGGAACCGGTGCGCGGGGAGTGGCTCGAACAGGTGCTGAGCACACGGCTCGCCACCGGGGAGACCGCAGCCGTCGCGCTGAGGGAGCGGGGCCTGGAGCTGCGCTGCGAACCCGGCAGGTCGCTGCTCGACGGATGCGGCCTGACGCTGTCCCGCGTCGTGCAGCGCACCACGACGAGCGATGGGGTGCCGCTCATCGGGCTCGAGATGAATCGGACCCAGTGCCGATCCACGTCGGACGACTTCCTCGTCGATCCGCTGCTGGTCCCCGGCGACGGTCCACGCTCTGCGCCGCTGCACGCGTTCCTCGTCGGGGCGTACTGCATCGAGGCGGAGCTGATCCTGCGTCGAAGGCTCGACTTCCCGCAGGGTGTCGCGATCGGTGACCTTCTCGCCTTCCCGAACACTGCCGGGTACCTGATGCACATCCTCGAGAGCGCGTCCCACCAGATCCCGCTGGCCTCGAACGTCGTCCTCGGTCCTCAAGGCCCCCGCCGCGACGCCATCGATGCCGTCTCCCCGCTGCGGCCATGGGCACAGGAGTCCGCCTCCGCGGCCGAGCGGGGATCAGGATCCGCCGCGGCCATCTGACTCGTCACGCGGCGCGGCTCAGCAGCCGGCCCGTGACTCCTCGCGCCGGCCGCGGGACCTGCTGCGACGCCGCGCAGCTGGCGAGCAGGCGCAGGCGCTCGGCACTGGTCGAGCCGGGCTCGGCGGTGTGGACGAGCATGACCCGGCCGGGCTCGGCGGTCATCGCCAGCTCCTCGTAGGCGAGCTCGACCTCCCCCACCACGGGGCGTCTGAAGCGCTGGGTGCCGGAGCCGTGGGTGCGCACGTCGTGCGCGCCCCAGAGTCGGCGGAAGGTCTCCGAGCAGGTGGACAGCTCGCCCACCATCTCCTGCATCACCGGGTCGTGGGGGTCGCGCCCGGCCTCGGCCCGCATGATCCCCACGCACATCTCGGCGAACCGCTCCCAGTCCGGGTAGAGGTCGTGCAAGGCGGGATCCAGGAACTGGAGGCGGGCGAGGTTCGGCACCCGCCCGCCGGCGCCCTCCTCCCCCAGCAGCGGGGAGCAGAAGGTGCCACCCAGCGCGTTGACCGCGACCATGTTCTGACACCGTGATCCTGCGCCGACGGGTCGTGGACCCGCCCCCGGATCCCACGCGGATGCGGGCCCACACCGGTCAGGAGTGACTGGTGGTGCTCTCAGGGACGCTGGTCCTGCAGCTCGGCGCTCAGCGCCATCACATCGCCGGCGATCAGTGCGCGGAGTTCGACACCCTGGTCCCCCACGCCTTCGGCGCCGAGGGAGGCCCGGCCGACGTGCTGCTGATCGTGGATCGGGCTGCAGGTCGCGGCCATCACGACGACGGCGGGTGACCCGAAGGCCACCCGCCGTCACGCCCCGTCATCGAGCAGCTCAGACCGCTGCGACGAAGTACGTGCCGGAGGTCAGGAAGCCCTCGACGCTGAACGTGCCCGAGCCGACCGCCTCCTCGGGGATGAGGAAGGCCATGGTGCCCTCGGCGGTGCCGCCGTCGTAGAGGTCGCCGACGTCCATGAAGTCGTCCTCGAGGACCACGGAGGCCTCGTCGTAGGACCGTCCGTCCTCGGCGACGTAGGAGATGTAGAGCTCGATCCACGGGGTGATCGACTCCGGTCCGGTGTACTGCACCGTCACCGGGACGGTGATGTAGACCTGCCCCTCGGGGCCGGCGCGGGCTCGGAGGTGTCCTCCTCGGCGACGTCCTCCTCGACAGCTTCCTCCGCCTCGGCGTCCTCGACGGCGGTCGCGGTCGTCACCGTACGGTCCCGGCGGATTCGCCGAGGCAGGGTACGGAGATCACTGCGCGGGATACGGGGAGCTCGCCCCGCTCGGCGACCCACCGGGCGGCGTCGCGCCGAAGCGCGGCTGACCCTGAGGGCGGGAGCTCGGCGACCCCGACATCGGCTGCTGCGGCTCACCCGGGAACTGCGGAGGCAAGGACGCTGCCATCACCTGGGCCGCGCGGCGCACGGCACCCTTTCGTCTCGAAGCCTCGACACTCCGAGGCAGATCAATGAATCTTCGCCCATCACACCGACTGCCGAACTCCAAGAGACCCCGGACGACGGAGAGCAGCCTGTGCAGTCGCTCACCACCTCGGCCCTGCCGTCCCACTGGCACGGAATAAACCCCTGGACATCCCCGTTGACCGCCCCGTACCGTGCAGCACTCCGGACCACGGCCCCAGGCCGTCGCCGGACGTGCGACCCTCCCGGCCGGACCCGCCACGACGGCGGCGCCCGGATCTCGCACCGCGTGCAGCGCGAGCAGCCCGCCCCAGCGGGCGCCGCGAGCACCCCGCCACGCCGCAGCGGCACCGACAGCCCTGCGCGCGGGGATCTCACCGCTCCGCCCCGGCGGAGCTGCCGCACGCACACCCACCCGGCACCGTGCCGGACACAGACATCACGTCGGCCGCGCGCCGACATCGAAGGAGAACCACATGACCGACCACCGACAGCACCATCGACCTCAGCCCCATCTCGTCGTCTTCCGCGACCAGAGCGCCGGGCTGCGCTACCTCTCCCGCTCCGCTCGCACCTCGGAGCACTCGACCACCTGGGAGGACGGGAACATCTACCCCGTCATCGAGGTGGACCTCTCCTCCGCCGCGCACCTGGCACGCACCGGAGGCCGCGCCGTGGAGGAGGAGCAGGCCCGCCGCACTCTCGTCGACACCGCCGCCTGACGCCCCGCGGCGCCCGTCGCCTCGCGGCGACGGGCGCCGCGACAGGCCGCGACAGCCGGCCGGGCCACACGGGAATACGCGAACCCCCTGCGTCGTTGATCCTTCAGTCATCGACGCGGTGAGGAGAACGCCATGCAGAAGAACATCCACCCTCAGTACCGACCCGTTGTGTTCCGGGACCGGAGCGCCGGGAAATCCTTCCTGACCAACTCGACCCGCACCTCGGACAAGACCGTGCGCTGGGAGGACGGCCGGGAGTACCCCGTGATCGACGTCGAGGTCTCCTCGGCCTCGCACCCGTTCTGGACCGGTCGCGGCACCGTGCTGGACACCGCCGGGCGCGTCGAGCGCTTCCGCCGCCGCTACGCCGACAAGGTGCTGCCGGCGAGGACCGCTACCGCCTGAGAGCCCCTGCGCCGCCCCGACGGGCGGCGCACACGCACACGCTGAGAGCCGTGATCCGGCGCCGACGAGCGAGCTCGTCCGGTCCGGGTCACGGCTCTCGTCGTCGGCGGGTCCGTGGGGCGGGACGCGGCGCCGGCTCGGCGTCGGAGTCGTGCGCACCAGCGCCTCGACGAGGAGTGACCGAGCAGACGATGCCGTCGCCTCCCCGCGGGGGCATACTGTCCTCGACGCCGCCGCGATGACGACGCCTCACCTCGGGTGAGCACGAGCAAGCCCGCCGGATGAGGGAGCGGGCGATGACCGCACAGTTCCCCGTCACACAGGCACCAGCACCTCGGCCCCCGGCCCCGCGGTCCCCCGCTCGCGCGGCCGTCCCCGGCCCTGTCGCCCAGGCCCCCGGACTCCACGGGCGGCTCACGACGCAGCCTCGAGCGACGGCGCCCGGCCCGCAGGTCCGGCTCGCTCCGCCGAACGGCGCAGCCCCCGCCCGCTACCCCTGGCACCTGCGGCTGTCCTGGCTGCTGGTGCTGGCGGGCGGGCTCCTCGCCTATGTCACGACCTTCGTGATCATGGTCCTCACCGGCAATCCGATCCTGCTGCCGACGCTGCTGCTGGTGGGCGCGGCGACGATCCCCGTGACCGTGCTGCTGCTCGCGCAGTCCACCCGCAGCGGTCCCCTCGTCCCTGGGCGGATCGTGCTGGTCACGGTCGCGGCGAGCGGCCTGTTCGGCATCTGCGCGGCCGGCCTCGAGGAGCGGATCGCGGGCGCCGTGCTCGGCGGTGCCTCGATCCTGCTGGTCGGGGTGATCGAGGAATCCGCGAAGCTCGTGGTGCCTCTGATCGTGCTCGCCCTCGTCCATCGCGCGACCCGGGGCGGCGGGCTCGTGATCGGCATCGCGGCCGGCACGGGCTTCGCGGTGCTCGAGACGATGGGCTACGGCTTCGGGGCGCTGCTGTCCAAGGGCGGCGGGCTCGGCGCACTGGATACGACGCTCGTGCTTCGTGGGGTGTTGGTCCCGGCCGGGCACGTGGCCTGGACGGGTGCGGTGTGCGCGGCGCTGTGGTTCCTGGTCGAGACGTCCCACAGGGCTCGCGGGGCGCTCGCGCTGGCGGTCGCCGTCCTCGGAGCTGTCGTTCTGCACACGGCCTGGGACGCGACCGGCAGCCTGGTGCTGCGGATCGTGGTGGCTGCGGTGAGCGGGGGCACGCTGCTCGCCCTCGTGATCCTCACCCACCGCAGACACGCCCGACGCACCGTCACGGCAGCCTGAGCACCGCCTGCGGACCCTCTCACACCCTGGCGTCCCGCTCCCCGAGCCAGGGTGGGAGGGGGTCCTCGGCGCCGAACCACGGTGCGGGGCCTCACGCCCATTCCTGCGGGGTGAGCAGGCTGCGGGCGAAGGCGTTCCGCACCCGCGGCAGGCCCTCGGGGTCCTGACCGGTGATGACGAGCCGCGTGGTGGGCAGCTCGGAGTCGGTCCGCCAGACGGCACCGATGGAGACCTGGCCGCCGGCGCCGTCCCACTGGCAGATGCTGTCCGGGCGCTCCGGCACCCAGAAGCGGCCACGCCCGCGCAGGCGCCCGCCGCCGAGCACGTACTGCACGGTCGCGGCGAAGGGGTCGTGGAGGAGCCGCTGCTCGGGGGCGCGCAGGCGCTCGACGAGCTCGGCCCCGGCGCCGTCCGCGTCGCCGGAGAGCACGAGCAGGTCGGAGTACTCGCGCAGGGCGGCGAGCGCGATGGCGGAGGCGAGGTGCCAGGCGTCCTCGTGGGGGCGCAGCGTGCCCGCCACGATCGACGGGTCGGCGCTCAGCGGCGGGGCGAGCAGGATGCCGGTCACCTCGGGGAGGCGGGCGAGGCGGGCGAGGCGGGCGAGGTCGACCAGCTCGTCCTCGTGCACCCCGTCGGCCGCGACGGCGAGGCGGCGCAGCGCGGAGGAGTCCTCAGTGACCTCGTAGCGCAGGGCGAGGAACCCCTGGCCGTCCAGGAGGAGGCTCGCCAGCAGAGCGTCGCGCAGCACCTGGTCGAGCACCGTGACGACGGCGACAGGGCGGGAATGCCGGGCCCCCGGGAGTGGTTCGGGGAAGGAGGCATCGAGGAGCGGTTCTCGGGAACGGGTCCTGCACTTCCCGCTTGACGATAATCATTCTCATTACTAGTATCGCCGTCCATGCCCCAGCGCTGTCAAGTCAACGGACCGGTCCCCCGCTTCGCTAAGTCCGTGTCCCATTCGCACCGCCGCACCTCGCGACGCTTCGACCCCGGCATCCAGACGAAGCAGTACTTCGTCCCGTCAATGGGCCGCACCGTGCGCCTGCGCGTCTCCACCAGGGAGATGCGCACCATCGACCGCCGCGGGATCGAGGCCGTCGTCACCGAGATCCGCGCCCGCGAAGAGAAGATCTGAGAGGAAAACCCCTATGGCCAGGAAGAACGATGTGCGCGGCGTGGTGAAGATGCGCTCCACCGCCGGCACCGGCTACACCTACATGACCACCAAGAACCGCCGGAACACTCCCGACCGGCTCGTCACGCGGAAGTTCGATCCGGTGCTGCGCGCGGTCACCGAGTTCCGCGAGGAGCGCTGAGATGGCGAAGACCTCGAAGATCGCCGCCGACGCCCGGCGCCGCGCGACCGTCGCGAAGCACGCCGAGGAGCGCGCCGCCCTGAAGCGCACGCTGAAGGACTCTGCCGCGCCGATGTCCGAGAAGGTGCTCGCCCAGCGGGCGCTGCAGCGGATGCCGCGCGATGCGAGCCCCACCCGGCTGCGCAACCGCGACGCGGTCGACGGCCGTCCCCGCGGCTACCTGCGCACTTTCGGTCTGTCCCGGGTGCGCTTCCGTCAGCTCGCCCACCGCGGTGAGCTGCCCGGAGTCACCAAGTCCAGCTGGTGAGCGCGATCTCGCCCCGTCCCTGAGAGGACCCGCCCCATGAAGCAGGGCATCCACCCCGACTACCGCCCCGTCGTGTTCCGCGACGCGAGCGCCGACTTCTCTTTCCTCACCCGCTCCACCGCCGTCTCGGAGCGCACCATCACCTGGACCGACGGCCACGAGTACCCGGTGATCGACGTGGAGGTCTCCTCCGCCTCGCACCCCTTCTACACGGGTCAGGCGAAGGTCCTGGACACCGCCGGGCGCGTGGAGCGGTTCCGCCGCCGCTACGGGAACCGGAGCGCGTCGTGACGGTCCGCGCCTCGCTCCGCTCCCTCGCCGCGAAGCCGAGTGCTCAGGTGGTGCGCCGGCGCGGGAGAGTGTACGTGATCAACAAGGTGAAGCCGCGGTTCAAGGGGCGGCAGGGCTGAAGCAGCAGCGGCCATAGGCTGGGCGTCGAGACGACGACGCCACCGGTACCGGCCCTCGGTCGGCACCTCGAAGGAGCACCCCTGGACGCGCTGACCGCCTCGCTCGAGGACACCCTGATCGTCTCCTGCCAGGCCTACCCCGGGGAGCCGATGCGGGACCCGCGCACCATGGCGCAGGTCGCCGCCGCGGTCGAGATCGGCGGCGCGTCCGCGGTGCGCGCCCAGGGCCTGGAGGACATCCGGCAGGTCAGGGCCGCGGCGTCCGTGCCGGTGATCGGCATCTGGAAGGACGGCGCCGAGGGCGTGTTCATCACCCCACGCTCGACCACGCCCTGCAGGTCGTCGACGCGGGCGCGGACATCCTCGCCCTGGACGGCACCACCCTGTCGGGCTACACCGGCGCACGGCCGAAGACCGAGGGACCGGACCTGGCTCTGATCCAGGAGCTCGCGGGCATCCTGCCGGAGACCTCACTGCTGGTCGCCGAGGGCCGCGTGCACACCCTGGTCCACGCCGCGGCCGCCCGGGACGCCGGCGCCCGGGCCGTGGTGGTCGGCACCGCCATCACCCACCCCACCACCATCACCACCTGGTTCCGCGAGGCGGTCACGGCGCGGTGAGGTGAGGGGCAGGGCTGCCGGGTGGGGGCCAGGTGCAGTGAGGGGAGCCCAGGTCCGGCAGCGGGTCTTGGGCTGCGAGTCTGAGGCTGCGGCCCCTGGAAATCTGTCGTCAGCGTCGGAGCTCGAGCTATACGGCCGACCTCCGACGCTGAGGACACTTCTTCAGGGCCACTGCCTCCGACGCAACCCTGACCAGACCCGTAGCTGCGAACTTTGCGCTCCGTGCGTGACCTCAAGCCCCATACGGCCGCGAGGTCGCGCAGAGAGCGCAGAGTTCGCCGCCCTGCTCTCCGCCAACCGCAGGAACCACCGCAGCCTCTGCGCCCACTCAGCCGTCGCCGGCACGACCGGCCGGGTCTACCGTGGGCCTCACCTCCGCCCCTGCGTCGAGACGAAGCCCGACATGACCGCCGCTGATCCCGCCTCCTCCCCTGTCGACCGCATGGCATCCCCCACCGGCGCCGCCGGCTCCGGCATCAGCACGGGCAGCACCGCCCCGACCTCCCGCCCCCTCCCCCGCACTGTCGACGTGCTGGTGGTCGGTGCCGGACCCACCGGCCTGATGGCGGGTCTGGTCGCGCACCGCCGCGGCCTGTCCACCCTGGTCGTGGACGGGAAGTCCGGCCCCACCCGGGAGTCGCGCGCGATCGTGGTGCAGGCGCGGTCGATGGAGATCCTGGACCAGCTCGCGCTCGCCGACCCGGTACTCGAGGGAGCGCAGCTCGCCGGACGGATCCGGATCCGGCAGGGTGCCGCGCCGATCGCGGCAGACTTCGGTGATGCGCAGCGCGGCTGGACCCCGTTCCCCGGTGCGCGGATCTTCGAGCAGAGCCGCACCGAGGCCCTGCTCTCCGAAACCCTCGCCGCGGAGGGTGCACCGGTCGCCTACGGCCATGAGCTGCGCTCCTTCACCGCCGACCCGGACGCCCACGACGGCGTCGACGCCGTCCTCTCCGGACCGGATGGCGAGGTGCGGGTGCGGACCCGCTGGCTGATCGGGGCCGACGGGGCGAGCTCCCCCGTCCGCCACCAGCTCGGCCTCACCTTCGACGGAGTCACCGACGACGCGACCTTCTGCGTCGCGGATCTGCACGGCGTCGAGGGCGCTGCGGCCGATGCGCTCTCGGCCCGGTTAGGACGGGAGAAGTTCGCGATCCTGTTCCCACTCGGCGAGGGCGGGCACGCGCGACTGATCTGGCTGCACGGCGGGGACCGTCCCGATCAGGAGGAAGCGCTCGCGGGCGTGCGCGAGGACCTGGGGATCCGCTACGAGCGGGTGGACTGGTTCTCGTCCTACCGGGTCCACCACCGCCTGGCCTCCCGGTTCCGGGTGGGGCCGGTGCTGCTCGCGGGCGACGCCGCGCACGTGCACTCCCCGGTCGGCGGCCAGGGCATGAACACCGGCCTGCAGGACGCCCACCACCTCGTGAACCTGCTGGCCGACATCGCGAGCGGACTGCGGGACCCCGCCCAGATCGACCGCTATGAGGCCGAGCGCCGCCCGGTGGCCGTGACGCTCGTGCGCTCGGTCGACCGGGCGTTCGGTGCGGTTGCCAGGCCAGGGCGCGGCACCGGCTTCGTCCGCCGACGGGTGCGGGACGTGGCCGGGCTGATCATCCCGCGGGTACTGCGCTCCCCCGCCGGGCCGCGGCTCGCCGGGCTGCTCGGCCAGTACCGGATCCACTACCACCCGGTGCCCGAAGGGCAGGAGGAGCCTCGCTGGGCGCGGGATCCAGCGGTGGGCAGGCGGCTGCGGCCGACGGCGGAGAACACTGCGGCGCTGCGACGGATGACCTGGCAGCTGCACACCTACGGGGGTGGGTGCGTGACCAGCGCAGCGGCAACGTCACCGAGTGCGAGACCAGGAGAGGTGGGTGAGGCGGCCGTGCCCACCGCGTTGCGACCGCAGGTCACGGCGGCGATCGAGGGTCCGCTCGCCTTCCCGGCCGACCCGCTCGGCGAGATGCGCCCGGACCGGCTGTACCTGGTCCGGCCCGACGGGTTCGTCGCCGCGGCCTGGCCGCTGCACGCTGGCGCCGCTGCGTCGGCCGACGTCTCCGAGGCGCTGGCCGCCTACGGATTCGCACCGTCGGCCGACTGAGTCGTCAGCCGGGTAGGACGTCGGCCCGGTGAGACGTCGACCGAACGGCCGGCCCCCGCCGACCGCTCAGGCGATCGGGGCGAGGAGGATCTCGTCGACCGAGCGGCGCTCGCGCGGGCGGGCGTCGCGCTCGCGGATCTTCTCGGGCACCTCGTCGGTGTCCGCGTGCTCGCCGATCGCGATGACGGTCAGCGGCTTCTGCGCAGCGCTGAGGCCGAGCAGCTCGGACATCTCGGCCTGGTCGAAGCCGGCGGCCTGATGGGCCCACAGGCCCAGATGCGCGGCCTGGATCGAGAGGTGGGCGGCGGCCTGACCGGCGTCGTACTCGGCGTAGGGCACGGCCTCGCCGTCGCGCTCGGTCTCGGTGACCAGCACGGCGATCGCCGAGACAGCCGGCATCCAGGTCTGGTTGAAGCCGGCGAGGGTCTGGACGATCCCGCCGAACAGGGCGGTGCCGCGTCGGGCGAGGGCCACGCGCCAGGGCTGGTCGTTCATGAAGGACGGGGACCAGCGCACGGCCTCGACGAGGCTGCGAGCCTCCTCGTCGCTCAGCTCGTGGGAGGCGGTGAAGCCGCGAGGGCTCCAGCGCTCGGCGAGCAGGGGCGCGATCGGCACGCTGGTGGCATTGCGGGCAGTGGTGTCCAGAGCGGTCACGGTCGAGGTCCTTCCGACGTCGGTGCAGGTGGGGCGACCAGAAGCTCCGTCGCCGACCTCCCGGCCGTACCAAGCGCACGTTAGCACCGCCCCTGGCTCTGCTTGAAGGGTGTGTGGCGAACCGTGACCGGAGTGCTGTGACCGCTGCACCGTGACCGCCCCCGTCGGCGGCTGCCCGGGGACAGCGCAGCGCGACGCCGCGTAGCCCGCCCAGCTCTGCGGAGCCTGCCGCGCTCAGTGGGGCCCGCCGGGCTCAGCGGGGCTCGACACCTTCCGCGGGCTGGCCGGCGTCGAAGTACTCCCGCACCGCCTCCGGCACCGGCGGGACGTCCCTCGGCATGCCACCGGCGCGGATCGACTCGGCGCCGCTCACGCCGGTCGCGACCGCCTCCCTCGCGGCGATCGCGGAGACCTCGGTGGCGCCGCCGGAGCGGGCGAAGCGCAGGAACTCGCCGATCAGGCTCGGATCGGCGCCGCCGTGCCCGCCGTCGGCCCGGGCGACCACCTCGACCGCGTCGGGCCTGCCGGGACCGGAGCGGCGGGACTCCCAGATGTGGATCTGGTCCCCACCGCCGTCGCCCATGTTCTCGATCCGCCCGGCGTCCCCGATCACCGTGTAGTTCCGCCAGTAGTCAGGGGTGAAGTGGCACTGCTGGTAGGAGGCGAGCACGCCGTTGTCCAGGGTCATCTGAAGCATGGAGATGTCCTCGACGTCGGTGATCGGGTTCAGCTCCTTCTGCGCGGTGGGCGGCCAGATGTCGGGGTCGAACCAGTCACCCATGCGCCGGTCGGAGTTGTCGCGGCGGTCGGTGATGTCCCCGTAGACGGCGAGGTCGCCGATCCCGGAGACGCGCCGGGTGAAGCCGCCGGCGAGCCAATGGATCACGTCGATGTCGTGGGCGCCCTTCTGGAGCAGCAGGCTCATAGCCTTCGCCCGCTCGGCATGCCAGTCCTTGAAGTAGAAGTCGCCGCCGGCGCCCACGAAGTGGCGGCACCAGATCGCGCGGACCCGGCCGATGCGGCCGGAGTCGACGATCGCCTTCATCTGGCGGACCACCGGCATGTGGCGCATGTTGTGGCCGATGTACAGCCGGGCACGCTTCTCCATGGCGAGCTCGAGCATCGCGTCCGCGTCCTCGACGCTGATCGCCATCGGCTTCTCGCAGAAGGTGGCCAGGCCCGCGCCGAGGGTCTTCAGCGCCACCTCGGCATGGAGATGGTCCGGGGTGAGCACCATGACGGCGTCGACCTCGTGCCCGGCCAGCAGCTCATCCACCGAGCCGACGGTCGCGACATCCTCCCCGAACCAGTCGCTCGCCTGCACTGCCGCGCGCTCGCTGGGATCGGCGACGACGGTGACTTCCGACCCCTCGCCGGGGCGATGAGCATGCCGGGCGAGGCCGCCGCGCGCACCGAGGCCGACGACGCCGATCCGCAGGCCGCTCACGCCTGCCCGCCCGTCGCGGTCGCGCCGGCATCGCGTTCATCCGTCACCGCGCCCGCAGCATCCGTCACCGCGCCCACGGGACCCGCAACCGCGCCCGCGCGCCCGAACCGATGCCCCTCGGCGAGCGCCAGCCCCGTCGGCCGACGCTCCAGATCCAGCAGCAGCACCTCGTTGCGACCCTCCCGCACGAGCGGCGCGGGGACGTAGAGCGTCTGCTGGGGGCCGATGTTCCAGTACCGGCCCACGCAGAATCCGTTGACGTAGGCGACGCCGTGGCCGGCGCCGGAGACGTCGAGGTAGGTGTCCGCCGGAGCATCCGCGGTGAACGCGGCGCCGACGAGGACCGGCAGCGCGTCGTCGAGGACGCCCCCGTCGGCCGCGCCCCCGTCGGCCACGCTGTCACCAGCCGCCCCGAGCGGCGCGCCGCCGGCGAGGAGCCCGGCGAGCTCCTCCCCCATCTCCTCGAGCGGCCAGGGGTCGGCCTGCCAGTCGTTGTGGAAGCGGATCGTGTGCCAGACACCGCCGAGGATGCCCTTGCGCTCGCCGAGGCGGGGGCCGAAGTTCGTGCGGCCCAGGTTCTCCACGAGGATCTCGACGCGCACGGTGCGGTGACCGCCGTCCGGCAGGAGCACGTCCGCGAGCGGGGAGAGGTCGAGGACGGCGGGGTCGGTGGCGTCGGTGCGCTCGGCGTGCGGGACGCCGGCCTGGGCGGGGTCGAGACCGGTCGCGCCCGCGTAGTGCCCGTCGACGTAGACCCAGGCGCGATCGTGCAGGTCGTAGAGCTTCAGCGGGGCGATCGCGGGGCCGTCCTCGCGGCTGCTGCGGGCGATCTCGAGCTCGCGGGAGAGCCGCAGCAGTCCGCGCTCGAGCCCGAGGTCCTCGAAGGCGGGCGGGACGGGGTGGACGGGCGCGTCGCGGGTGAAGCGGGGCGTGTCGCGCAGGGAGACGACCTTCTCGATCTCGACGGGCCCGGCGGGGAGGGTTCCGGGCTCCGCCTCGAGGCCGAGCTGTGCGAGGTGCTCCTCGAGCGGGGGCAGGTCGCGGTGTGCGGCGATGACCTCGCGGAACGCGCGGAACTTCCCGGTGAGCGCGCCGTTCTCGGCGATCGGGGCGTCGTAGTCGTAGCTGGTGGTGGTGGGCTGGAGCGAGCCGTTGTGGTTGGCGCCGGCGGTGAGGCCGAAGTTGGTGCCGCCGTGGGCCATGTAGAGGTTCACGCTCATGCCGCGCTCGAGCATGGTGGCGAGCTCGCCGGCGGCGTCGTCGGCCGGTCGGGCATGGTGCTCCTCGCCCCAGTGATCGAACCAGCCGTTCCAGAACTCCATGCACATCTGCGGCTGGCCCGGCAGCTCGCGCGCGGCCATCTCGAGCACCTCGGCGGTGCGGGAGCCGAAGTTGACGGTCGCGAGCGCCCCGTCGACGGTGCCACCGGTGAGCCACATGCGGGCGGGCCCGTCGGACGTGACCAGCAGCTCGTCGATGCCACGGGCGCGCAGACCGTCGCGCAGGTGGGCGAGATACTCAGCATCGTCGCCGTAGCTGCCGTACTCGTTCTCGACCTGGACCATCACCACGTTCCCGCCGCGGGAGGCCTGACGTTCGGCGATCACGGGGATCAGCTGATCGAACCAGGCGTCGACGGCGGCGAGGTAGGCGGGGTCGCGGTGGCGCAGGCGCAGGTTCCGGTCGGCCAGCAGCCAGCCGGGGAAGCCGCCGTTCTCCCACTCGGCGCAGATGTACGGGCCGGGGCGCACGATCGCATCGAGCCCCTCCTCGGCGGCGAGGTCGAGGAAGCGGCCGAGGTCGGCGATGCCCTCGAAGGTCGTCTCGCCCGGCGCGGGCTGGTGCACGTTCCAGGCGACGTAGGTCTCCACGGTGTCGCAGCCGAGCGCGACCAGGCGCCGCAGCCGGTCCCGCCATTGCGCGGGGTGGATGCGGAAGTAGTGCATCGCGCCGGAGACGATCAGGTGCCGCGCGCCGCAGCGGAGGAAGCCGTCGGGGGTGGGCTGGAGGAGAGCGGGCATCGGCGGTGATCCTCTCGGGGTGAATCGGTTTGCACCAGTGTGCCAGGGCGAGGGTGGGGTGCGGGCCGGGGTGCTGGCCTCGTCGGCCGACGGGCCTGCCGGCGACCCGGCCGACGAGCCCGCCGGCGACCCGTCGGCCGACCCGCCCTCACCGGGTCTGCGTCGGGTCCCCCACCCAGCCGGCCACCAGCGGCGCGCCCGTCGCGCGCTCGTAGGCGACCAGCAGGAACGGCCGGTCGAAGGTGATCTCGTGCTCGATCACCGGCATCGAGGTCTCGCGCGCGATGACGGCGGTCGCGGCCGCGGCCTCCATGCCCTGCTCGTCCAGGCTGAGCACGGCCTTCTGGACGACCTCGTCGATCGCGAGCTCAGGCGCGCCGGTCACACCGGAGAAGTCGGCGCCGTCGCTGAAGGCGGAGCCCATGCCGAGGCCGACCAGCAGGTCCTTCAGCGAGTCATCCCAGCCGATGTCGAGGGCGGGCACGGCGAACTGGACCTGCTCGGAGGGGTCCTCGAGGCCGGTGAGCAGGGCGGCGAGGCCGGCGGCGGGGTCGTCGGCCGACGCGGACCACTCGTCCAGCACGCTGCTGAGATCCCGTTCGGGCCGTACGAGCGCGAGGGACAGCTGGTCGCCGTGGGTCGCGAGGCGCGTGGCCGTGCACAGGGAGTCCTCGTACCAGCCGACGGTCATGCCGTGCAGCATCTCGCAGCTGATCGGTCCGCCGCCTGCGGGGGTGAAGGTGCCGCCCTGGCGTGTCAGCTCCTCCGGCCATGCCGCCTTCAGGTGCAGGGCGTTCACCAGCACGAGGCGGGTGTTGGGGCGCAGCACCCCCTCGGCGAGCAGCTCCTGGATGAGGTCCTCGGTGCTGTCGGCGACCCAGCCGTTGATCTCCTCGCGGGCCTGCTCGCGGGGACCGTCGGCGGTGAAGTCGGCCTGGAAGACGCCGCTGCCGAACCAGGTGGCGAGGTCCTCGAGGAAGGACTCCTGGATCTCGAGCCCCTCCTGCGCCCAGGTGCCGTTCACGAGCGAGGCGCGGGGGGGCTCGGGCAGCTCGCCGCCACCGACCTCCTCGGCCGCCTCCCTCTCGGCATCGCCGACGGTCGCGAGGGTCTGGGAGAGGGTGTTCGCGGCCTCCGCGAGCTCGTCCATCGACCCGCCCAGCACCTCCTCCATCTCTGTGCGGGTCTGCCCGGCGGCGCCCATGCCGAGCATGGTCAGCGCCACCTGCGCGGACAGCGGCGAGCAGACGGCGTTGACCGGCGCGCGGTCCAGCGCCCCGAGCATCCGCGCGGCGAAGGGGATGGTGAGCTCCCCGGCGGTCGCGGGATCGCCGGGCTCGGCGCGGGGCAGCTCGGCGCGCAGCTCCGGCTCCGCCCCGCCCGTGCCGGTGAGGCCGCAGGCGGAGAGGGTGGCGGCGGTCAGGGGGACGAGCGCGGAGGCGGTGAGGAGGGTGCGGCGGGGCACGGAGGCGGGGCTCCGGGGCGTGAGGCGCGCGGGGGCGGGACGCGCAGGGGCGGGGTGCGCGAGCACGGGGCGCGCACGCGCGGGGCTCGCGGCAGCGTCGCGGAGCTCGCGGGACCGGGCGTCGTCGGTGGTCATGGGGTCATCGAAGCCCCCGTCGGCCGACGGGCACAAGAGGCGCCGGGTTGCGGTTCCGCACCGTTCCGGCGCACGAGGCGCGGGCAGCCTGGGCCCGCAGCCCAGCCGTCCGCCGCAGCATCGAGCGGCCGAACCTGTGCGCGCTCACGGTCGATGCCGAGCTCCACATCGACCGTGAGCGCGCGCAACTCCCCCACCTCGCGACGAACGGGGAGAAGTTGTCCGGACGACCGCGCCATTCCAGCGCCTTCCCCCGCAGAGCACTCCCCGAGGGACCCAGGGGCGCGCACCCCACGACGAACGGGGAGGAGTTGTCGGAACGACCGAGCCGTTCCAGCAACTCCTCCCCGCTGTCTGCTGTCGAGGGAGGCCCCTCCTGCGATCAGCCCTGCCTAAGCGGCTGATCTCCTACCGCTCGTGCCTCGCAGCACGTCGATCAGCCCTTGACCGAGCCCTCCGTCAGACCACCGCGCCAGAAGCGCTGCAGGACCAGGATGAGGATCGCCAGCGGGATCACCGACAGCAGGGCGCCGCCGGTGGTGAGCTGGTAGAACTCGGGCAGTCGGTCGGTCTGGGCACGCCAGTTGTCCAGGCCCAGGGTGATCGGGTACAGCCTCTCGTCGGCCAGCATGACCAGCGGCAGCATGTAGTTGTTCCAGATGGCGACGAACTGGAACAGCAGGATCGTCACCAGCGCCGGGACCAGCTGCGGCAGGGCCAGGCGATGGAACAGGCCCAGCTCGCCCACGCCGTCCAGGCGCCCGGCCTCCAGCATCTCGTCGGGGATCGCGGCCCCCGCGTAGATCGAGGCGAGGAACAGGCCGAAGGGGCTGACCAGGGACGGGATCAGCACCGACCAGTAGGTGTTGGTGATGCCGATGGAGCTGAACACGAAGAACAGCGGCAGGGCCACGGCGGTACCGGGCACGAGCACGCCGCCGAGCACGAGCCCGTAGACGAGGCCGCGGCCGCGGAACTTGTACTTCGCCAGCGCGTAGCCGGCGGCGGTGGCGAAGTAGGTCGCCAGCACCGAGCCGATGCCCGAGTACAGCAGCGAGTTCAGGGCCCAGCGGGGGAATATCCCGCCGTTGGCCGTGAAGACCGCCTGGATGTTCTCGACCAGGTTGAAGCTGTTGCCGAACCAGAAGCCGCTGGTGCCGAACAGGTCCTCGGTGGTCTTGGTGGCGTTGATGACCACCCAGTACACGGGGACCAGGAAGTAGATCGCCGCGATCGCGAGGATGGCGGTGACGATGATGGTGCTGGCGGGGCTGCGCCCGGCCTCGCGGCTGCCGGAGCGTCCGTCGGTGACGGGGTCCTTGCGGCGGCGCGCCTTCACAGGGGTCGTGGTGGTGTCGGCGGTGCTCATCGACGCTTCTCCGTCCAGTTCGAGATGCCCAGCGCGATGGCCGAGAAGAGGAAGGCGGCCACGGCGATGATCACGGCCTGGGCCGCGGCCATGCCGATGTCGTTGTACTGGAACGCGAACGCGTAGGCGGACATGTTCGGGGTGTACTCGGAGGTGATGCCGGCGCTCATGGTCTGCAGCAGTCGCGGCTCCGCGAACAGCTGCAGGGTGCCGATGATCGAGAAGATGATCGTGAGCATCAGGGCCGGGCGGATCAGCGGCAGCTGGATCGAGCGGGCCACGCGGAAGGCGCCGGCGCCATCGATCTTCGCGGCCTCGTAGAGCTCACCGGGGATCGACTTCAGCTGCGCGATGATGATCAGCATGTTGTAGCCGGTGTAGGTCCAGGTGACGATGTTGGCGATCGACCACAGCACCGTGCTCGGGCCGAGGAAGTCGACGTTGATCCCCACCATCTGCAGCACGTCCACGATCGGGGACAAGCCCGGGATGTACAGGAACGACCACAGGATCGTGGCGATCACGCCGGGGATGCCGTAGGGCAGGAAGTAGGTGGCCCGGAAGAAGCCCGGCCACTTCGCCGAGGCGCTCTCCAGCAGCAGCGCCAGGATCGTCGCGGCGACGATCATGACGGTCACCTGCACCACGCCGAACAGGATCATGCGCCCGATGGAGGCGACGAAGTTCGCGTTGCTCAGCGCCGCGATGTAGTTGTCGAACCCGGCGAAGCCGCTGGTGATGCCGTCCTCACCGAGCAGGCCGTGCCGCTGGACGCGGGTGAAGCTGTAGCCGATGGCCATGATGATCGGGACGATCATGGTGCCGATGAACAGGATCAGGAAGGGCGCCAGCAGCGCCCACGGTGCGGTCTTGTGACTCATCGTGCCTCCTCCGCGTTCAGACCCATCGTCTGCATGATCTCGACGATCTCCTTCTGCGCGTTCGCGAACATGTCCACCAGCGGGACGGCTCCGGTGACGGCCTCGGTCATGCCGTCGCCGATGATCGCCTGGGCGCGCTGCATGAGCGGGGCCCAGGTCCACTCGAGGTTCTGCCCGGCCGCCATCGGGACGATGACGTCCTCGTTGTAGTTCTGGCCGGAGAAGAACTCGCTGGGCTGCTGGCGGGCCTCGCCGATGTAGTCCGCCGCCGGGGACCAGCCGATGCCCGAGAACTCGATCATCGCGTCGATGCCGGCGGGGTCGGTGCACATCCAGGTGAGGAACTCGATCGCCTCGGCGGGGTGCTGCGAGTTGGCGAGCACCGCGGCCGACGAGCCGCCGTGGCCGCCGGACGCGTAGCCGTCGGGCCAGGTGGGCATGGGCGCGACCGCCCACTTCCCCGCACCGTTCGGGACGGTGGAGACCAGGGCGTCGCCCCAGGAGCCGCTCATCGCCGAGAGCACGTTGCCGTCGCCCGCCGCGGCGTACCACGGGGTGGAGAAGGCGCCGAAGCCGGTGTTCAGCAGCTTCTCGCCGAGGATGCGGTCCCAGTACTCGGCCACGCGCATCGACGCCTCGCCGACCATGTCCACGATCCAGCCGTCGCCCTCGGGGCGGAACCACACCGCACCGGACTGCATCGCCCAGGCGATCGGGTACGAGCCGTCCGAGGGGTCCAGGCTCATGAGCGCCTTGCCGGCGTCCTTGACAGCGCCGGCGGTCTCGTAGAACTCGTCCCAGGTCTTGGGGTAGGTCAGGCCCAGCTCGCCCTCGAGCACCTCGCGGTTGTAGAACCCGGCGACGGGGCCGGTGTCCTGCGGGACGCCCCAGATGGTGTCGCCGACCTTCGCCTGGCTGATCGCGCCGGGGTCGAAGGCGGGCTCCTCCTGGTCGAAGCCGTAGCGGGTGAGGTCCACGAGCGCGCCGGCGAGCGCGAACTCGGGGATCTGGCGCAGCTCCACCTGGGCGATGTCCGGACCACCGCCCGCGGCGACGGCGGAGAGGATCTTCGCGTAGCCGCCGGAGTTGCCTCCGGGGATCCAGGTGGCGTCCACGTGGATGCGGTCCTGCGACTGGTTGAAGACGTCGCAGACCTTCTGGAGATCCTTCAGCCACGCCCAGTAGGTCAGCGTGACCTTCCCGTCCGCAGCAGGGATGGTGGGCTCGGCGTTGATCTCGCCAGGGTTCGGTGGGGCGCAGGCGGCAAGGGCGCCGGCAAGTGCCGCGGCGCCACCTCCCGCCAGCGCAGAGCGTCGTGTCAGGCGGTGCGTCATCGTTCTCCTCCACAGTCCTCGGCAATGAGGTTGCGGTCACACTACTCGCGAATCCGTGGATCTACACCATTTCGCCGGTCAAGGTTCGGTAACGAACGGGAACGTTCACGTTCGCAGGTCATGGGGGAATTGGCATTCCGGGGCGGGACAGGGTCATCGCTCAGCCCTCGAGTGACCCCTCGGTACGGCCGACGGGGCCGGCGCCGGTCCCGCCGCGTCACCCTGGGAGGACGCCGTGACCTGCGCCTCGCTGCGCACGGGGTCGACGGGAGGGGTGCGACCCAGGGCCGATGCTCCCCGGCAGGATTCATGCCGGGGGGCAGTGCGCGATGCGTGGAGGACGTGCGGGTGACGCAGGGTCGGCGCACCGGACCGCCCGCAGTCGACCCGCAGGAAATCCGCCGCAGACCACACCGGACGTGACCCACGTACCATCGAGGCGCACCCGCCCGCGCCCGTCCGCCCTCTCGACCACCCGCGAACGTCCCTGTGCGAATACCCGCCTGCGCCAGTGACTCGCGATCGAAGGAGACTCGTGAACACCGAGCCGCAGATCCCGCCCGGCCCCGCCGCCCCCGGCGGCACCCCCGCTGACGCACCCGGCAGCGCGACCCCGTCGGCCGCGAGCGCGCAGTCCGGCCCTGCTGTCGGCGCGGCCGCGTCGGCCGGGATGGCTTCGTCGGCCGGCGCGGCCCCGTCGGCCGCCCCGACTCCCCCGCCGACGGACCACCTGGTCACCACCCTTCACACCCTCGACCTGCCGGACGGGCCGCTGGACTACACCGCCACGGCCGGGACCGTGGTGCTGCGGGAGGAGCCCGAGGGCGCCGAGTACGGGCGCGGCGCCGCCTACGCCGAGCTGTTCTCCGTCTCGTATGTCGCCTCCCGCTCCACCGCTCGCGGCGCCACGGCGCCCGGTTCCACCCCTCCCGGCAGTGATGCGCCGGCGCCGCGCCCGGTGGTGTTCGCCTTCAACGGCGGGCCCGGCGCCTCGACCGTGTGGCTGCACCTGGGGCTGCTCGGCCCGCGCCGCGTGGACTCCGGGGACGCGGGCGCGCCCGGCGCTCCCCCGCACCGCCTGCTGGACAACCACGAGACGATCCTGCGCGACGCCGACCTGGTGGTCGTCGACGCGATGACCACCGGCTACTCCCGCCCCGCCCCGGGACAGAAGCCCGACAGGCACCACGGTCTCGCGGCGGACCGCGACCTCATCGCCGCGTTCATCCTGGACTGGCTCACCCGCCACCAGCGCTGGACCTCGCCGCTGTACCTGGCCGGGGAGTCCTACGGCACCACGCGCGCGTCGGCCGTGGCCGCGCATCTCATGGACCGCTACTACGTGGCGGTCGCGGGCGTCGCGCTCATCTCGCCGGTGCTGGACTTCGGATCGATCGAGTTCTCCTTCGGCAACGACCGCCCCTACCTGCACTACCTGCCCACCTATGCGGCGATCGCGCATGCGCACGGCAAGCACGAGGGGCGTCTGCTGCAGGACGTGGTGGACGAGGCCGAGGCCTTCGCCGAGCAGGAGTACCCGGCGCTGCTCGCAGCCGGTCTGCGCCTGGACCCCGCGCAGAAGCAGGAGGCCGCCGCACGGATCGGCGCGCTCGTGGGCGTCGACCCCGACTGGGTCGAGCGGGCCGACCTGCGCATCGAGCACATGGCCTTCCTCGCCGAGCTGCTGCGGGACGAGGGGAAGGTGGTGGGCCGGATCGACGGACGCTTCACCGCCCCGGCCGGGAACCGCAACGCCGCACAGATGGAGACCGACCCGTCGATCGACCAGCTCGCCCCGTCCTATACCGCCGCGATCAACCAGTACCTGCGCGGCGAGCTCGAGTTCTCTACCGACGTGGTCTACGAGATCATGTCCGGCCGCGTGCACCCCTGGAGCTACAAGGACTTCGAGAACCGCTCCGTGGAGGTCGCTTCCGACCTCTCCTCGCTGCTGCGCAAGTCCCCGCACACCCGCGTGCTCGTCTCCCACGGCTACCACGACGCCGCCACCCCGTTCCACGCCAGCGAGCACGTCCTCGCCCAGCTCGCGATCCCGCGCGACGACTACACCGACCGGATCCGCGTGGAGTACTACGAGGCCGGGCACATGATGTACTGCCACGAGCCGAGCCGGCTGGCCCTGTCCCAGCACCTGCGCGAGTTCATGGGCGGGGACGAGGAGTCGGCGGAAGCGGGCGACGCTGCGGGTGCCGACGACGCGGGCTGATCGCCTCGCGTCACGCCACACGCTCCCTCCTCACGACGCGCGGGGAGAAGGTGCTGGAATGACGGTCACGGGTTCAAGGGGTGGCGGAGCTGCTGGACGTGCCTGTGTCGGTGCCCGAGGTGCTCGGTGCGGCGAGGGTCTCGTCGGTGGTGCCGCTGCCCGTGGCGCCCGAGGCTGCGGTGTCGGAGCCGGAGCTGCCCGAGGTCGCGCCACCGGAGCTGTTCGTGGAGCCGGAGCCGCTGGAGGTGCCCGACCCGCTGCCGGTAGTGGTGCCGGAGCTGTCACCCGAGGCCGCGCCGGAGCCGCTGCCGCTGGCCCCGGACCCGCTGGAGCCCGTGCCACTTCCCGTGCCGCTCGAGCCGGTGCCATCCTGCTGGCCGGTGGATCCGTCGCCCGTGGTGCCGTCAGTCGAACCGTCCGTCGACCCGTCGGTGGAGGTGCCGCCCAATCCGTCGGTGCTGTCGGTGCCGTCCGTGGTCGAACCGTCGGTCGATGTGCCGTCGGTGCCGTCGGTCCCCGATCCGTCGTCGCCAGCGCCCTCCTCGTCCGTGCCGTCCTGCTCCGTGCCGGAGCCGTCCTGGTCCTGGGAGCCGGAGGAGTCGCGCGGGGTGACGGACTCGGCGCCGGTCACCGAACGCTGGATCTCGCCGGTGCCCGGGGAGAGCTCGGTGCCCGTCGTGTGCTGGATTCCGAACACAGCACCGAAGCCGATGAGCGCGATGACCACGCTCATCAGGAGGATCCGTCCCGCCTTTCGTCCGCGGCCCAGCGTCCGATCCGACGAGTCCGCGCCGGTCGTGCCGTCCCCGTCGGCCGTGCCGGCGCTGCCCGCCGCGCCATCAGCCGCCATGCCGCGCCCGGTCTTGGACGAGCCCGCGACCGCGCCCTTGCGCTGCGCCTTCTCGTCGACCCTGGACTTCAGCCGCTTGAGCTTGCGGGTGGTGCCGTTGACGGAGTCGGTGTAGAGCGCGACGACGGTTGCGGAGATCACCGAGGTCATCGCCGCGCCCGCGACGGTGCCGCCGATGCCGAGCTGGCCGCCGATCACCGACGTGGTCGCCGCTGCGGCACCGCCGGCGAGCAGACCGGGGATCGACAGGCTCCTGACCTGCGAATCCTGGACGTCGCTGCTGTCGACCTCGGGATCCTGCTGCGACGAGCGGTCGTCCACGCTCGCGTCGTCCACGCTCGAGGCCTGCGCGCTCACGTCCAGCGCCATCGCGTCGTGCGCGCCCAGTGCGCGCTCGGACGGGCCATGCGCTGCCTGGCCCTGGTCGGACGCGAGGTCCTCGGACAGGTAGAGGCCGGTCGAGGCACCCGGGGGCGCGGAGGAGCGGTGCGGGGAGGAGGAGGTCATGTCCCGAGGCTTCTCCCGGACCCTCCAGGCTTCCGCACGGCTTGCTCAAGGTTGCCTGGAAACACCACGGAAAGCAGCGGCGACCTGCACACTCATCGCTGATGAGCTGCCTCACCGCACAGCTCCCGCACCGCGACTCCCCGAGCCCTCCACCGGGCCTGCACGCCGCGTCCTATCCTGGCCCTCCGAGCCGACGACGACCGAGAGGACCGCCGCCATGACCGAGCAGCCCGCATCCACCAGCCCCGAGGACGCGCAGGTCGAGGTCGTCGACAACCCCGACCGCCACCGCTTCGACATCCGCGTGGGCGGGAAGCGCGTCGGGTTCTCGATGTACCGCGACGTCGACGACATCACCGACGCCCCGCAGCGCATCTTCTTCCACACCGTGATCGGCGACGAGTTCGGCGGGCAGGGCCTCGCCTCGACCCTCACCCGCGACGCCCTCGCGCAGACCACCGCCGCCGGGCGGCGCATCGTGCCCATCTGCCCCTACGTGGAGAAGTGGGTGTCCCGCCACGACGACATCGAGGGCCACGTCGACGCGGTGCTGCCCGCCCACCTCGACGCGGTGCGCTGAGGACCCCTGCGCGGAGGAGCGAGCGGCCGACGGGGGAGAGCCCTCGCCGGCCGCTCGCTCATGCCCGCTCGGTCGGACTCATTCCGCCGGGGCGAGCAGTCCCAGCGTCTCGTTGAGCGCCTCCGTCGAGGAGGGGTGGGTCCAGATCCCGTCGCGCAGCTGAGCGGCGGTGGTGCCGGTGCGCATCGCGAGGGCGACGAGGTTGATGACCTCCTGCGCATCGACGTGGAACAGGCGCGCGCCGAGGATCTCGTCGGTGCGGGCGTCGACGACCAGCTTGATCATGCCGCGCGGGTCGCCGAGCGTCTTCGGTCGCGGCATCGCCTTGATCGCGGCGACCTTCTGGGTCGCGACCAGCACGTCCTTCCCCCGCGCCCGAGCCTCGGCCTCGGTGAGGCCCACGGCCGCGAGCGGCGGGGTGAGGAAGGTGGTGGTCGGTACGGCGACGCGGTCGGTGGTCGCGCGGGAGCTGTCGCCGGTGAGCTGCGAGAGCACCACGCGGCGGTCGTCGAGCGACAGGTAGGTCTGCTGGGCGCCGCCGTGCACGTCGCCGAGGGCGTAGACACCGTGGGCGCTGGTGCGCAGGTGCTCGTCGACCACGATCGCGCCGTGCTCGCCGGTGTCGATGCCCGCGGTCTCGAGGCCGAGGTCGTCGGTGGCGGGGCGGCGGCCGGTGGCGAGCAGCACCGCGTCCACCTCGAGCCGCCGCTCGGTCGTGGACCCGGCGACCGGGCGTCGGCGGGGGGTCGGACGCGGTGGACTGCTCCCACGTCCGCACAGCCCGTCGCTCCTTCCGCCCGCCCCGCCCCGTCGGCCGGAGCCCCGCCGATCGCGGACCACGCCCTCCTCTCCGACCAGCGCACCGCCGCGCTGGTCACCCGCGACGGGGACGTGGACTGGCTGTGCCTGCCGCGCTTCGACTCCGAGGCGGTGCTGTGCAAGCTGCTGGGCGACGACTCGAACGGGCACTGGTCGCTGCGGATCATGCACTCGATCCCCGAGGACCGCGACCTGGGCGAGCGCAAGCTGCCCCACCTGCCCGGCTACGTGGGCTCCGCCCCGGTGCGCATCGGCAACTGCGCGGCGGGCCAGTACCAGGCGGACGTGGTGGGCGAGGTGATGATCGCGCTGGCCTCGATGCGGGAGGCGGGCGTGGCCGAGACGCGCTGGTCCTGGCCGTTGCAGAAGGCGCTGGTGCGTTTCGTCGAGGACCACCTGGACCAGCCCGACCAGGGCATCTGGGAGATGCGCGGGGCGCCTGCGTCCTTCACTCACGGCCGGGTGATGGTGTCGGCGACCATCGACCGGGCGGTCCGGGCGGTCACCGACCACGGCCTGCCCGCGACCGAGGAGGAGCTCGCCCGGTGGACGGCGCTGCGGGAGCAGGTGCGCGCCGAGATCCTCACCCGCGAGGTCGGGGCCGACGAGGCATTCACCCAGACCTACGGCAGCACCGAAGTCGACGCGTCCTTCCTGCAGATCCCCTACACCGGCTTCGTCCCGTTCGATGATCCGCACATGCTCGCCACCGTCGCCCGGATCGAGGCGGACCTGCAGGTCGGGGACGGTCTGCTGCTGCGCTACCGCACCAGTGGCGAGGCGACCGGCACCGACGGTCTGCCCGGGGACGAGCACCCGTTCCTGGTGCGCTGCGTCTGGTTGGTCGAGCAGTACGCCCGCTCCGGCCGGCGCGGGGATGCCGAGGCGCTGCTGGAGACCCTGCTGGGCCGTGCGAACGACCTGTACCTGCTGGCCGAGGAGTACGACGTGGGCGCAGGCCGGATGGCGGGGAACTTCCCGCAGGCGTTCAGCCACCTGGGGCTGATCCGGGCGGTGGATGCGCTGGCGGCCGGAAGGAGTTGGTGTCGGCCCTGGAACAGTGTCGTCAGCGTCGGAGGAACGGCCATGCGGCGGAGCTCCGACGCTGACTGCACTTTTCCAGGGCGCTCACTTCCCACACGGTCGCCCCCGCCCCGTCTCCCTCGACGGAGGTGCACACTGGACGGGGCCCGCCCATCCCCCGCCACGCCCACCGCCCACCGCCCGCCGCCCCGACGCCGAGGAGGACCCCCGTGCCCGACCTGCCCACCATCACCGACGCCCGCATCGCCGACCTGCTGGACCGCGTGCCGCGCAGCTCCTTCGTGGACGGCGGCTTCCTCGGCGGCACCCCGTCGCTGCCGGTCACCGACCCGGCGACCGGCCGCGCCCTCGTCGAGGTGGTCGACGCGGACGCCGCCGCCGTGGGCACCAAGGCGCTGGACGCCGCGGTCGCCGCGCAGGACGCCTGGGCCCGAACCCTCCCCCGCGACCGCTCCGACATCCTGCGCCGCGCCTACGAGCTGTGCCACGAGCGGGCCGACGACCTGGCGCTCGCGATGACGCTGGAGATGGGCAAGCCCCTGGCCGAGGCGTACGGCGAGGTGACCTACGGCGCCGAGTTCCTGCGCTGGTTCAGCGAGCAGGCCGTGCGCCTGCCCGGCGGGTTCCGGCAGGCGCCGTCGGCCGATCAGGCGATCCTCACGGTCGCGCGGCCCGTCGGCCCCGTCCTCGCGATCACGCCGTGGAACTTCCCGCTGTCCATGGGGACGCGCAAGATCGGTCCGGCGCTCGCGGCCGGCTGCGCCGTGGTGCTGAAGCCCGCGAGCTCCACACCGCTGACCTCGCTGCTGCTGATGCAGGTCCTCGCCGACGCCGGGGTTCCCGCCGGGGTCGTGAACTGCGTGGTCACCTCCGATTCCAAGGGGCTGTCCAGCACGCTGCTGGCCGATCCGCGGCTGCGGAAGGTGTCCTTCACCGGGTCCACGCCGGTGGGTCGCACCCTGCTCGCGCAGGCGTCCGAGCACGTGCTGCGCACCTCCATGGAGCTCGGCGGCAACGCCCCGTTCCTGGTCCTGCCCTCGGCGGACATCGACACCGCGGTCGCCGCCGCGATGCCCGCGAAGTTCCGCAACAATGGCGAGGCCTGCACCGCCGCGAACCGCTTCTACGTCCATGCCTCCGTCGCCGAGCAGTTCACGAAGGCGCTGGTCGAGAAGGCGTCGGCGCTGCAGGTCGGGCCGGGCATCGACCCGTCCACCACGCTCGGTCCGTTGCTGGACGAAGGGGCGGTGGCGAAGGTCGAGGAGCTCGTGGCCGACGCGGTCGAGCGCGGCGCGAGGGTCCTCACCGGCGGGCGCCGCCCGTCGGCCGAGGAGCTCCCGGACGGCTGCGCAGAGGGCACCTACTACCTGCCCACCGTGCTCGGGGACGTCCCAGCCGACGCCCGCGTGAACCGCGAAGAGATCTTCGGACCCGTCGCCCCGGTGATCGTCCTGGACGACGTGGACGCGATGATCGCCGCCGCGAACGACACCGAGTTCGGACTGATGAGCTACGTGACCGGAGCCGATCTCGCCGAGGTCACCGCCGCCGCCCAGCGCATCGAGTCGGGGATGGTCGCGGTGAACCTCGGCGTCGCCTCCGACGCGGCCGCGCCCTTCGGCGGCATCAAGGAGTCGGGGCTCGGCCGCGAGGGCGCCGCGGAGGGCCTGGACGAGTACCTCGAGACCACGTACGTGCGCCTGCCGCTGTGAGGGGTCGGCCGACGGGGCCGGGCGGCCCGGCCGGGCCCGCCGGCCCCGTCCGCCCCGTCCGCCCCATCGGCCCGGCCCGTCCGTAGACTTCCCGGCATGAGCACCCAGGAGATCCGTCTGACCCAGCACGTCGCGGCGTCAGTCGAGGACGTGTGGGCGATCCTCACCGACATCGCACACGCCGACGAGAACCTCTCCGGCATCGAGGCGGTCGAGCTGCTCACCCCCGGCCCGTACTCCGTCGGTTTCCGGTGGCGCGAGACCCGGAGGATGATGGGCATGAGCGCGACCGAGGAGATCGAGGTGACGGCGCTGGAGCCGCTGCGGCGCAGCGAGGTCACCGCCCGGAACGGCGAGGTCACCTACCACACCGTCCACTCGCTGGTCGAGAAGCCCGGCGGCACGGACCTGGTGATGGAGTTCGGGATGGAGATGCCCGCCAAGCGCGGGATCACGAGGCTCATGAACGCGGCAATGGCGAAGGTCGGCTTCTCCGCCACGCGCAAGGTCATGGAGCAGGATCTTCAGGACCTCGCCGCGGCCGCCGAGCTGCGGCACGGCTGAGCTCCCGGACCGAGCCGCCTCCCTGCGACCGCACCCCCGCCTACGACCCCAGCCACTCCCGCGCAGCCCGCTCCAGCTCCGCATCGTCCGCCGCGGTGAGCACATCCCGCACTCCCGAGCGGTCCTGCAGCTTGGCGACCAGGTTCTGCAGCGCCTCGAGCTGCGCGGCGGGGTCCTTCAGCACGAGCATGACGACCAGCTCGGCCTCGACCTCGCGGGAGCCGTTGGAGCCGATCTCGGCGAAGGGCACCGAGTGCTCCAGGGTCGCGACCGCGAAGCCGGCCGTGAGCACGTGCTCGGGGTCGGTGTGCGGGATCGCGGCGGGGACGAGGGTGGGCAGGCCGGTGGGCTGCCGACGCTCGCGCTCCAGCACCGCCTGCTCGAAGGAGTCGGTGACCGCGCCGAGCTCGAGCAGCCGGGCGGACAGGGCGCGCAGCACCGCCTCGGCGTCGTCCACGTCGAGGTGGGCGAGGGCCGCGCCCGGCAGCACGGTCGCCTCCTCCAGGGGCACATCGGCGGGACCGTCGAGCGCTCCGGCGACCGGATCAGCAGCTGAGCCCTGGGACGGGCGGGGGTCGGACTCCACGAGGCACTCCTTCGCGCGCTGCACTCCGCCTGGCGCTCGCCGTCGAGCGCCGGGTCAGCGGTGACCCACGATTCTGCGACGGCCCCGTCGTGAGTGCAACACGGTCCCCCTGCACCAGCGCGACGGGGCCCGGTCGCGCGCTCCTGCGCGGCAGGGCCCCGTCGTCGGCGAGAGGCGTCCTGCCTCGGAGCCTCAGGCCCCCTGGTGCCCGGAGAACTCGTCGGGGTGCTTGCCCTGACGTCCGGCCTCGCCCTTGTGGAGGCCGTTGATGCTCGCGATCTCGTCGGCCGAGAGCTCGAGCTCGACGGCGGCGAGGTTCTGCACCATCCGCTCGGGGGTGACGGACTTGGGGATCACGACGTTGCCCAGCGCCAGGTTCCAGGCGAGCATGACCTGCGCGGACGTGGTGCCGTGTGCGTCGGCGATCGCGGTGATGGCCGGGTCCTCGAGCTCACCGCCGCCCTGCCCAAGCGGCGACCAGGACTCGGTGAGGATGCCCTTGAAGGCGTGGAACTCGCGGTGCTCGGGCTGGGAGAAGTAGGGGTGCAGCTCGATCTGGTTCAGGACGGGCAGCACGCCGGTCTCGGCCTCGAGCAGCTCGAGGTCCTGGATGCGGAAGTTGGAGGTGCCGATGGAGCGGATGCGTCCCTGCTCCTTGAGCTCGACCAGGGTCTTCCAGGTCTCGAGCGCCAGGCCCTTCTCGGGCGCGGGCCAGTGGATGAGGTAGAGGTCCAGCTCGTCCAGGCCGAGGTCCTCCATGGTCGCGTCGAAGGAGCGCAGGGTCGCGTCGCGACCCTGGTCCTGGTTGGGGACCTTGGAGGTCACGAAGATCTCGTCGCGCGCGAGGCCCGAGCGGGCGATGCCCTGGCCGACGCCGGCCTCGTTGTTGTAGCCGCGGGCGGTGTCGACGTGGCGGTAGCCGATCTCGAGAGCCTCGGCGACGGCGTCGGCCGCGACCTCGTTCTCGACCTGCCACACGCCGTAGCCGAGCTGGGGGATCGTGCGGCCGTCGTGAAAGGTGAGGCGGGGCGAGGTGGGCATGGTGCTCCTAGGGCGTGTTGCTAAAGGATTCGGGGACGGTGAATGCGCGAGTCTGGAGTCATGTCGCGCGATGCCATCAGACCCGTGGACGTGGTGGACGCGGTGCTAGTCACGGCGGCTAACCTACCCGGCCCCTTCCCACCCACCTTCGGGAGTGCATGGCCATAGACCCGACCGAATCCTCCCCTGGGGTGCGCCAGGCACCCGGCCCACGCCCGGGCGCGACTGAGGCAGAGTCGGTTGTTTCTGGAAGGCCGACGCCGCACCACAACCCTCGCCGGCGAGCCGGGACGTGCCTCCACCCATACCCGCCTGGACACCCACGTCGAGGCCCCCATGGGACGATAAACCCGGTCACACGCCGACGGAGGGGATCCGATGACAACGCACACCACCACGGCCGGCCGCCAGCCATCCGAGACTCCCACGGCAGTCCGCGGGATTAGCGCGCTGCGCCACCCCGTGGTCTCCGGCGGGCTCATCGGAGTCATCGGCGGGACAGCCTTCCTCTTCGCCGGCCTCCTTGGGGTGCCCTCACCGACACAGGGCCCACTGCGCGGGCTGGCTGCCGCCCTGGCCACCTTCACCCTTGCAGTGATCCTGTTCCGCCGCAGGGTCCTCCCCGAGCTGCGCCCGCCTGCACCGGGGGCGGCACGTGTTTACGGGGTCGCCGTCGTCGTAATGCTCCTGCTGATGCCGGTCACGCGCCTGGTCGCTCAGGCCTTACATGCCCCGACGGCCCAGAGCGCTTTGGTGGCCGCCGTCGTCGGCGCGCACTTCCTCCCCTTCGCTCGGGTCTTCCATGCCCCGGTGTTCTGGTGGATCGGCGGGTCCATGGTCGCCCTCGGCCTCGGCGGGGCACTCCTGGCGGTCCTGGGCATGCACGTGGCCGGGCCGGCCGGCGCCGCGGCGGCCGGTGCGGCGATGCTCGTGATCGTGGCAGTGCAGGCGGTCCGACAACACGCCCCGGGCGCCACAGCAGCCACAGAACAGTCTGCCGCGTGACCCAATCCGGGCTCACGCCCTAGGGCGTGTTGCTAAAAGGTTTCAAGGGGTGGATGCGTCAGTCTTGAGGGGTGTCGCGTGATGTCATCTCGGACGAGGTCTGGGCCGTGATCGGCCCACTGTTCCCCGAAGCCAAGACCACCGGGCGTCCGCCCGTGGATCGGCGCATCGTGGTCGAGGCCACCGCGTGGCGCTTCCGCACCGACGCGCCGTGGCGGGATCTGCCCGAGCGGTTCGGGAACTGGAACACGATCTACAAGAACTTCAACCGGTGGGCCGCTCAGGGCGTGTGGGAGCGGGTGCTGGAGAAGACCCAGTCCTTGGCACAGCAGGCTGGCGAGCTGGACTGGGTGGCCTCGATCGATTCCACGATCGTGCGCGTCCACCAGCACGGGGCGACCCTGCCCCGCCCCACAGGGGGCCCTGATGAACTACAAGAAATCCGGGGCGGAGCCGGCTGATCATGCCATCGGACGCTCCCGCGGCGGTCTGACGACGAAGTCGCATCTGGTCTGTGATGGCAAGGGCAGGGTGCTGGCGTTCTTGGTGACCGGCGGGCAGGTGGCCGTCACCTCGATGTTGGCCACCACGCTGGAGCAGATCAGCGTGGCCGGCGCCCGTGGGCGGCCCCGGACACGGCCTGACCGCCTGATTGCGGACAAGGGCTACCCCTCGAAGGCGAACCGTGCCTGGCTGCGCCGGCATGGCATCGCGGCCACGATCCCGGAGCGAGCGGATCAGATCGCGCACCGGCGCCGCCGCCCAGGAAGACCGATCGACTTCGGTGAAGACCAGCGCCAGCGCTACCGGGGACGCAATGTCGTGGAGCGGTGCTTCAACCGGCTCAAGCAGTGGCGAGGAATCGCGATGCGCTCGGACAAGTACGCCCGGCACTATCACGCCGGGCTCTGCGTCGCCGCGACACTGCATTGGCTGACTACTACCCTTTAGCAACACGCCCTAGCTGTGGTCGGGGGCTGCGGTCCTCGCGGCGGCGCTGCCGACGGAGGCTTTCCCGCGGGAACGCCTGGCGCCCTCGGGAACGTTCCCTCCCAGCCTAGCGCCGGGGCCGGGGATGTGGTCGACC
Source organism: Brachybacterium aquaticum (assembly GCF_014204755.1). NCBI lineage: Bacteria > Bacillati > Actinomycetota > Actinomycetes > Micrococcales > Dermabacteraceae > Brachybacterium > Brachybacterium aquaticum. Next base: position 2,747,220 of record NZ_JACHLZ010000001.1, read on the forward strand.
GGTTGGCATCGGTCGTCCGTCGGCCGACGGGACTCCCGGCCGACGCGCTCCTCAGCTCCGGCAGACCCCCAGCGAGAACGGCCTCGAGCTCGGGTCCGAGGCGAGCCACCGGGCGAGCTCGGGCGGGTGGACGATGTGCCGGTCGAGATGGGCGAGGTCGAGCCAGGCGGTGCCGTCCTGGCCGGGGTCGGGCTCGGTGCCCTCGCCGGGCTCCTCCCCCTCGGCGAGTCCGCACCAGTAGGCGATGTTGACCTGGTGGAACGGCGGGATCGGGGAGCCGTCGACCATGCGGTGATCCATCATGATCTCGAACATGCAGGCGGGCTGGAACACCTCCACCGTCGCGCCGATCTCCTCGCGGCACTCGCGGACCATGGCGCTGCGCTGGTCCTCGCTGTGCTCCTGGCCGCCGCCGGGCAGGGCGTAGATCTCGGTCCCGTCGGGGTCGAGGTAGCGGTTCATCAGGACCTGCTGGTCGCGGATGATCAGTGCCTTCACGCCCACGCGCGGTGTTCTCATGCGGTCCCCTCCCGGGTGTCGGTGCGGCTGTCGGCCGCGATCTGGGCGAGCAGCAGGCTCGCGCGGGCCTCGAGCTCGTCATCGTCGGCCGCATCCAGCAGCGCCGCGACGGACGCCTCGTCCCGCAGCAGCGCCATCAGCCGCTGGAGCGCGACCAGGTGCTCGCGCGCGTCGGTGAGCAGCGGCATCGCCACCAGCTGCACCTCCACGCTCCCGCCGGCGCCGCCCATCTCGCCGAAGGGCACGGGACGGGCGAGGGTCGCCAGCGCCAGGCCGGGGACGAGCACGTGCTCGGGGTCGGCGTGCGGGATGGCGGTGGGGATCGGGGTGGGCAGCCCGGTCGGGTAGCGGCGCTCGCGGGCGCGCAGCGCCTCGGGGAAGCCGAGCGTCACCGCGCCGTGGTCCAGCAGCCGCCCGGCCAGGGAGCGCAGCACGTCCTCCGCGTCGGTGACGTCGAGGTGCGCGACGACCACGCTCAGCGCGAGCGGCGCGGGCCCGCCCGGCGCGCTGGGCGCGACGCCGTCGGCCGACGGGTGCTCGGCGCCGGCGCCGTCGGACGCGCGGTGTCGGGGATCAGTGCTCATGGTTCCTCCCGGATGGCGGCTCCCCGATTCTGGCACTCCCGGGCCCCTCGGCGACACGGGCGCCGCGCACCGGCCCGGGTGCGTACCCTGAACAGCACCGGCCCCGCCGCTCGCGCGGACCCTCGTCCTCCACTCCCCCAGCCCTCCAGGAGCCCCGATGCCCGCCGCTCGCGACACCGCCCTCGTGGTGCGGGCGGCGCGCCTGTACTACGAGCAGGGCCGCTCGCAGACCGAGGTCGCCGCGGAGCTTGGGCTGTCCCGCTCGAACGTGTCGCGGATCCTGTCCCAGGCGAAGGAGCGCGGGATCGTCGAGGTGACGATCCACGACCCGGACGGTCCGCCGCGCCGCGACGAGGCGCTCGAGGCGGCGCTGCGCGCCACCTTCTCCCTGGCCGAGGTGCATGTCGTCTCTGCCCCGCGCACCTCGGCGATGGAGGCGGTGGCCCGCGAGGGGGCGGCGCTGATCTCCGAGCGCGCCGCGACCGTGCGCAGCATCGGCGTGTCCTGGGGGCAGACCGTCCAGAGCGTCGTGGCGCGGATGGAGACCCTGCGCCCGCGGCCGACGCCGACCGTCCTGCCGCTGGTGGGAGGGCACAGCGCACTGGACCAGTTCGACTCCGGCGAGTCGGTGCTGCGCGTGCTCGCCTCCAGGCTCGGCGCGACGCCCCGCACCCTCTACGCCCCGGCGGTGCTCGAGTCCGCGACGGCCGCGGAGACGCTGCGGGCCGAGTCCTCGATCCGCACCGTGCTCGAGGCGGCCGCGCAGGTCGAGCTCGCCGTAGTGGGCATCGGCTCGATGGGCCAGCACTCCTCCCCGCACGTGCTCGAGCTGATGGCGCTCAGCGACGAGGAGCGCGCCGCCTTCGAGGCGCAGGGCCCGGTCGGGGACGTATGCGGACGGTTCATCGACGCGCACGGCGTGCCGCTGGGGGCGCCGACGGACCAGCGGGTCCTCGCCGTCACCTTCTCCGAGCTGCTGCGGATCCCCGAGGTGCTCGGCGTCGCGGCGGGCGCGGAGAAGGCGCGGGGCGTGGCCGGGGTGCTTCGCAGCGGCGTGATCCGCACCCTGGTCGTGGACGTGGACCTCGCCCGCGACCTCCTCGCCGGCACCTGAGCCCGCAGATCACATGCCCCGCGGTTCACATGCACAGATAGGTCGATTCCATTCCAGATTCGCGGGCGAACTGGAACGGAATCGACCTATCTGTGGGTCTGTGGCTCTCTGGGTCTGCGGGCCCGGCCGGGGATGAGGCGCCCCCATGGAGGCTCGGCTCAGATCCCGCCCTTGAGCACGCGCTCGAAGCGGGCGGTGAGCTCGGGGTCGGTGGGCAGCTCGCGGTCGTCGAGCTGGGCGATCGGGGCGGCGAGGCGGGTGGAGGACAGCAGCCACGCCCCGTCGGAGGCGGCGACGTCGTCCAGGGTCATGAGCTCCTCGCCGGTGGCGAGGCCCTGCTGC